>CAIWOY010000118.1 GCA_903914415.1 uncultured Phycisphaerales bacterium | reverse complement strand
GTCATTGCGGCAGCTCGTCGCAGAGGCGCGGCAGGGCGACCGGGCCGCGGCCGACCGCCTCGTGCGCGAGCACGCGTCGTGGGTGCGCAGTGCCATCTACGCGGTTACCGGCCGCGCGGACCTCGTAGAGGATGTCGCTCAACAGGTCTGGACCCGCGCCTGGGAGCAACTCGGCACGCTTGAGGATCCGCAGCGGCTGCGCGCGTGGCTGTACACGATCGCCCGCAATACGGCGATCGACGCCAGCATTGCCCGGCGCCGGCAACGGGAGTTGGCGGCGACATTGGACGGCCAGGCGGTGTGTGACCGACGAGGTCGCGGCCCGTTTTCGGCAGCCGCCGGAGACGAGTTGCACGAGACGCTGCTGCGGGCCGTGCAGGCGTTGCCGGCGATCTACCGCGAGCCGTTCGTGCTGCGGCACCTGGAAGGCTGGAATTACGCGGAGATCGGCGAAACGCTCGGCATGCCGGTCGAGTCGGTCGAGACGCGGTTGGTGCGAGCCCGCCGATTGCTGCGGGAGATGTTGCAAGGCAAGGTGGAGCCGTGAACCCCGAACTGGAAAAGCTGGAACACCTGATTTCGCGTGCCCTGGACGGGGAGTGCACGTCGGACGAGCGGAAGCTGCTGAAGTCCCGGCTGCGCAACGACCCGCAGGCGCGGGCGCTGTTCGACGAGCTTCGCACGCTGGACAAGGCGCTCGGCGACGCCTTGCGCCGCGCCACCCGACGCACTTGGCACATCATCCCGTTCCGGTCGCGGTGGGGCCGGGTGGGTCAGGGCCTGATCGTCACCGCCGCCGCGTGCCTCGCCGCCCTGGCTTGGCTGCACCCCACGCCGCCCAAGGCCGGGCCGGCCCGTCCGGCCAGCTCGGCGCCGGCGCAAGCGAGCCTGGCGCCGTCCTGGTTCGCGTCGTCGCCGCCGCCGGCCGATGAGGTGACACCGATTCCGTCGGCCTATGAGCGCCCGCAACTGCGCGTGCGCGGGACGCAGCGCAACTGGATCGTCATCCCGGGCGATCGGCCCGGGACTTTCATGGTTATCGAGGTCGATCACGTCCGTACGCACGTGATCGGCGTGCACAGAGACTTCTGATTAGGAGAGCGCCATGTTCGCTCTGTTGTTTGGTCTTATCGCACTCATGCCAGGACAGTGTGCCGCGGGGCAGGCGCTGGCGGCAGACGAAGCCGGCCCGCAGAAGCACGTCATTGTCATCCGCGCGCAGGCCGGCTCGGACAGCGATGTGGAAGCGGAGTCGATCGATGAGCCTACCGGTGCCCCGTCTCATTGCCAGCGTCAGATCATCATCCAGAAAAGCGGCGGGGCCGACCTGCCGAAAGTCTGGATCGGCGTGCGGATCAGCGCGGTGCCCGCCCCGCTCGCGGCCCACCTCGGCGAGCGCGGCGTCATGATCGGAAACATCGTGAAAGGCAGCCCCGCTGACCAGGCGGGGCTCGAGCAGTACGACGTCGTCGTTGCCTGCAACGGTCAGCCAGTGAACCAGCCGCAGGACCTGACCGCCACCATCGGCAAAGTCGAGGCCGGCAAGTCGCTCACGTTGACCCTGCTGCGCAAGGCCGCCGAGCGCCAGGTGCAGATCACGCCCGTGACGCGCCCGACCGAAGACGGCATGGAGCTCAAGTACCCGGAGCCCGAGGACGCCCTGGCGCGCGACGCGCTGCAAATGCACGGACGGATGTTGCGGCTCGGCCCGAACGGACAATGGAATCTCGAAGACCTGGGGGCGCTCAACGGCGTACCGGATGTTCTCAACAAGCTCGGGTCGCTCGATTTCAAGTGGTGCACGCCGGACCTGTTCAACAAGTACTGCCCGGACACGTCCGCGGGCACTGCTGAGGAACGGGACGTTCAGATCGAGTTGAACCTGCAGGTGAACGAGGACGGAGAGAAAACCGCGATCCATCGCTTCACCGACGGGAAGATCGAAGTGACCCGCACCGACGCCGACGGCAAGGAGACTTCCGCGACGTATGACGACGCGGACGCGCTGAAGGAAGGCGATCCGAAGGCGTTCGAGATCTACGCCCGCCATGCACCCGAGGCGCGCGGCAACGTCTTCTACATGGCGCACCCCGCCCCCGACCGTGCGAGCAAACTGCAGAAACAGTTCCAGATCGACGTGCGCAGCAAGCTCGAGCACACCCTCCAGCGGGCACAGGAAGCGAAGAACGAGGCGGTGGATCACTACAACGAGGCGCTGGACAAGGCCCGCCAGGCCGTGGAGAAGGCCCGCGTGCACGTGCAGGCCCAGGCCGGTCCCGGCCGCGCGGAGACCTTGGTCGTCAACGTGGACGACGACGGCACCATCCACGTCAAGACGTCCGCGGACGGCCAGGAGAAGGCCTACCAGTTCAAGACCAGAGAAGCTTTCAAGACCCAGGAGCCGGAGCTTTATGACCGCGTCAAGGAGTTCCTGGACTGAATCACCGTGCGCAATGCCGCAACAGAGCCGGGCTGTCCTCAGCCCGCCGAACCGGCGTGAGGACACGCCGGCTCGGCTCGGCGCCGCGGTTTCACGCACGGTGATTTAGACCATAAGTT
>CAIWOY010000117.1 GCA_903914415.1 uncultured Phycisphaerales bacterium | reverse complement strand
CCAGCCACTCGTCGAACCTGCTGATGAACATCAAGCCGGGGTACATGCTGGGCGGCAAGCCGCGGCTGCAAGCGCTCGGGCACTGCGTGGGAGCGGTGTCGGGGGCGCTGGCGTCGGCGCTGGTGTTCTATCCGCTGTTCTTGCGGGGCAACCCGGACAACCTGATCAGCGAGCAGTTCGCGATGCCGGGGGCGGCGATCTGGAAGGCGGTCGCGGAGATATTGACGGAGGGGCTGGGGATGCTGCCGACGACCGCGATCTGGGCGGCGGGCATCGGCATCCTGATCGGCATCGGGCTCGAGATCGTGAAGATGCTGACGAAGGGCAAGTTCCCGATCTCGGGCGTGGGGTTCGGGCTGGCATTCGTGATTCAGTTCAACACGTGCCTGGCGATGGCGTTCGGGGCGTTCGTGTTCTGGGTGATCGAGCAGATCTGGCGGTCGCCCGAGGCGCGGATGAACAAGGTAGTCGTGCAGAACCAGGAGCCGATCTGTGCGGGCGTCATCGCGGGTGCGGCCCTGATGGGGATTGCGCTGATGGTGTACCAGTACGTGCTGGTCGGCGGGTAACGGGAGGTCTTGAGTTGCGGCAACGACTTTCCATTTTCGTGGCTTTTCTCGCTGTGGCGGGCGCGGCGGCGGGGTGCCGGCCGAAGTTGCCCGCGGACCCGGACGCGATCCTGTACTACTTCCGCAATGCCCGGGTGCAGGGGGAGGTGAAGCGCGCGTGGCCGGAAGGGCAGAAGTACGTGGACGACGTCCTGCGCGCGGACGCCAAATTGCGGGGGGAACTGAATGCCCTGTTGGCCTGGCAGAACGTCGACACGCTTTGGGACCCGGCCGATCCACGCTGGCAGGATCCCAACGCGGTTGCCGGGCAGGTGAACGAGCTGACCAAGCTATTGGGGGAAGGGCACACCAAGCGCCAGGAGTTGCTCGACGGGTTGCGGAAGACAATAGCCGAGGTTCCGCCGAGCTTGAACCTCTCCGGCGACCGGCAGGCCGGGTTCATCGAACAAGTCTGGCAGGCGCTGGCGTTGCCGGGGCCGGGGCTGGACGCCGACGTCCGCCAGTCGCTTACCGGGTTCGAAGAGTCGCCCCAGACGCACCAGCGGCTTCTCAAGCTCGTGCAGGAATCAGCCGCAAAGCCCGATCCACAGGCGCAGACGCTGGCGTTCGAGGATCCCGCGCGCCACCAGCAATTCACTCAGGCCTACGGCGACGTGCAGGCACTTTTGCAGCAGCGCCGGGCGGAGTTCATGCGGCGTGCGGAGGCGGGATTGACCGCGCCGCGCCCGTCGGGCCAGGACGATCGAGCCCAGCGCCATCACACCTATCAGCGGGCCTATCTCCGCAAGCAACTCGAAGCGGCTGTCAAAAACCTCGCGACCGCGTTGGAAAAGGCGCGGGCGGAGTTGAAGCAGGCGGAGAAACAGGCCGGCGTGGAGGCCTCGGCCGACGCCAAACAACGTGCGGCGGCTGAGCGACAAATCGAGTTCCTCAAAGGGCATGCGGCCAACCTCGAACAACGCTGGACCGCGCTGAAGGCCCGCGTGGACGAGATTCTCAAGAAGTCGAAGGCGGCGGCGGGCTAGCGGGCCACGATGCCGGCGGATTTCACCCTGACGGCCGTGCTCGAATTGCTTGCGATCGGGCTGATCGCGGGCGGGATGGGTGGGATGCTGGGCGTCGGCGGCGGGATCGTAATGATCCCGGCGATGACGTTTATTCTCGGGAACACTTTCGGGCCGGACTCGTTCCACGCGTACAACCTGGCGTCGATCAGCACCGCGATGATCCTCGCCATCCCGGCGTCCATCCGGCACACGCGGGCCAAGGCGGTGATTTTCCCGCTGCTGCCGGGGATCGTCCCGCTCGCGCTGGTCGGCGTCGTGGGCGGGGTGCTGGCCGGCAGCACGCTGCTCGGCGAGGGCACGCGCGAGCTGAAACGCATCTTCGGCGCGTTCCTCGAACTCGTGGTGCTCATCAGCTTGTTCCAGGAATGGCGGTCGCGGCAGGGGGAGCCGCACTTGACGAGCGCGTGTCCGGTGCCGAACCGGCGGCGGGGTCGCATCGGGCTGCTGGTCGGCTTGCCGTCGGGGTTCATCGCCGGGCTGCTGGGCATCGGCGGGGGCGTGTGGGCGGTTCCGGCGCAGACGCTGCTGCTGGGCGTGCGGCTGCGGAACGCGATTGCGACGTCGATGGTGATGATCATCGCGGTCGGCGCGGCGTCGTCGCTGGGGATGACGCTGAAGCTGGCGTACGTGGCGAACGACCCGCCGCTCCATCATGTGGCCTGGTGGTTAACGCTGTGGCTGGCGCCGGGGGCGATGGTGGGCGGCTGGTGCGGCGCGAGCCTCGCCCATCGGCTGCCGGTGCGCTGGCTGCGCTACGCGTTTCAGACGCTGCTCGCGGCCAGCGGGCTGCGGTTGATCTTCCCCTGAGCCGCGGGTAGTCGCGGGGGAGTCCGAGCCGCGAGCAGTAGCGAACACCGCTGCGAGCGAACTCCGCCCTGCCCAGCCGCGAAACTCTCGGTGCGGGCTACGAAAGCAGACCCGGCACGTCGACGCCTTTGGTGCGTGCCACCTCGAGCGCCTGCTCGTACCCCGCATCGGCGTGACGCATCACGCCCGTCGCCGGATCGGCCGTGAGGACGCGCTGCAGGCGCTTCTCCGCCTCCGCGGTGCCGTCGGCGACGATGACCATGCCGGCGTGGAGCGAATAGCCGATGCCCACGCCGCCGCCGTGGTGGATTGAGACCCAACTCGCGCCGCAGGCGACGTTGCTCATCGCGTTGAGCATCGGCCAGTCGGCGATGGCGTCGGAGCCGTCCTTCATGCCCTCGGTTTCGCGGTTCGGCGACGCGACGGAACCGCAATCGAGGTGGTCGCGGCCGATGACGATCGGAGCGGAGACCTTGCTGGTTCGCACGAGGTCATTGAAGACCTTGCCCATCTTGGCCCGCTGGCCGTACTTCAGCCAGCAGATGCGGGCCGGCAGGCCCTGGAACGCGACCTTCTCGGCGGCCAAGCGAATCCACCGGCACAGGTGCTCTTCCTCGGGGAACGTCGCCAGCACGGCCTTGTCGGTCGCGTGCAGGTCGGCGGGGTCGCCCGACAGCACCGCCCAGCGGAACGGCCCGGAGCCTTCGCAGAACAGCGGCCGAATGTACTCGGGGACGAAGCCGGGGACCTCGAACGCGTCGGTGACGCCGGCCTCTTTCGCGTGGCCGCGCAGGTTGTTGCCGTAGTCGAACGTGATGGCCCCCCGGCGGCTCAACTCCAACATCGCCCGCATGTGGTCGGCCATCGTGCGGAACGCTTGCTCGACGTACCGCTCCGGATTCGTGCGGCGCAGCTCGAGCGCGGCCTCGTAGGTCATGCCGTTGGGCACGTAGCCGTTGAGCGGATCGTGCGCGGAGGTCTGGTCGGTGAGCACGTCGGGCGTGATGTTGCGCTGCAGCAGGACCGGCAGCACGTCGGCGATGTTGCCGACGAGGCCGACCGAGAGCGCCTGGCCGGCCGTCTTCGCCTTGAGTACCCAGTCCAGCGCCT
>CAIWOY010000116.1 GCA_903914415.1 uncultured Phycisphaerales bacterium | reverse complement strand
CTCAAGTATGCACCACGGAGACACGGAAAGCACGGAGAAATCCCGACGTTGCTGGTGGCTGGCGGAGATGGGCGGATTCTGGCGGAAAAACCACCACGGAGACACAGAGGCACCGAGAAGACACAGGATTACTCCTAGCATCCCGGACAGGAAAAAACGGCGAGGCGAGTGCGCAGAGGCCAGCGGCAAACAGAAGACGACCGCACGGAGGGCGCGGAGGGACGGACGGGCGGAGATTGGCGGGGAAACGCGATTATGAGTGGCGAAGAGCGAGTAACGAGTTGATAGGAAAGCTATCGGCTCTCAGCTATCAGCTTTCAGCCAGGGGACGAGGGCGGCGCGGAGGTTGACGGAAGGGGCGGGCGGCGCGATTACTCATCATCGGCGTCGTGTGCGCCTTCCGCGGGCAGCTTTTCGTAGACGCTCTCGATGAACTCAGAGTCCTCGTCCGAAATGGTCAAGCTCTGACGGTATTCGAGGGCCTCCGGGGTCGCAACGTACTGCACTTCGCCGTGGTGTTCTTCGACGATCCGGCGGATGGCCTCGATGTCGGTCTTGAAGAACTCCTTCCGGGGTTTGATCTTGTTGAGGCGCAGCTTGTGTAGCGTCCGATGCAGTGCGTTCTCCAAGGCGGGAGCGTCATCCGCGGAAACCATCATGTGCACATCGAACGGGAACGGCACCGAAGCATCACCAAGTTCCTTGACCCGGTCCATTGGCTCAAGCCTCCGCGTCAGGCCGATCTTGAAGACCCCTTCGCCGAAAGAGCCAATGTTGGAGATCACATATACGTGGCCGGACTTCGTAAGCTGTGCCTGGGAGATGGCCCGCTCATGATTGGCCTCTGCTTCGGCGAGGCGGACCTTGAGCCGTTCGACCTCCGCGCTGTGCTCGTCTTTCGCTTCCGCAAGGGCCTTGTCCAAGGCGGCTCGAATGGCCGCGCGCTCGCGCTCCAACTGCTGGAGCTCGCGCTCGACCTCCTTCTCCCGGAGTTGCTCCTCACGGATTTGGGCCTTGATGCGAGCCTGCTCCTCGCGTTCGAAGGCAGCGCGAACGGCCTTCTCGAACAGCGTCTTCAGGTCTGCCAGCAGGGTCGCCTCCTCTTCGCGTGACACGTCATAGCCTATGTCGCGGCACCGGACGATGGCGTCCTGCAGGCGCTGTTTCGAATTGGCGAAGTTGTTGGACGTGAGCGAGGCGCTGATCCACTTGACGGTGTCTTTCAGGTAACGGCTGGCAAGCTCCTTGCTCCTCTGGTCGAGCGTCTCTTGGCTTTGCCGTTGTAGTTCCCGATCCAGCTGGAGTTTGCGGACGGTGACGTCGATGTTGTGAAGATCGCGCTTGAGAAGAGCGTTCTCGGCAGACAGCTCTCCGTAGGAGACGACGCGTGCGTCGAAGTCCGCCCGTTCCATCTGCAGACGTGCGATCTGGTGGTCGAGCTCTTGCTGTCGGGCCGTCTGCTCTGCCTTTGCGCGCGCAGCCAGTTGGTCCAGCTCTTGTCGTCTGGCATCGAGTGCGTGTGTGGCCTGCTGCTGCCTGACCTTGATTCCCTCGACGGTGTCGCGGATCTTCTGCTCTCGCGCGGCCTGCTGGCGCTTCTGTAGCGCCAGGCGCACGCGTTTCGCCTCCAACGCGAGAAAGACGCAGACTCCACCAGCGATCATTCCCGCGAGGGAAAGGACCAAATATGCCATTCGTCACTCCTTCGTGTCGGTGGCAACCGCGTTGCAGAGGATGACGAAGACGGACATGTTCCCACACGCGGCGCAAGTCAGGTTCTCGAGGAATGTGGCCTTGGGAGCCTTGGCGACCGTGCCGCACGAACAGCACTTGGCCGCGACGACCTCATCCAAGTGCGTACACAGCGTCAAGCGGTAGGAGTTCGCCTCCGGCGTTCGGCGGACGAGGCACATTTTGTCCCACGCTTCGGCCAGCGAGCGCCAGCGGTCCTGGTCGCCCCCGAGCATCGTGCGGAGTTCGTCCTGCCTCGCGTCCGGGTGTTGCTCGAGGTGGTCCCACAAGCGATGGGCGTCCCACATCAGCGCTCGGGCTGTGGCGAGGTTGTCGGTCAGGTTCTCCGACGTATCGCGCTCTATTCGACGCTCGTTCTTGAGCAGCGTTTCCAGTGCACGAAGGCTCTGAAAGTCGAATAGGAGCGGCGCATACTTGAGAACGACATCTATGGCGTCGATGCTCCCGAATTCCCTGTCTTCGTACTTGCGCGCGTGCTGCATCATTCCATCGATGTGCTCCCAGGACAAAAGGGCCAGCTTCACCGCATCGGAGTAGAGCCCTTCCTGCTGGGCTGATCGCACCTTTGCCATCAGAAGCTGGTATTCCCCGCGGTGGCTCGCCATTTCCGCTTTCGTCATGGCCATTATGTCACTCGGCTCGCGGTTGGCTGGCGGTCGAGCCCGCCCGGTACGCCGGGGCCGGAGAGCCGCTGCCCGTCTCACCGTGAAACATGGGAGGGTCCCTCGCGTCGTGCGTCGGACATGTACGAGAGGCCCTCTTACGGCCCATTGTACTGCGCGGCGGGGCCGCAACAACGGGCGCCGTTCCGGCATGACGCTGGAGGGCGTGCGGCGTGGGGAGGCTCGGTCGGCCTGCTCGGGGCGGGCCGGCCGGGGCGGATGGTCGTGGCGGGCGACGGCGCGCGGCATCACGCTGGACGGGACAGGTCCGCTTGCGGTTTCGGGTGGACTCAGCGAAGCTGGGTTGAGCGGCGCGGGCGAGCCCCCCCGGCGAGTCGCGGCTCGGCAGGAGCCTCGCCCTCCCGCCGGCAGCAGCGCATCGTGCGCCATTCTTGCCGTAGCGAAAGGAGTTGGCTTTATGGAATCGTCGGAATTCCCGGCCTTTGTGCGGGGGCTGCCGGAAGCGGACCTGCCTTACGACGGGCTGCGGGGGTGGCTGCTGCAAAGCGACGCGGGGCAAGTGTCGTTCAACGAAGCGGATGTTGAAGTGACCGTCCCGGAGCATTCACACGGCAGTCAGTGGGGCGTGGTCATTGACGGCAAGATCGACCTGACCATCGGCGGCCACACGCGGACATACACGCGCGGCGATACCCACTTCATTCCGGCCGGAACGCCGCATCGGGCGCGGATATATCCGGGGTTTCGAGCGGTGGATTATTTCGCGGACCGCGAGCGGTATCGGGTGCGGGCGCGGGGGGCGTGAGGGGCGGAAAGCGGTTTGCTCGTCCGCGGTCCCAGGGCCTTTCAGTTCTGCCGCAGCGCCGGGCCTCGTTGCACAGGTGGGTAGTGCGAAGTTCAACTTCGCACTACCGAACGCGCGCACGGCCGAGAATTGAAAGGCCTCGTCCGCGGTCCCGCGGTGCTTGTCAACGCCGGCCTCTTCAAGTACCTTCGACGGGCGGGCAGGGACGCCCGCCCCACTGGGTTGGGACGCCCGCCCCACTGGGTTGGGACGCTCGCGTTCTGCTCCACGAGACACCCAAGGCGGAGGACCTATGCCTCGTCCCGTGCGCGTGCTCATCGCCAAAATCGGACTCGACGGCCACGACCGCGGCGTCAAGCTGATCGTCCGCAACCTGCGTGACGCCGGGATGGAGGTCATCTACACCGGCCTGTGGCAAACGCCGGGCACGACCGTCCAGGCCGCCGTTCAGGAGGACGTGGATGTCGTCGGCGTCAGCCTGCTGTCGGCGGCGCACCTGACGATCATGCCCGAGCTGCGGCGGCGCTGCACCGAGGCCGGCCTGCCCGACATGCCCCTCATCGTCGGCGGGATCATCCCCGAGGAGGACCACGCCCCCCTGCGCGCGGCCGGGATTGACGGCATCTTCAACCCCGGGACGCCGATGCGAGTGATTATCGACGCCGTGCGCGGCCTGGCGGAGCGGCGGCGGGCGCGGCTGGAGCAATCCGGAATCGCTCCCGATCTGAACACGCCGGTCGGTCTTTCCCGAGCGCTGACGCTACTTAGCGAGGGTCACTCGGACCACCTGAAGAGAGCATCCGATCATTCACAAGCATTTGTGACTATTGGAATTACGGGCTCACCTGGGGTTGGCAAGAGTACCTTCATCGGCAAGCTTGCCCAGCACTTGCGGGCCCGTGGGCACCGTGTCGCGGTTGTCGCGGTCGATCCGACGAGTCCGATAACTGGAGGATCGGTGCTGGGCGATCGCCTGCGAATGATACCCGCCGAGCCCGACGAAGGACTCTTCGTACGCAGCTTGTCCTCAGCCGGCCAGGCCGGCGGCCTCGCGCCGCATTGTGCCGAGATCGCACGCCTGCTCGGGTCCGTCGGTCACCGCGTCGTGCTCGTGGAGACGGTCGGGGCCGGGCAGAACGACACCGACGTGCGCACGTTGGCGGACGAAGTGCTGTTGCTGGTCATGCCCGGCGCCGGCGACGCGATCCAGTTCGTCAAGGCTGGCGTCTTCGAGATCGCGACCGGCTTCGTGGTCAACAAGGCGGACCTGCCGGGTGCCGACATCACGGTACGCCAACTGCGCGAGTCGCTCGACACGCCGCGCCCGGTGTGGCCGGTGAGCGCGCTGCGGAACGAAGGTCTCGACCCGCTGTGCGATTGGGTGGAGGAGCGGCTTCAGCGTTAGAGCGCCCATGAAAACTCGAGCATCTTTGACCCTCCCCCGGCCCCTCCCTGAGAGGGAGGGGTGTTCTGTTGGGCACACGTAGGGCGTCTCATGCCTCGCCCCTTGGGATCCAGGCCGTGTGTGCCGCTGCTGGCCGACGCGCGCCTGCACCGCGTCGTCGTTCCCGCGCTGCTGCTCTTCACCGCCTTCCGAGCCGTTACGTCGCTGCGCTCCGACAGCGTCACGTTCGACGAGCCGTTCCACCTGGTGGCCGGCGTCAACGCCTGGCGGAACGCGGACTATCGGCTGTCGCCCGATCACCCGCCGCTGGGCCGCATGTGGGCGGCCCTGCCGGTGCTGTTCATGCACTACAACTGGCCGGGGCCTGACAACGAGGCTTGGCAGGATGCGCGCACCGCGCAGTTCGCCGTCGAGTGGTTGTTCGAGCTCAACGACGGTCAGCGTCTGGTGGTCGCCGGGCGCTACATGATGGTTGTGCTCCTGCTGGCCACGTGCCTGACGGTGTACGCCACGGCCCGCACGCTTTTCGGCCCGGTGGCGGGGTTGTTGGCCTTGGTGCTGGCGGCTCTGTCGCCGACCCTGCTGGCGCACGGCCGGCTGATCACGACCGACATGCCGATCACTCTGGGCACCGCGCTGACCCTGCTGACGTTCAGCTTGCTGCTGCGGCGGGCGGCGTGGCCGCGGCTGCTGGCCGCCGTACTGGCCTTGGCCGCCACCAGTCTCGCCAAGTTCTCGTGGCCGCTCGTCGTACCGGCGCTGGGCGTCATGGCCGTGTGGGCCGTGCTCGGACGCCGTCCGATCGAAGTCCCGACAGGGCAGCGTTCTGCGGCCCGGACCGCTCCGCACGAACCGATGCGCATGCTGACCCGCCGCCGGGATCGCGCCGCCCTGGTGCTGGGCGTCAGCCTGTTCCTGGGGTTGGCCGTGTGGGCGGGCATCTGGACGGGGTATCGCTGGCACGTCACGATTCTCGCGCCGCTCACGCCGGACGCCGACCCGACCGCCATCGCGCAGCTCAAACGCGCGAAGGACGTGGTCATCAACGATTGGCAGATTGCGCTGCGGAACCCCGATGGCACGCCGCGCCCGCTGGCGCCTTTCCTGCAATGGGTGGCCAGAACCCGCTTGCTGCCGGAAGGGTACCTGTTCGGTTTGGCGCGCACGCTGTTCCTGGTCGGCCAGCACGAGGCGTACCTAATGGGGGCGTACTCGGATACCGGTTGGCGGAGCTACTTCCCCATCGCGTTCGCCCTCAAGACACCGCTGGCGACGCAGTTGCTGCTCGCGGCCGGCATCGTCGCGCTGGTTCTGCGTCGCGCGCGGAGCCGTGATCCCGTCCTGTTGGCTGGGCTGATCGTTTTCGCGGCGATCTACGGCGGCTACGCCATCAACGGCCGTGTGAACATCGGTCACCGCCACCTGCTGCCGCTCTATCCCGTGTTTTTCGTGCTGGCCAGTGCGTGTGCCGTGTGGCTGAGCCACCGCGTCGGCCGGTGGCTGGTCGGGGCCGCTTTCGTGTGGCTGCTCGGCGCGCAGCTCTGGATTCACCCGCACTATCTGGCGTACTTCAACGAGCTGAGCGGGGGGCCGTCGCGTGGCTATCGCTTCCTCGTCGACAGCAACATCGACTGGGGGCAAGACCTGCTGCGGCTGGCCGCGTACGCGCGGGCGCACCCGGCGGAACCGATCAAACTGGCCTACTTCGGCAGCGCGCTGCCGACGAAGTACCTCAACTGCACGGCCCTGCCGAGCTTCTTCGGCTTTGAGCCGAGCGCCGCGCTAACCGCCGGCACATATATAACGAGCGTGACGCAGCTTGTTGGCGCGTACGACGTGGAGGTGCGGCCCGACTTCTGGTCGGTCCGGGCGCGGCAGACGTTCGGGCAGTTCGCGGAGATTGCGGCCCAGCGGCCCCCGCCGGACGAGACGCCCGACCGGCGCAAGCAGCGGGAGCAGATCGTTCAGGAGTACGACGCCCTGCGCCCCAAGCGTCTGATAGCCCGGCTGCGCGACCGCCAGCCGGATGACCGGGTGGGGTATTCAATGCTGGTCTATCGGCTGACCGACGCGGACGTCGAGGAACTGACGCGGCCGTGACCACACGCGGTCGCCGCGCCGTCGGGGAGCAGGTAGGGGGCCACGTACTTGCGGTTCCACGCGTAGCCCAGAATGCTGGCGTGGTTGCCGAAGTGACCCGCCCAGATCATGTTCGCCGTCCAGCCATGCTGCACGACCTTTGCACGCAGCGTTTCGTCCACCGCCGCGCGCTGCAGGTCGAAGCCGATCTTGCCCGCGGACTCCGTGTGCGCGCGATCGACCGTGCCGAAGGTGTTGGTGCCCCACCCCAGCACGAACCAGTCCAGCGGCGAATACAGATTAATCAGCTCCCCATCCACACGCCGCAGCAGCGGGTCCAGGTCGTGGGTCGGGCTGACGGCGGATTGCACCAGGACGACGCGGCGCAGGTGGATATCCTCGGGCAGCGCCTCCGCCACCATGACCGCGATTCCGCCGCCCGCGGAGTACCCCACCAGGTCGATCGGCGGCACGGGATGCCGCTGCCGATACGCGACGATCTGCTCGGCGACGCGCGCGGCGTGCGCCCGGTTCGCCTCGTAATCCTGCAAGTGCTTCAGCGCGGTGTAGAAGGGGGTGTCCCACTCGGGGATCACGATGGCCGAGTCCACCCCGGCATCCCGGAACGCCCGGTATGCCTGGTCCAGGTACCACGCTCCGCCGCCGATGCCGGGGAAGACGCAGACCAGCCCGCGTTCCTCCTGTCGGAGGGTCGGCTCCGGGCACTTGAAACAGCCGGTCAGGCCGGTTCCCGCGGCGAGCAGTGCGATCCAGAGTTGTAGCTTTGGCATGGACCTCAGTGTCCCGTGTGGCCGAACCCGCCGGTCCCGCGCCGACTGTCGGCTAAGCCCTCGACCTCGACCACCTCGACGTGTGCGACCGGGGCGATAACAAGCTGGGCGAAACGCATCCCGCGCTCGATCGTGTATGGAACGCGCGCGCAGTTCGCCACGATGACCTGGAGCTCCCCCCGGTAGTCGGCGTCGATCGTCCCCGGCGCGTTCGGGAGCATCAGCCCGTGCCGCAGGGCCAGCCCGCTCCGGGCCCGCACCTGCCCTTCGTACCCCGGCGGAATCTCCACGTACAGCCCGGTCGGAATCAGCCGGATTTCGCCTGGCGCAACCGTTATCGGTTCGTCATTGGCCGCGAGCAGGTCCAGGCCCGCCGCGTGCTCACTCATGTACCGTGGCAGGGGCAAGTCCTCCAGCCCGGGCCGCCGGCGGATTCTCAGGGTCGCGCTCATCACCGCGTTCCAAATGGGGCCTTGATTTCGCTTGACCGGCCGGGCCGATTGGGTGCAATATACACGCATGGGCCGCATCCGCCGAATCCAGGCCCAGTAGGTGGCGCCCTTGGAGAGACTTACGTCGAACCCCCTTCCCGCCGCGCTGCCCGACCTGACGCCGCTTGCCCTGCAGCGTGAAGGCCACGAGCTCGAGTTCACCCTCCGCTCGCAGCAGGACATCCTGGCACAATTGCCGGACGAGTATGAGCGGCTCTTGGCCGAACGGCTGGCCGGCACTCTCGCCGAGCAGGCCCCGCTCACGGCCCGCATCAACCTCCAGAATCTCTCCGCCGTCAGCAGCCGCCAGCTCGGCTCACTCATTGCGCTCGGCAAGGTGCTCCGCCCGCGGTTCGGCAAGGTGCTCGTGGTCGGCGTGAGCCCGGGCATCCGGCACCTGCTCCAAATGACCCGCACGGATCAGTTCTTCACCGTGGCGTGCTAGAGCGTCCTGCCCCTGCCCGACCTTTTTGGGCGGAAACCGCGCGCACAGCGGCGAGCGTGTCCCGCCAGTTCGTGAACCGGATGGCGCGGTCGTCGATCCAAATATCCGCCACCGGCTTGCCCATGTGCAGCCCGTCGTACACGAAGCCGTGGTCGTCCAACCATTGCCGCGTGACGCGGTACTCGCCCCAGCTCCGGGCGGTATAGATGACGACGGTGTACCCCGCGGCCCGCAGGCGGCGCAGCCCCGCGCGGGCGCCGGCGATCGGCTGGGCCAGGGGCCGCTCGGGGAACGTCTCCTCCGTGCAAATCACGCCGTCCAAATCCACCAGGATCGTCTTCGCCCGGGCCATCGTGGCTCTCCTCTACGGCCGGCCGCGCCGCGGACGTACCCGCCCGCGACGCGGGCCCGTATAATCGCGGGTCGTCGCCAGGAGAGCAATCAGGCCGCACGGGAACACGAACGGTGATTATCACGATTGACGGACCGGCCGGGTCGGGCAAGAGCACCGCGGCGCGTAAGCTGGCCGCGAAGCTAGGTATTCCGTATCTCGACACGGGCGCGATGTACCGGGTCGTCACGCTGGCCGCGCTCGAGACGGGCGTCGACCTGCACGACGAGGCGGCCCTGACGCGCGTCGCGGAGCAGGGCCAGTATGCGCTCGACCCCGGGCCGACGCACATCCGTGTCACGCTGGACGGGCGCGACGTGACCGAGGAGATTCGCTCGATGCGGGTGAACGACCACACGCGCTTCATCGCCGGCTCGCCGGGCGTGCGGCGTGCGCTGATCCAGAAGCAGCGCGAGATCGTGGCCCGCATGGGTGACGTGGTCACAGAGGGGCGGGACCAGGGGACGGCGGCCTTTCCCGATGCCGACGTCAAGTTTTTCCTGGATGCAGCCCCGACGAAGCGGGCCGAGCGCCGTTACCACGAGCTGCTGGCCGATGGCGAAGAGGTGACCTTCGACCAGGTGCTCGCCAACGTGCTGGAACGCGACCGCACCGACAGCCAGCGGCCCGTCGCGCCGCTGCGGATGCCCCCGGGCGCGATCCAGATCGACACGACCCACCTGTCGATCGCCGAGGTGCTCGACGCGATGCTCGCGCACCTGCGGGATGCGGGCTGGTTGAGTCAGGTCACGGGGAGCATTCAGGACTGAGGGTTCAGGGTTCGGGGTGCAGGGTGCAGGGGGCGGAGCTGCCGTACCGGCCAGGTACTCGATGAGCGAGCGTCGGATGGACCCACGCGTCGAGACGGAGCCGCCACCGACCATGCGGTGCGGCTACCGCGTCGCACGTTACTTGTCGCAGATGGTCTGCACCTTCATGTTTCGCGGACGTGTCTTGGGGCTGCGGCACGTGCCGGCGCGCGGCGGCGTGCTGCTCGTGAGCAACCACCAGAGCTTCCTCGACCCCATCCTCGCGACACGCGCCATCCCGCGCGAGTGCCACTACATGGCCCGCGACACCCTCTTCCGCCACCCGCTCTTTCGCCGGCTGATCGGGTACCTCAACGCGTTTCCCGTGAAACGCGGCACCGCGGACATGGGGGCGATCAAAGAGACCCTGCGGCGGCTCAAGGCCGGCAAGCTCGTGCTCACGTTCCCCGAAGGCACGCGCACGCGCGACGGAAGCATCGGTCCGATGCGGGCGGGCGTCGTTCTGCTGGCGCGCAAGACCCGCGTCCCGGTGGTTCCGACCGTCATTCTGGGGGCTTTCGAAGCTTGGCCGCGGACCGCGCCGCTGCCCAGGCCGCACCCGATCCTGGTGGCGTACGGCGAGGCGCTGTATCCGCATGAGCATCCCGAATGGGACGACGAGCAGTGCGTCGCGGTCGTGCGCGAGCGCATCATCGGCTTGCAGGAGCGGTTCAGTTCACATGCGTACCGGCTGATGGTCGGTGCGGGGCGGGGCCGGAATAAGTTCCAAGAGCGCCTATCAAAACCCGGGCGTCTTGACCCTCCCCCAACCCCTCCCTGAGAGGGAGGGGGGTTCTGTTAGGCCCACTAAGTTCTAAGATACGTTCGTGAGCGCCACATGAGCGAGATTGCAGATCTGAAGGCGGCGTGCGCGCGACGCCCCGAGCTGCTGGCTCCGGCCGGCGACTGGGAGGCCCTCCGCGCCGCGGTTGCCAACGGTGCCGACGCGGTCTACTTCGGGCTGGAGGGCTTCAACGCCCGCCGGCGGGCAACGAACTTCACGTGCGCCGAGCTGCCGACCGTGCTCGGCTACCTCCATGACCGCAACGTCAAGGGGTACGTGGCCTTCAACACGCTGGTTTTCTCCGAGGAGCTGCCGCAGGCCGCCGAATACGCGGTCGCGCTGGCCGAGGCCGGTGCGGACGCCGCGATCGTGCAGGACCTGGGGCTGGCGCGGCTGATTCGCCGGCTCGCGCCTAGCCTGCCGCTGCACGCTTCGACGCAGATGACGCAGACCGAGGCGGGCGGAATCGAGTGGCTCCGCGAGTTGGGCATTCGCCGGGTGATCGTGGCGCGGGAGCTGTCGCTGGCGGAGTTGGCGCAGGTTGCCCAAGCCACGCCGATGGAGCTGGAGGTCTTCGTGCACGGGGCCCTGTGCCTGTCGTACAGCGGGCAATGCCTGGCGAGCGAGGCGTGGTGGGGCCGCAGCGCCAACCGCGGGCTGTGCGGCCAGGCGTGCCGGTTGCCGTATCAGCTCGTGGTGGACGGTCAGACGCGCCCGCTGCCGGGCCGCGACTACTTGCTGAGTCCCCAGGACCTGGCCGCGTACGACCGCGTGCGCGAGCTTGTCGCGCTCGGCATCGCCGGCTTCAAGATCGAGGGCCGCCTCAAGAGCGCCCCGTACGTGGCCGCGGCGACACAGGTCTATCGCGCCGCGATCGACGCGGCCGTGGCGGCCAGGGAGTTCTCGCTGTCCAATGAGCAGCAGGCCGGCCTCGCGCAGAGCTTCTCCCGCGGGTTCACGCACGGCTTCCTGGACGGGATCGACCATCAGCGGCTGGTGCAGGGGCGTTTCCCGAAAAGCCGCGGGCTCCACGTCGGGCGCGTCGTTGCGCAGGCCGGCGACGGCGTGATCGTCGAGCTGGTCGAGTCCGGCGGAGCGGCGGAACTGCTCAAACCGGGTGACGGCGTCGTGTTCGACGAGGGCCACCCGGAGCGCGACGAGCAGGGCGGCCGCATCTTCACCGTTGAACCGGCCATGCGAGCCCCAAGCCGCAGCGCGGGGCCGCGCCGTACGCGCGAGCGGGCGCCAGTTGGGCGACGGGTCAAGCTCACCTTTGGTCGCGGCGATGTGAACCTCGCCGCCATCGCCGTCGGCTGCCAGGTCTGGAAGACCGACGATCCCGCCCTGCGCCGCCGCTTGACCGGCAGCTACGGCCGCGACGTGGTAGTGCGGCGTATTCCCGTGCACGTTCGCGCGGTCGTCGACGCGGACGGCCGCCTATGCGTTCAACTTCGCGATGACGAGGGGCACGAGGCGCGCGTGGCTCCCGACGATGCCCTCCATGCGGCGCAGAAACACCCGCTGACCGTGGACCTGCTCCGCGAGCAGTTTGCCCGGCTCGGCGGCACCCCGTTCGAGCTGGCGACGATCGAGCTGCTCGGTTCCGACGGCCCGGCGACGTCACTGCCGTGGATGGCGCCCAAGAGCGTGCTCAACGACCTGCGGCGGCGCGCCGTGGAGAGCCTGCTCGAGCAGCGTCGAGGCCACGCCCGGCACCAGGTCGTTGAGGCGGATGCGCTGGACCGCCTCCGCAGCGGAATTCCCACGGACACGGGTGGCCTCCAGCCCGCACGATTGCACGTCCTGGTTCGCACGCCGGAGCAGCTCGCCGCCGCGCTCGGTTGGTCGCCGCCGGACGGTTCGGTTCCGCTGACGACGGTATATTGCGATTACCGGGACATCGGCGAGTACGATCTTGCGGTTCAGCAGGCCCGGGCGGCCGGCCGCGCGATCGGTCTCGCGACGCCGCGCGTCCTGATGCCCGGTGAGGAGGGCCTGCTCGACCACGTCGCCGGGCTGCGGCCGGATGTCGTGCTCGTGCGCAACCTGGGTAGCCTGTGCCACCTGCGGCAGCACGCGCCGCACGTCGCCCTGGTCGGCGATTACTCCCTCAACGTCACCAATGAGATCACCGCCACAGTGCTGTCGGAACACGGCCTGACGCGCCTCACGGCGAGCTACGACCTCAACTGGCCGCAACTACGCCAATTGTTGACAGGGGTGCCGGCCGCGCGCCTGGAGGTCGTGGTGCACCAGCACATCCCGCTTTTTCACACGCGCCATTGCCTCTTTGCCGCCAACCTGTCCGGCGGCGCGCGGTGCGGCGACTGCGGCTGGCCGTGCCGCAGCCACGACGTGCAACTGCGCGACCGCAATGGGGCCTTGCACACGGTGCTGCCGGATGCGGGCGGTCGCAACACGGTGTTCAACGCCGCGGTGCAGTCCGCCGCGGAGCTGATGCCGGCGATGCAGGCGGCCGGCTTGCGCCACTTCCGTGTCGAGCTGCTGCGGGAGACGCCGGCGCAGGTTGGCGAGCTGCTTGATCTCTACACGCAACTCGTGGCTCGGCCCGACCGGTCGCCGGCGGTCGCCCGGCGATTGGGCGCTCTTCACCCAGCCGGCGTCACGCGCGGCACGTGGGCGCATGACGAATAGCCGCTGCGCTTGGTGCGTTTCCCGCCAGACGCTACGATCCCGACGTGAAGACCTGCACGATCCTCGGTCTTGAGACCTCCTGCGACGAGACCGCCGCCGCGGTCGTGGTGGACGGCCGCAACGTGCGCTCCAATCTGGTCAGCTCGCAGGTGAAGCTGCACGCGAAGTACGGCGGCGTGGTGCCGGAGATTGCGGCCCGGGCGCATATCGAGCAGGTCGCACCGCTGGTCGAGGCTGCGCTCGCGGAGGCGGGCGTCGGATATCGCGATCTGGATGCGCTGGCTGTGACCGCCGGCCCCGGGTTGGTCTCATCGCTGCTGATCGGCGTGACGGCCGCGCGGACGCTCGCGCTGACGTGTGGTCTCCCGCTCGTCCCGGTCGATCACATCGAGGCCCACGCCACCAGCGCTGCGCTCGCGCACGATCCGCCGCCGTGGCCCGCCGTCGCACTGGTCGTTAGCGGCGGGCATACGTCGCTGTACCTCGTGCGCGACTACTGTGACATCGCGCTGCTCGGCCAGACCGTCGACGATGCCGCGGGCGAAGCGTTCGACAAGGTGGCGGCGATCCTCGAGCTGGGCTACCCCGGCGGCCCGGCGATCGACCGCGTGGCCCGCGAAGGCAACCCGCGCGCGGTTCGCTTCCCGCGCACCTGGATCGACACGCCGCACTTCAATTTCTCGTTCAGCGGGCTGAAGACGGCCGTGCTGTACCATGTGTACGGGGCGGGGCAAAAGTACGGCTCCGTGGCGCACCTGACCCCGCGCCAGGTGGCCGACGTCGCCGCCAGCTTCCAGGCCGCGCTCGTCGAGACGCTGGTCGCCAAGACGGTGGCGGCCGCGCGGCACGCGGGCCTCAAGAACGTGGTGGTCGGCGGCGGCGTGGCGGCCAATTCGGCCTTGCGGTCCGACCTGCAATCCGCCTGCGACGAGGCCGGGCTCCGCCTGCACCTGACCCCGCTGGAGTATTGCACCGACAACGCCGCCATGATCGCCGCCGTCGGCTACCAGCGCTTCCTGCGCGGCGAAACGGCCGGCCTACGGCTGGAGCCGCACGCTGGGCTGCTGCGGCCGCGGCGGGAGGGTGAGAAGGTGACAAAGTGACAAGGTGACAAAGCGTGCCGTGTCGCGCGGTTGGCCGCCCGCGGTTGCCTTGTTACTTTGTTACCTTGTTACTCGGCCCTCAACCCGGACGCCTCACATGGCAACCTTCTTCCTCGGCATCGATGTTGGCACCAGCGGCACGAAGGCCCTGCTTGTCGATGCCGGCGGGCAGATCCGGGCCACCGCGACGGCCGGCCACCCGAGCTTCTTCCCCAAACCCGGCTGGTCCGAGCAACGGCCGGAGGATTGGTGGACATCGGCATGTGCCGCCGCCCGGACGGTGTTGCGCAGGGCCAAAACCAGTGGCCGTGACGTGGCCGCCATCGGATTGTCGGGCCAGATGCACGGCAGCGTGTTCCTCGACGGTCGCCAACGCGTGCTGCGCAATGCCCTGCTCTGGAACGATCAACGAACTGGGCCCGAGTGTACGGAGATCGAGCAGCGGGCCGGCGGGCGGGCGGAGTTGATTCGTCTGGCGCACAACGTGGCGCTGACTGGGTACACCGCCCCGAAGGTCCTTTGGCTGCGCAACCACCAGCCCAGGCTATATCGACGCGTCCGGACGGTGTTGCTGCCGAAGGACTACATCAACTTCCGCCTCACAGGCGTCCTGCATAGCGACGTTGCGGATGCGTCGGGGACGCTGCTGTTCGATGTCGCGAACCGGCAGTGGTCGGTGGAGCTGATGCGGCGGCTCGATCTGGACCCAGCCTGGTTCCCGCCGGTGACCGAGTCGTGCCACGTGATCGGCGGGGTGACGAGGCACGCGGCCCGCGCTATCGGTCTGAAGCCCGGGGCGCTAGTCGTCGCCGGGGCCGGGGATCAGGCCGCCGCCGCGGTCGGTACCGGTGTCGTGCGGACGGGCGTGGTCTCGGCCACGATGGGGACGAGCGGGGTGGTCTTCGCGTACAGCGATCGGCCGGTGCCGAACGAGGACGGCCTGCTCCAGTCGTTCTGTCACGCCGTCCCCGGCGCGTGGTGCGTGTTCGGCTGCATGTTGTCCGCGGGCGGGAGCCTGCAATGGGCGCGCGAGGTCTTCTACGCGGAGGCCCTGGCCAAGGCGCGTAGCGCCGCCGCCCGCGACGCGCTGTATACCACGATGATCCGCGACGCGGCCGCGGCGCCGGACGACGACGCGCTGCTGTTCCATCCGTACCTGACCGGCGAGCGCTGCCCCTATCCGCATCCGCACGCGCGCGGCGCGTTTATCGGCCTTTCCCGAGCGCACCAGCGCGGCGCGCTCGTCCGCGCCGTGCTGGAAGGCGTCACGCTGGGCATGAATGACCAACTCAACCTGATCCGCGCGCTGGATATCCCCATCCGCGAAGTCCGCCTCGCGGGCGGTGGCGCCCG
Source organism: uncultured Phycisphaerales bacterium (assembly GCA_903914415.1). Taxonomy (GTDB): domain Bacteria; phylum Planctomycetota; class Phycisphaerae; order UBA1845; family Fen-1342; genus Fen-1342. The sequence goes on along the minus strand of CAIWOY010000116.1, from coordinate 3,561 downwards.
CGACCCCTGGTGGCGGCAGCTCCAGGCCGACATCTATGGCGTCAAGTGCGTGTCGATGCGCTCGGAGGAAGGCTCCGCGCTCGGGGCTGCCCTGCTGGCCGCTGTCGGCGGAGGTGCGTTTAAGACCGTCGCGGCCGCGAGCGCCGCCGCGGCAAGAGCGTCGCACACGTACCGGCCGATAGCGACGCGCAGGGAACGCTACCGGACGCTGGCCGCGCGGCTGCGCGCGAGTTACGAATTGCTGGAGCCGCTGTACCGCGGCCCCGCGTAAGCCTGTTTGGTACCGCCATGACCGATCAACAGCCTCTGACCGCCACCGACCTGCTGCCGGTCGGCCCGCTGCGCCGCCTCGGCCGGCAGGTCTTCGTGCACGACACGCTGGACAGCACGAACGGGTTTCTGCTCGCGCGAGCCAGCGAACTGGCGGACGGAGCGGTCGCGTGGGCCGAATTTCAGACGGCCGGACGCGGTCGCCTGGGGCGGCGCTGGGAGGCCCCGCGCGGCTCCGCCGTCCTGCTGAGCGTGCTGCTGCTCGAGCCGCCGGGCTCACCCGTGTTGAGCTTTGGCGCGCTGCTCGGCTCGTTGGCGGCGTGCGAGGCGGTCGAGGCCGCGACCGACTGCTCCCCGGCCGTACGCTGGCCGAACGACATCGCGCTCGGCGGCCGTAAGCTTGGGGGCGTGCTGGCCGAGTCACAGTCAATCCGCGATCGCCGCGCGATCGTCATCGGGGTTGGGCTCAATTGCCTTCAGCACGCCGGTCATTTCACGGGCGACCTGGCCGACAAGGCGGTTTCGCTCGACAACATCTCGACGCGGCCCGTGAGCCGGGCGGCCGTCGCGGCTGGTCTGCTCGCGTGCCTCGATCACTGGCTGGGCGTCACCGCCGTGGAGCCGGAGGGCTGGGGGTCATTCCGAGCGAGGTGGCGAGCGCGCTGCGACGACATCGGCCGCTGCGTTACGCTGGAGCACGACGGCCGGGTGTTCACCGGCACGGCGGTGGACATCTCCGCCGAGGCGGGCATCATCGTTGAACTGAGCCACGGGGGAAGGAGGAGCTTTGCCGCTGCCAACACCACGCGCGTCTGGTAGCCGCGGCGCACCGCCGGCAGCCGGCCCAATTTCGCCGCGGCGGGCCGCGTGGCCGGTCTACGGCTGCGCGGCGCTGTGCGCGTGGGGGGCGTCGGCAGGTTTGCTGTGCGTCTGCGGCGAAGCCGACGCCCAGCTACCCTCGGCGCGCCACGCGCTGCGCGTCGTGGGCGTGCCTTTGGCGGCGGGAGTCATTCTCGGATTGTGGCTCCCGCGGCGAGTCATCCGGCGGCATCTGGAGGGCGGCACCGCTGGGACGGCGAGTCAGGACACGGAGCGCGAGCCGCCGGCCGACCCCGACGCGCGGGGGCAGGCCGCCAGGGGGGTCGAGTACGACTTCGCCGCTGCGCTTACGGGCGCTCTGGTCTTCGTCCTGGGGCTGGCGTGGGTCCTTGTGGCGGTACTGGCCGCGACGCTGGAGGACTACCGCGGCGTGCTGACGCATCGGTTCGTGCTGGGGCCGGGGCTGACGCGCGTGGCCCTCCTGGCGCCACTGCATGGTGCCCTGCTGGCGCTGGGGATGATCGGGGCGACCGCGCTGGTGGCGTTGCATGGCTGGCACCGCCTAGTCACGCAGCCGGTCACCGGCATCGCCCGGCTGTGGCTGGTCATGCTGGTGGCCGTTGGATTCGGAGCCGTGGTGCTCGCGGGGGCCACGCCACGCGTCACCCTGTGCCTGGCCGCGCCGCTGGCCACGTTCCTCGCGGGCATTGTCGCCGTGGGCCGACGCCCCGTCGGCGCGGCTTCCCCACGAATCGAGCCCGATCTGCGGATGAGCCCGGCGAGACTATGGCGGCCACTGCTCGCCGTCGGGGCGAGCGCGGCGCTGGCTGGGGCGGTGCTCGTCGCGGCGACGCCGGTTACGGGTGCGACCGCCGGCGCAGGTCCGGGCGTCCTGGCCGCCCTGTGCGGCGCATTGGCCATCGGCGTCGTGCTGGCGTGCGCCGCGCTGCGGATGTCGTCGCGAGCCGCCGAGCTGGCGCCGGTCTGCTTTCTGTTCGCGGCGGTCGCATGCCTTTGGCCGGAATCGGCGACCCGTGACGGCGCGTTCCTGGACGCCGGCTGGCGCGTCGGACTCGCCGGAATGGCGACAGCGGCGTGCGTCGTTTTCGCGGGCCGGTCGGTGGCGATTCAGCTCGGCCGGACGCAACGGGCGCTGGCGTGGGTCGGCGCCGTGGTCGCCGCCGGCAGCGGTCTTGGGTTTGCAGTCGCGCCGGGCCGGGTCGGGACCACGCCCGAACCGACGGCAGGTCGCAACGACGCGCTCGTGGTTGGTCGCACGCTGCTTGAGACGTCCGGGCTGAGCAGCGTGCGGGTTTCGCTGGCGCGCGCCGGACCCCGCGCCAGCATGCCGTCGGCCTGGGACCTCGATCTGGGCGGCAACCGCTGGGATGTCGTGATCCTGACCCGCGACCAGCCGCCCGATCAGGCGCTGCCCCGGAGCGCGGACGACGCCCGGCGCCTGCTGCGCCGCTGCGAGGCCGCCCTGCGCCCCGGCGGACGGCTCGTGGTCGAGCTACCGGCGGACAAGCTGGTGCGCGTCGCGCTCAGCACGCGTCAGTCAGAAGCCTATGTGCTGCGCATCGCGGGCCGCGAGGCACGATACGCGGCATTGATCCTCGGCCCGGATGTGCCCGCATGGCTGGCTCCACAGCCGGCCCCGGCGGGGTACGATATGTGGCTCTATGTGGTGCGGCGCCCGGACGACGTGGACGACTCGCTTGAGCCGCCCGCGGCGTGGGCGCCCGCAGAGGAGAGTTGATGTCCCTGCTCGTCACCGGCTCGATCGGCATCGATGACGTGGAAACGCCGCTCGGGCGCGTGGAGAACGTGCTCGGCGGATCGAGCATCTATTTCGCGCTCGCCGCGTCGCTCTTTTCGCCCGTCCGCCTCCTCGGCGCGGTCGGCGAGGACTTTGACCTCCAGCGCCTGCGCCCGCTTGTGGACAAGGGCGTCGACATCCGCGGCGTCGAGGTGCGCCGCGGCAGCCGCACGTTCCGCTGGCACGGCCGGTACGTCGGCACGATGAACGAGGCCGAGACGGTGGGCGTCGAGCTCAACGTGCTGGCCGAGCGCGGCGCGCCGATTCCGCCCGAATTCGCCGACAGCCGCTTCGTCTTTCTCGCCAACGCGCACCCCGCGTTGCAGCACGACTTTGCCCGCCGACTGTCGCAGGCGGAGCTGCTCGTCTGCGATACGATGAACATCTGGATCGAGGGCGAGCCGGACAAGCTGCGCGAGCTCCTGGCAGTCGTACACGGGCTCGTGCTGAACGAGGGCGAGGCGCGCCTCCTGACGCAGCGGACGAACCTGGTGACGGCCGGCCGCGACATCCTGAAGCTGGGCCCGCGGTTCGTCATCATCAAGAAGGGCGAGCACGGCAGCTTGCTCGTCTCGGCGGAGGGCCTCGCGCTGATCCCGCCCTATCCGACCGAGAAGGTCGTCGATCCGACGGGCTGCGGCGACAGCTTCGCG
>CAIWOY010000115.1 GCA_903914415.1 uncultured Phycisphaerales bacterium | reverse complement strand
GGCGGCGTCCGCTCCAACGCCGTCCGGGGACGGCAGCGGCGTCCCGCGGTAGACGATGGCGGCCTTGAACGTCTTGTGCACGCAATGTTCCGACCACGTCTGCGCGAGCGACTCCAGCTCCAAGTCCGTGGGCTCGCGGCCCAACGCGCGGTAGTGACTCTGGATCGCCCGCAGCTCGGCCAGCGACAGGAAGAGATGCGCGGAGCGCGACAGGTGCTCCAGGGCGGTATCGTCCAGACCACGCAACATAATGTGGCGGAGCTCGAACTCGAATACCGGCGGTTGAGGGGCAGCGCGGATTCCGACCGTCCCAAGAGCCACTTCTTCGATGCAGTCGTTCGCCAGGGCCCGTCGAGCCGTCTCGAGGACCGCCTGCGGCGAAACAGGCCCCCGGATGATGTACCGCCGCCCGGTACGCACGCCTTCGACTGCCCAGCCTTCGGCCCGTAGCTCGGCCAGCGTACTCTCTGCAACCGGGTCCATCACGCCGGGACGAGGGTGCACTTCGATCGCCGTCTGCCCTCGCTCGACCTCCGGGACATGGTCGCCCTCGCCCAGCACCTCGGCACGCTCCGTGACCGGGTCGACGAGCAGCGTCTCAGCGATCTGCCCGGCCTGGGTGCGGTCCAGAGCCCCCGCGACGAAGAACAGCCGCGACGACCAGGCAGAGACGACGCCAGCCAGTCCTGCCTCCCGAAGCAGGCTCAGTAGGTGGAGATCCGCCGCCTGGCCACTGGCGACACGTCGCCGCCCAACCTCGATACGATATACACCCACCGCCGCATTGCCTCCTCTCGCCAGGAAGCGCCCGCGCAGCGCTCCGTGCGAACGGGCATAGATGATACTTTGGTCCCTGCCCTCGAGCGAGGTCCGCAACGACGCGCGCCGGCGCCCGGTGGAGGCCGTGATCGCGCACGACAGAAAACAGACTGGCGCGCGCATAAACTATTGAGACTGACCAACTTACTGCGAATTCGATACGGGGGCCCGCGTGTGTTTTCGTCCGTCGATCGGCCTGGAAACCAGTTTTGTCTTGCCCCGCTGCGGCGGCTCGTCTATCATCTCGGCCTGTAGCGAACAGAAGATGGGACCAGGTTGGCAAACCTGTCGCTGGCGCGGCTGTCTTCTGGGAGACCTATGAGCTCAGAGCCTACTGCTGGAAACCCCGCTGGTAGCCCCCCTACCTACGTTCTGGAGTTCGAGAAGCCCATCGCAAAGATGGAGCAGGAAATCCAGAGGCTGGAAGGACTCCAGGGCGGTTCGGGACGCGACTACGCCGACGTGATTGCGGGGATTCGCGGGCAGCTACAAACTGCGCTCCGACAGTCCTACGCCAACCTCACACCGTGGGAGAACGTGCTGGTCGCACGCCACCCGCGGCGTCCGCTGACGCGCGATTACATCCATCTGCTCACCAAGGACTTTTGCGAGCTGCACGGCGATAAACTCTTCGGCGACGACAAGGCAATCGTGTGCGGGTTCGCCCGCATGGCCGGCCATCGTGTCATGATTATCGGACACCAGAAGGGCCGCGAAACGCGCGAGAAGATCGAGGTCAACTTCGGTTGCGCCCACCCCGAAGGCTATCGCAAGGCCATTCAGAAGATGCAGTTCGCCGCGAAGTTCCGGGTGCCCATCGTCTGCCTCGTGGACACACCGGGGGCGTACCCCGGCGTCGGCGCCGAGGAGCGCGGGATCTCGCGTGCGATCGCCGTCAGCTTGATGGAGATGTCGCGCCTGCCGACGCCCGTCGTCGCAGTGGTGATCGGCGAGGGGGGCAGCGGCGGCGCGCTCGGCATCGCGGTGGCCGACCAGGTGGCCGTCATGCAGCACTCGTACTACTCAGTTATCAGTCCCGAGGGTTGCGCGGCAATCCTGTGGAAGTCTGCCGAGCAGGCCCCGCGCGCGGCCGAGGCCCTGCGCCTCGCGCCGCAGGACCTGAAGCGGCTGGAGTTGATCGACGCCGTCATCGCTGAGCCGCTCGGTGGGGCGCATCGCGACCCGGAGACCGCGGCGAAGAACGTCGAAGCCTGGGTCGGAAAGGCACTGCGCGATCTGCGTCGTCTGAAGACCGAGACGCTTCTACGTCGTCGCGCCGACCGGCTGCGCAAGCTCGGCTCGGCGTTCATCGAGACGCCGCCCACGGAGCCAGCCCCCCCGGCCAAGGTGCGTACTCGCCGCACGCGAACTGCTTCGGCGGCCCGCGAGTGACGGACCGCGTGGCGGACGGCCCAAGCGGGTCCAGCGGCGCCCGGCGAGCAGGCAGGTAGCAGCAGAATGGCTGGATCCGGGGCTCGCCCGGTGCAAATTGAGTTGGACCGGGCCAGGGAATTGCGGATTCGCTGGGAGGATGGGGAAGTGAGCGTGTATCCGCTGTCGCTCCTGCGCCGCGGTTGCCCGTGTGCGGCGTGCCGGGCGGAGCGTGAGGCGACGACGGGCACACGGTTGCCGACTGTGCCGCCGCCGGAAGTCCAGCGGAAGATGAGCGTTGCCGAGGGAGTCGAATTGGTCGGGCACTACGCGTTGCGGATCACGTGGCAAGACGGGCATGCCGCGGGAATCTACGACTATGCCTTCCTCCGCAGCCTGCCGGGCGGCGACCAGAGCCCGACGTGTCCAAGCTGCCGTGGCCCCGGCGAACGGAGAGCGGGTCCGAAGCGTACTGAGCAGTGACAGCCGCACAATTGTGTGCGGGTTTTGCGGCGAGCGTGGTATACTACAATGTTGCTAGCGACGTAGAGGGACTTGCAGTGACGGAAGACACACTAAGGAAGACCGAGCCCGGAGCGCTTGCGCTGCAAGCTGCGGATCTGCATCTATTTGCGTTCGACCGCGCGTTGCATCCGGAGCTGTTCCGGCACTTCGCCGACTACCGGGTCGAGCAGGGCCGCTACCACGCGGACATTTGGGTCGTGGGGCTGAGCCACGTGCTGACCGTGACGATGGGGTCGCGCTCGCTCACCGAGCTGCTGACGCACGACCCCGAGGCGGCTCCGACGCGCGGCGTCATCTCGCGCTTCCGGCTGAAGGGCGAGCGCGATCACGAGCGGCGCACGCCGGACGGCTGGGGCTACATGGTCAGCACCCAGGTCGAGACGATGGACGCGGCGTTGTACAAGTCGGTCCACTTCGACCTGCTGCGCCACACGGAGCGCCGCGGCTGGTTCTACGCGTACGAGGCGTGGGGCGAGGGAGAGCTGGTGCCGTTCACGTACATCGATCACGAGGCACGCGACGCCGAGTTCCACATCCACGCCTTCCACGCCTACCCGCGCGAGCGGACGCTGGTGAAGACGCAGTCGATCATCGAGCTGCCGCCGCTGTAGCGGCAGCGCGCTGCGCACAACATAGCCGCCCCGGCTCGGCTTTCGGCCGCGGGCGGTTTTTCCTGCCTCATGGATACAAGCGACTCCAGCCTGGGACCCGCGCCGCCGCCGGCCCGAACCGACGTCATCCGCGTCACCGGGGCGCGCGAGCACAACCTGCGTAACGTCGCGCTCGAGATCCCGCGCAACAAGCTGGTCTGCTTCACGGGCGTGTCCGGCAGCGGCAAGAGCAGCCTGGCGTTCGACACCCTGTACGCCGAAGGCCAGCGCCGCTACGTCGAGTCCCTTAGCGCCTACGCGCGGCAGTTTCTGGGCGCGCTGCCCAAGCCCGATGTGGACCAGATCGCGGGGCTGGCCCCGGCGATCTCGATCCAGCAGAAGACGAGCGGCTGGAATCCGCGCAGCACGGTCGGGACCGTCACGCAGATTCACGACTACTTGCGCGTGCTATTCGCCCGGGCCGGCCGCCAGCACTGCCCGCAATGCGGTCGCCCGATCAGCGCCCAGACCCGCGAGCAGATGCTGGCGCGCGTTCTGGCGCTGCCCGAGGGCACGCGCTTCACGATCCTGGCGCCCAAGGTCCGCGCCCAAAAGGGCGAATACCGCGACCTGTTTGGCGAGCTGCTGCGGCAAGGCTACGTGCGGGCGCGCGTCGACGGCGAGATCATCGACCTGGCCAATCCGCCGGCGCTCGACCGCTATCGCCGCCACGACATCGAGGTCGTCGTGGATCGCCTGATGATGCGACCGAGTCTGCGGGCGCGCCTGGCCGAAGCCCTCGACACGGCGTTGGCGGCCGGCAACGGCACGGCGATCCTCGCCGTGAGCGCCGACGAGCCTGGCGGTGACTCCAGGGGCGCCGCGGCACCGCGTAGGCGCCCCGCCGGCACCCCCGGCGACGTGCTGTTGTCGTCGGGCTTCTCCTGTACCGCCTGCGGGCTCGACTTTGAGCCGCCCAGCCCGCAGATGTTCAGCTTCAACAGCCCGCAAGGCATGTGCGCGCACTGCGACGGACTGGGAACGCGTTTCGACTTCGATCCGGATTTGCTGGTGCCCGATCCGTCGCTCGACTTCCTGGCCCCCTGCGTGGCGGCCCTGCGACACAGACCCGGCCGGTGGCGCCGGCACATCTACGAAGGTGTCGCCGAGCACCTCGGGTTCGACCTGCGCACGCCGTGGCGCGATTTGCCCGCCCCGGCACGCCGGGCCCTGCTCTATGGCACCGGCGAGACCCACATC
>CAIWOY010000114.1 GCA_903914415.1 uncultured Phycisphaerales bacterium | reverse complement strand
TGGCGACGCTTCGTGTTGATCAACGGCGTGCGGGTGGCGGCCGACCTGGGGTACCGCGCGGAGTTGGAGCAGATCGCGCGGGAGGATCCCACGGTGATCTACGTGCCGCTGGCGAAGCGCGAGCCGGAGGGTGGTCCGTGGACGGGGCTGCGCGGCCGCGTCCAGACGGCGCTGGAGCCCACGACGTATGAGCGCCTGGCCGGGGGGCCGCTCGATCCCGCGCAATGCCACGTTTTCCTGTGCGGCAACCCGCAGATGATCGACGACGTAGAGTCACTCCTCGGACAGCGCGGCTTCGTGGCCGACAGCCGCGCCGGCCGCGGCAACGTCCACTTCGAGCGGTACTGGTAAGCCAACCACCAAGGCGCCAAGAACCCGAGGACACCAAGAGAAGCGGGCAGCTTGGTGTCTTGGAGTCGTCGTGGTCAATCAGGAAGCGGTTCGAAGGGGAGCCACACGGTGAACGTGCTGCCCTGGCCCGGGCGGGATTGGACTTCGATTCGGCCGCGGTGGGCCGCGACGATGTGGCTGGCAATCGCCAGCCCGAGACCCGCGCCGCGCGTCTGGCGGACCCGCGTGTCCTCCGCGCGGAAGAAGCTGTCGCCGAGGCAGTCGAGTTGGTCGCGCGACATTCCGATCCCGTGATCTTCGACCGTGAGCACGATCAGGTAACCCTCGCGCGCCGCGGCCAGGCGCACGTATTTCTCGCTGCCCGCGTAGCGGTACGCGTTCTGGAGCAGGTTCACGAGGACCTGCTGGAGGGCCGCCGGGTCCGCCCGGATGACGGGCAGGTCCGCGGCCAGGTCGAGGCGGGCGTTGAAGTGCTGCTCGGCGAACTGTGGCTCGAAGAGCGCCCAGGACTGGCGGACGACGGCTCCGACGTCGCACGGGCCGAACTCGTAGCGCTTGCGGCCGGACTCGATGCGGCCGAGGTCGAGAATGTTCTCCAGGAGCGCGGTGAGCCGTTCGCTCTCGCGGGCGATGGTCTGGTAGTAGCTCAGCAAGCGCTGCGGATCGCGCACGCGCTGCTCGGCCAACGTCTCGGCCAGCAGGCGAATCAGCGCGAGCGGCGTCTTCAGCTCGTGGCTGACGTCGGCCACGAAGCGGCTGCGCAGGTGGGCCAGCTCGCGCTGCCGGGCCATGACGCGCGTGAGCATCCAGATGATCAGCAGCCACGCGCCGGCGCTGCCGGCGGCGGTCACGGCGAGCGTGCCCAGGCGTCGATTCGCGGCTGCCCGCAACCGTGCCGCCGTGGCCGGCGCGGGGGTGAGCACGCCGTGCGCGAACTCGGGGCCGAGCTTGACCAGCGGCGGGCTGCCGGCGGGCGGCGGCGGCAGGACCACGCGCCAGTCGGCGGGCGGCTCCGTGGGCCGCCAGAATTGCGCCCGCAGCTCGGAGGCGGGCGCGACGAGGGCCAGGCGGGTGTCCTCCGCGATCGGCCGCACGGCGACGACCAGCGGCTCTTTGGTGGCCGTGAACCCCGTGAGGAAAACCGGCTCGCCAAGAGTTCGGTGCGCGGGCGGGGGCAGCGTGTGCAGCAGCTCGCGGGCGGCGTCCGCGAGCGCCTCGCGCCGCTGGGCGCGCTCGTCCAGAGTGCCGAGCATCTCGGCCAGCGGGCCGTGGTCGGCGAGCCCGAGCGTGCCGAGCTGACCGCGGAGGTGGGCCACTTCGGTGGGGCCGACGCGGGCCGGGTGGTCGCTCAAGGAACTCTTGAGGAAGGCGCGCAGGGCTTCCTCCGCGCGGTCGCGATCGCCCGCCGCCAGCAGCGAGTCGATCCGCCCCAGCTCGGCGCGGAACGCAAAGCGGGCCAGCCCGGGCGTGGAGCGGAGCAGGCTTGCGGCGTCGGTGAGGATGCGCGCGGCCGCGAGCGGGTGTCCGAGCTGTTGCTCGTAGGTGGCCGCCGCCAGCAGGGCACCGGCGCGGGTCAACGGGTCAGGGCTCAGCGCCCGGCGCTTGAAGTAGTCCAACATGCTGGTGGGGTCGTCCGGCCAGGCGGCCGGGCGACTCGCGGCGGGCTGCGATCCGGCCTGTTCGCCGGGGAGTTGGGACGGGTTGGGCAGCGCGTGTTCGAGCGGGGGGCGCGGAAAGATCATCCACGGGCCGTCGCCGGTGGCCACGGCGGTGAGCCACCAACTCCGCTGGTCGGCGGCCCAGGCGTCCAGCTCGTCGGCCTGGCCGGCCTGCCAGGCGCGGCCGCCGGCATCGCAGGCCCGTTGGACCTCGCCGGTGAGCGCCGCGGCGCGTTGGGCCGCGGCGGTGGCGGCGGCGCTGGTGAGATCGGCCCACTCACGCTGCTGCAGGGCCCGTCCCTGCAGCGCGACGGCCCAGACGGTCAGCCCGGTCAATCCCAAACTGACCACGATTACCGCTGCCAGCAAGCGACGCTCAGCCTGGGTGCGCACGGCGGCTACTCCCGATCCGGGCCGGCGGGCGGCGCGGGGTGGCTGGCCGCGCGCTGGTCGGCAACCCGTCGCTTGCGCTCTGGGCTCTGATCCTCGGCGGGCTGGGCGGGGGACGACAGCGCGCGCCACGCGTCCGCCGGCGTCAGCTTGCGCCAGCGCTGCTCGACTTCGGGCAGAACCCGGCTGCGGAGGCCGTCCAGGTAGGCGCGGAGGTCGAACGGTTTCTCCGGCTCGAGCACGATCGGCACCTCCCGCCCGGCGAGGCTCATGCTGAGGATGACCTTCTGCCGCGGCCCGTGCGTGCCGAAGACGTGCAGCACTTCGTCGCGCAGCTCGAAGCGGACGCCAAGGCGGCTGTACTCGAACCGCTCCGGAAGCTGCGCGACCAGCGCCTCCGGCAGCTCCACGCCCAACGTGCGGCGCAGCGCCTCGGTTACGAACCGGCGGTCGATGTAATTGGCCTCCGCGGCGGGGCCGCCTCCTGACGGGCGCGGTTCGGAGGTCGGGGGCTGCACCACCAGCTCGGCATCGAGCGCGTCGAGGTGGTTTCTGGTGATGGAGAGGCCGTCCAGGACAAGTTGCGCCCGTCCGGTCACCTGCCCCAGGCCCAGTGCCTGCGTGACCTCGGCGAGCGAGAGGTCCTCGCAGCGGCCCGAGGCCGTCAGGTGTTCGATCCCGGCCGGGCTCAGATCGGCGGCCTGGATCCGCAACGACAGGTCGCCGCCGACGCCCGCGAGACCCCACAGCGCGAGCACGTCGCCCACGTGCATGGCCGCGAGCGCGCCGCGGAAGCGGATCCGCTCCGGACGGCCGTTGACCAGCCGCAGCTCTTGCAGCTCCAGCTCGGGGACGGTGCCGCGCCAGGGCGGGCGGAAGAACCCGGCCGTGCATTCGGCCAACTGCAACTGGAGCAACTGTCCGCTGACGGTCAGCTCGTGCTCGTCGCGCGCTCGGTCTGCGGGCGCGCCGGGATTGGCGGGCTCGTCCTGCCCGGCCAGCTCGCGGTACACGAGCTGGCCGTTGAACGAGCCCGACTTGAGGCTGAGCCCGGCCAACTCTTTCAGCCCGACCAGCGCGACCGGCAGCTCTGGCACGCTTAGCTCGACGCGGTCGAGCCGGATGCCCGTCGCCTGCGGGGAGAACGCCGCGTCCAGGCAAACATCGCGCGGGGCGAGGTATCCGTTCAGTCGCCGGCAGCGGGCGGTGGCGTGCCCGCGGTGTGGGTCCACGAAGGAGACCTCGCCGCTGGCGTCGGTGAGGGACGCGCGAAAGCGCTCGCGCTCGAAGGCGAGGTCCATGCCGCTGAAGACGACCCGCCGCGGCCCCGTGGGGTCGAACCCAGGCCGGAGGCCGGACTCGAGCACATAGCGGTAGTCCTCGCGCAGCCAGGTGCGCGTCGAGATTTCCGACCGTCCGCCGCGCAGGTCCAACTCGTAGGCGTCCAAATCGTCCCGCGATGGCGTGCAAGTCAGGATGGCGCTGCGGCAGAAGGCGGCTTCGTCGCGACGGTGCGGCAGCCAGACGCGCACGTCCTGAAACTCGCGGGTGCACCAGGAACGGGGCACGATGCGGCCGATGTCGCCGGGCAGTTGCAGGCTGTTCGTCAGAATGCGGGCGCAGTGTTGGCGGTAGCGTGCGCTCCGCCAGTACCACGCGAAGCCGCCCGTGGTGAGCAGGGTGGGGAGCATCACGGCGGCCAGCAAGCCGACGAGGAGGTATCGTCTGCCGCGCATGGGGGTGGATTCTAACGTCAAACGCGGGGGCTGGCCCGCGGGGCGGGGCGGTGGGGCGGCGGGGCAGATTTCGGCTGGGTGCAAGCGGTCACGGGCGGCAAGTCGTCTTCAGCCGACCGATGTGCGGCGCCGATTTGATGTTATAGGAAACGGTCAATCGTGGTTGCCGCCGGACGGCGGACACGCGTCCCCGCCCGGCGGCCAACCGCAGGAGTTCCCGATGACGCGACTAGTGCCTGGCGTGATCGCCGTCCTGGCGGTGTGCGGAGGGTGTCAGAAGCCGGCGCCGCGGCTTAATGCCCCGCCGCACGGAACGACGGAGAACCCGATAGAGCTGCGGGACACGTACGCGCAGATGGTCGACAACGCCCTGCTGGCCGACATGTCGGTGTCCGACGCGCATTTTGTGCCGCATCGGTCCATGTTGAACTCGTTGGGGGAGGAACGGCTCCACCGGCTCGCGGGGCTGTTGGAGCTGTACGGGGGGACGATCCGTTTCAGCACGGATGTTGCGGACGAGGACCTGGCTCGGACCCGGACGGACGCGATCGTGGCGTTCCTGAAGCAGGAAGGGGCGGACACGACGGCGAACGTGCTGACGCGCGACATGCCGGGCGGGCGCGGCATGGACGCCGCCCAGGCGATTCTGATCCGCGTGAACGAAGGCCGGTACAAGCCGAAGAAGTCAGACAGCGGCAACGTCAGCCAGACTCTTGGGAACCCGAGCAGCCCATCGAACCCGTAAGGAATCGGAGGCCGCCGTGCGCAGGTCGATGCGACGAACCGGAATACTCATCGCTAGCATCGTGCTGACGGGGCTGGTGGCGTGCGAGACGGAGCAGCCGCGGCAGGACGTGCCGGGGGCGTTGCCGCGGAGCCGGTTAGGGCGCGCGGATCGTCTGAGCGCGTCCACATACGTGGCGCACGCGGAGTTGCTCGAGCGGCGCGGGGAGCTGGAGCGGGCGGCGGCCCAGTACCGTCAGGCGCTGGAGCTGGTTCCCGACATGCTGACCGCGCGCAACCGGCTGGGGGTCGTGCTCAACAAGCTGGGCCGGCACGGCGAAGCGTCGGCGGAGTTCCGACACGCGCTCGTCAAGCACGGCGATCAGGCGCAGCTTTACAACAACCTGGGTTTCAGCCTGTACCTGGAGAAGAGCTACGAAGACGCCGAGGCGGCCCTGGCTCGCGCCGTGGAGTTGCAGCCGGCGTTCCGGCGGGCCCGGATGAACCACGCTTTGGTGCTGGCCAGACTGGGGCGCTACGACGAGGCGCTGGCGGAATTCTGCGAGGCGGGCAGCAAGTCCGACGCCTACTACAACATCGCCGTCTTGCAGGCCGAAGACGGCCACTATGTTGCCGCCGCCAGCGCCCTGGAGCAGGCCCTGCAAATTGACCCGGGGCTGGATGCGGCGCGTGAGCAACTGCGGCAGGTTTCCCGCCTGGCGGCGGCCGAAGAGGCGGCGGGACAGGCCAAAGCCGACGCCGAAGCGGTCCGCGCGGCGCGGGAACAGGCCGAAGCGGCCCAGGTCGCCGCGGCAAGATCGGACCCTGAGCCCGCTGCGCACGAGGAAGAAAGCCCAGCGCCCGCGCCGGTCGTCGAGCCAATGGCCGTGGCCGCGGGGAATGTGTTCGATGAGGGGACGGCGGATGTCGTGGCAGTCGCCGACGTACAACTGACCGAGGCGGTGGCCGGCGCGTCGCCCGCGGCGCCTGGTCCGAGTGCGCTCACTGACGCTTCACGTTCGGATTCTGGCGTCGTCCTCGACGGTGCGCGGGTGGCCGCAGTGTACGGGCAGATCGAGGGGCTTCTGGACGCCGCCGGCGCGTCCGACTGCATGCCGCCGCTGACGCCGGCCCTGGAGACGATGGAGCCGGGCGAGCTGCGCGAGCTGGGCGAGGAGTTGCTGCGCGCTGTCGCGCTCAACGCCCCCTGGACCGAAGGCTGCCTGGCGTACCTGGAGGAACTGCTCGGTCTGCCCTGAGCGGGTATGCTGCCGGTCGAGGGTCCGGCGGGCGCGCCGTAGCAGCGGTTCAGTGGCGGGGAATAGAGGCCAATTCTCCGTAGCAGTCCGCGTACTGCGTGAGCATCCGCTCCAGTGAGAACATGTCCGCGGCCCGTCGGCGGGCGTGGTCGGCGCGGGCTTGAGTCGCGCGCGGGTCCTCGAGCGCACGTAGCATCTGCCGGGCGGCATCCGCGGGGCTATGCGGCTGGCATAACCGCGCGCCGGCGTCACCGTCTACCGTTTCCAGGATGGAAGGGAGGGCCGACACGATGAGCGGGCAGCCGACCGCCATCGCCCAGACCACGCCGGTCGTCGCCGTGTCGTCCGCCGGCAGATAGACGGCGATATCGGCCGCGGCGAGCAGATCGGGCAGCGGCACACTCTCGCCCGCGAAACGCACGACCTCCTCGTGCCGGCAGGCTTCCACCAGCCGACGCACCCGTTGTTGCTCCGGTCCGTCGCCGGGGATGACCAAGCGTACGTCGGGCCTGATTTTTTCGAGCAGCATGGCCCCCCAGGCGGCGTAGAGCGTGCCCACCTGCCGCGCGACGGGAGGCAGGGCCAGCACCACGACGTCGGGTTCACCGAGGCCGAGGTGGGCCCGAACCGCCGGACGGCGCTCGCGGTCGCAGTGCGCCGAGATGCGGAGGCCGACGCCGGGACGGATCAAAACGGTGCACGCGCGGGGTACGCCAAGCTGCCGGAGCTGCTGCTGCGTGGCGCTGGTCGGGCACACGTACGTGGGCATGTCCGCCAGGCGACCCGAGCGCGGCCAGCAAACGTACCGGGCAGCGCCCACAGCGGAGTCGACCTCGACGAGCACCCTAACGGCTGGTGCGGTGAGCTCGGTGGACCACGCGGCGGCCATGGGCGTCCAGGCGTGGAGGATGACTGTTTGGCCGAGGTGCGGAGGGTCTTGGCGGCGGAGCGCTGCGCGCAGGGCGCGTGCCCCGAGTCTGGGCCAGGCCAGCGGCGCGTGGACCCGCACGGCTTTCCTGCCCCGCGGCGTCCAGATTCGCCCCGGCCCGATGTGAAGACAACGGGCCGATAACGCGGAGGCGCCGTTTTCGCAGAGCGTCTCCAGCGCATCGCGGCAGACGGCCGGCAAGTCGCCGGCGATGACATGAACTACCACGCGATCTGGCGTGCGCACGTTCGCGTCCTCGACATTCCACGCCGCTCCGGTCCGCGGGAGCATTCTACTCCCGAAACGGGCGCCGCGGATCGTCCTTGCCTCCGGCACCGCCCGAACTACGTGCAAAACGCCTTGGTGGCTCGCCGCCCGGGGCGTATAATGACAAAGCGCTGGTGATCGGTGTGCGACCGCGCTCGGGCGCTTATGGGACGTTTGTTTCCGTCCGGCCCAGGGTCAGCGAGGTCGCGCCCGCCCAGGAGGTTGACCCCCGTGCAACGGAGTTGGCAAGGGACCCCGCGGGTCGCGCGTGGCTTCCTTGCGGACTTCTGGAGGCGGAACGTCGACATGGCCCCCGCGCGGGCCCGTCTTGGGGCGACGCGCACACAGCGCGGGCTCAGTGTTGTACCAAGAACGAGCCTGCTTCCGGCACACGACTCCGGAGCATTAGCACAGTAAGGAGATTCGGATGAAGCGCGCTCAGTGCGGGCACGCACGGCCTGCAAGCTATAGGTCCCTATTGGCGGTCCTCGTGGCCGTCGCGGCGAGTGTCGGCCTGGAGCGGGCGCAGGCGGCGCCCGGCGTCGTCGAAACGGTCCGAGCCGGCTCGACGTTTCAGGTGCACTATGCCGTCACGTTTTCTGCGGACGAGCTGACCGTGCGACAAGTCGACGGCTATGACGTCGTTCGGCTCGCCGACGGCGCGGCGCTGGCCGAGGCCGGCCAGCCGCTGCTGCCCACCCAGATCGTGCACATCGCCCTGCCGGCCGGCATGCAGGTCACCGGCGTGCGCGTCGTGCAGACGCAGTCCGTCGCGCTGTCGGGCGAATACACGCTCTACCCGGCTCAGCCGCCGCGGCCGATCTCCCGCCCCGCAACGTCCGCGGACTTCGTGCCGCCCGATCCGGCCACCTATGCCGCCACCACGCCCTTCCCGGCCGAACTGGCGCGCTTCCTCCATCAGACAGACCTCACCGGCCAGGAACTGGCCGTCCTCGAGCTCCGTCCGGTGCAATACGTCCCGGCGCAAAAGCAGCTCATTCTCCACACGACGCTCGACATCCTGCTCGACGGCACCGACGGCTACCGCTGCGCCGCCGGCCTCTCGCCGCACCTCTCGCCGCAGGGCCGCACGCTGGCCGAGCAGACGGTCGCCGCCCTGGTCGTCAACCCGGCGGACCTCGAGTTGGGGGCGGCGCCCCTGAGCCCCCAGGCCGTCCCCCCAGCGGACAGCCCGCTGTCCGTCCGCGGAGTGGCCCCTGGCGACTACGACTACGTCATCATCACGCCCAGCGGCTGGATCGCGGCCTTCCAGCCCTTGGCCGACTGGCGGACCAAGAAGGGCCTGCGGGCGACGATCGTCACTACCGACTGGATCTACAACGCCGGCTACACCGGCACGAATGTCGATCAGATCCGCGCCTTCGTCGCTGACGCCTACTGGAACTGGGGCGCGGTCTATTTCCTGCTGGGCGGCGACACGGATACCGTGCCTTGCCACTACCGCACGATCACCGCCGGCGGCGAAACCGACGACATCCCCAACGACACGTACTATGCGGACCTGGGCAGCAACTGGACCTGCGACCTGAACGTCGGCCGCGCCGCGGTGCGCAGCACGGCGGCCATCACCAACTTCATCGCCAAAGTCCTCACCTACGAGAAGAACCCGCCGGCGACAAACTACGGCAAGACCGCGTTCTTCTGCGGCTTCGACCTGGACGCCAGTACGCCCAGCGAGTTGTCCAAGGACACCATCAAGACCGCGTACCTGCCCGCCGACTGGACCTACCGCAAGGTCTACGACAGCGACGCCGGGACGCACAAGTCCGCCGTCATCGCGGCCCTCAACCAGGGCAACAACCTGGTCAACCACTCCGACCACGCGAGCACGAACTACATGGGCACCGGCTACACCAACCACGGACAGGGTCTGGCCAATGCCGACATGAGCAACCTGACGAACGGCCAGCGGCAGAGCATCCTCTACTCGATTGGCTGCTATCCGTGCGACTACGCCTCCACGACTTGCATCGCCGAGGCCTTCGTGCAGAACGCGCCGACCCACGGTGGCGGCCTCGCCTTCGTCGGCAACTCGCGCTACGGTTGGTACAACCCGGGCAGCAACAACGACACCCTGTCCGCCCGGTTCGACCGCTACTTCTTCGCGTTCGCCTTCGGTACGGCGCCGGCCACGCTGGGGGCGTGCTTCTCGGGCCACAAGAACATGGGCTATCAGTCCGGAGACGTTTACCAATGGATCTTCACGGAGCTGACGCTGTTGGGCGACCCGGCGCTGCCGATCCTGACTGACGATCCCCACTCGCTCGCGGTCACGCACGCCAGCTCGTTGCCCGTCAACGTGCACACCGACTTCGCGGTGCAGGTGCAGAGCGGCGGGAGCCCCGTCGCCGGCGCCACCGTCTGCCTCCTGAAATCCGGGGATGTCTACGCGGTCGGGCAGACCAACGCGGCCGGCGTCGCCACCCTCGGCGTCACCCCGACCTCGACCGGCAGCGTGTACGTGACCGTCACCAAACGCAACTACCTGCCGTACGAAGCCGCCGCCACCGTGTACGTCGGCGGCCTGGTGACGCTCACGGTCAACATCGCCGGCGGCGGGCAGGTCACGGCCGATCCGCCCGGCGGCGCCTACGCACCCCAGACTTCCGTACAGCTTACCGCCCGCGGCGACGTCGGCTGGGCCTTCGGTCACTGGCAAGGCGCCCTCTCCGGCTCCGCCAACCCCGCGACGATCCTGATGGACAACGACAAGACGGTCACGGCCGTCTTCGAGACCGATTGCAACCACAACGGGATTCCCGACGCCCTGGATCTGGCCGCGGGCACAAGCGCGGACTGCAACTCCAACGGCGTGCCGGACGAATGCGATCTGGCGGACTGCGACGGCAGCCCGTGGTGCCGCGACTGCAACGGCAATGGCATATTGGATGCTTGCGACCTGGTCGGCCACTACGAGGCCGCGTCGCCGCAGTATACGCCGCTCGGCTATCCGACCGTGCAGACATTCACGCTGACCGCACCGCCGGAGACCACGAGTGACGTGTTGCTCACGTTCAGCGCAGTGGGGGACATCTTCTCGCAGACCAAGCACGTGAACGTCAGCCTCAACGGGCAGGCCGTGGGCACGGCGTACGGACATGTGGGCTACTACTCATGCGTTCCGGACCAGCTCGACACGCTGACGGTCCCGATGGCGACGTACGACGCGCTGCGGGCGAGCGGCGGCGGCAACGTGGCCATCGCCATGTCGCCCACGTCCAACATGAACCCGACCGTCTGCGGCATGAACCCGACGACGATTCAGGTGACGGTGACGTACTCGATGGCGCCGCACAGTCAGGACGCCAACAGCAACGGGATTCCCGACGAGTGCGAGCACGGTGCGTGCTGCTCCGCGGGCGGCTCGTGCGCCGTGGTGGCGCCGGCGGCGTGCGCCGGCACGTACGAAGGGGACGGCACGGCCTGCACGACGGGGCTGTGTTTGCCACGGTTGTGCTCGGGCGACATGAACTGCGACGGCGCGGTCACGTTTGCCGACATCGACCGGTTCGTCGAGGCCCTGAGCGGCGAGTCCGTCTGGACGCACGCGCCGTGTCCGTGGCTGAACGGCGACTGCAACGGCGACGGGGGCGTGACGTTCGCCGACATCGACGCGTTTGTCGCGCTGATCGGCACGACGTGTCCATAGGCGTTCGTCGCGTCAGGAATCTGGCACGGCGCGCGTGGGCTCACGACATTGTGCGGTCCCCGCGCGCCGGCACTGGTTCGACCCAATTCCGGAGTGCTACCCATGACCCTGCCCCGCCCCCGCGCGAGCGTGCCGCTCGCGCTGCTGGCGCTGACGTTGGCGGCCGGGGCCCAGGACAGCCCGGATTTCCGCCCGCCCGCCGTGCCGCTGGTCACGCATGACCCCTACTTCAGTGTCTGGTCGGTGACCGATCAGCTCACGCAGGACTGGACCCGGCATTGGACCGGGGCGAACCACGCCCTATGCGGGCTGGTGCGCATCGACGGTGTGGCGTACCGGATCATCGGCAGCGCGCCGGACAAGGTGCCGGCGTTGCCGCAGACCGGCCTGCACGTCCGGCCGACGCGCACGGAGTACGAGTTCGAAGGGGCGGGCGTGCGGATCGCGTTGACGTTCCTCTCGCCGGTGCTCGCGGAAGACGCGGAACTGGTCGCGCGGCCTGCAAGTTACATTACGTGGGCCGTGCGGTCGCTCGACAA
Source organism: uncultured Phycisphaerales bacterium (assembly GCA_903914415.1). Lineage (GTDB taxonomy): Bacteria > Planctomycetota > Phycisphaerae > UBA1845 > Fen-1342 > Fen-1342. The sequence continues at coordinate 24,227 of CAIWOY010000114.1, read as the reverse complement.
GCAGACCCACGATGTGGCGCTGTACTTTGACTGCACCGCCGAATGGGTGGTTGACCGTCCGCATCAGAAGGTCTGGGCGACGCGGGCGAAGTTCCCCGACCTGTGTGTGCTGCGCGTCGGAGCGCAGGAGCAGCGGCTGCTGGACCGGCCGGGCGACGACTTGCGGATTGAGTGGGGATTTCTCTATCTGGCGTGTGCCAAAGATGTCGTTACCGACGACGTGATCGCCGGGCACGACACGGCGCGCGACCGCTTCGTCGCCGACGGCACGCTCCCCGACGCGGACGACCTGCGCTTCCCGCGGCGGGCGGAGGACGACTGGCCGGTGCTGGCGATGCTGCTCGACCTGGGGTCCGTCGGCGTGAAGCTAGCCACCCGGCATGTCGTTCTCGCGTACGACGACCTCTACTCGGTCGAGTATCTGGATCGCCGCCTGCGGCCGTACTGGCGGCGGGACGGCGCCCAGCCGGCGGACCTGTTGCGCAGCGCATGGGGCGACTACGAGCGCCTGGTCGAGCGGTGTCGGCGGTTCGACGACGAGCTGGTCGCGGACCTGACGAAAGTCGGCGGCGAGCCGTACGCGCGGCTGGCGGCGCTGGCGTACCGGCAGTGTCTCGCCGCGCACAAGCTCGCCGCGGACTGGGACGGCCGTCCGCTCATGTTCGCCAAGGAGAATCTCAGCAACGGGTGCATCGCGACGGTGGACGTGATCTACCCCGCGGCGCCGCTCTTCCTGCTGCTTAACCCCGCCCTGCTGAAGGCTCAACTGACGCCCGTGCTGGAGTACGGCTCCTCGCGGCGCTGGCCGCACCCCTTCGCGCCGCACGACCTGGGCACGTACCCGCTGGCCGACGGGCAGGTCTACGGCGGCAGCGAGAAGTCCGCGGAGGGCCAGATGCCGGTCGAGGAGAGCGCGAACATGCTGCTCCTGGTGGCCGCGCTGGCCGAGGCGGACGGGAACGCGGAGTACGCGCTGCGTTACTGGCCGACGCTGACGCGCTGGGCAGAGTACCTGCGGGACAACGGGCTCGACCCGGCGAACCAACTCTGTACGGACGACTTCGCCGACGAGCTGGCCCACAACGCGAACCTGTCGCTCAAGGCGATTCTCGCGCTCGGCGCCTACGCGCGCTTGTGCGAGCGCGCTGGCAAGCCCGACGACGCCCGCGCGTATCGCCGCACCGCCGAGCAGATGGCCGCCGAGTGGCCGCAGCGGGCCGATGACGGCGACCATTACCGGCTGGCGTTCGACAAGCCGGACACATGGAGCCAGAAGTACAACCTGGCGTGGGAGCGCGTGCTGCGGCTGGGGCTGTTTCCGCCGGAGGTGGCGCGGCGTGAGGTCGCGTACTACAAGACGAAGCTGAACCAATACGGGTTGCCGCTGGACAACCGCAAGGATTATACCAAGCTGGATTGGTGCCTGTGGACGGCGACGCTGGCGGAAACGCGTGCGGACTTCGAGGCGCTCGTCACGCCGCTCTACAGGTGGGCCCACTAGACGCCGAGCCGCGTGCCGCTGACCGACTGGTTTTCGACCGTGGATGGCAAGCAGATGGGCTTCCAGGCCCGCTCGGTCGTCGGCGGCGTGTTCATGCCGCTGCTGGCGGACGAGGCGCTGTGGAAGAAATGGCGCGAGCGCGCGCGGTAGGGTGTCCGCGGAAGAAGCCGGGATTCGCATCCGCGCAGCGGCCGACGCCGTACATAATACGGAGCCGTGTGCCGTGGCGCCCTTATGGCGGCACGGGGCCTGGACAAGGACGACCGATGTACGTGAGCTTTCGACGAGCGGCGTGGCTGGCGATTCTGGCGTCGTCGGGCCTGACCGGCTGCGTGGTTCACCCCCGTGGCCCGCACGGTCCATCATGCGACGCCATTGAGACCGCCGCAAAGATCGACCTGTCGAGCCACCGGCTGACGGTGCTGAGAGGCATCGCCGCCCGCCCGGAGCTGTCACAGCACGAGCAGACGTACCTGGTCAACGCGATCTGCTACGGCGGCGTTGGGGGCGAGCACGCCGACGCGCTGCTCACGCTCATTCACAACCCGTGCTGTATGGCGGAAACGCGCCGGTACATCGCGAAGAACCTGCAATTCGTGATGTACAGCAGCGAGCGTCGCCGGGTCGCCGAGGCGCTCTCGAAGGCCGACGAGCAGGCGGCGACGCAGCCGACACCGTAAGCCCGCGTGGCCGGGAGGGGTCATTCTTTGCGGAGGCTGTCGCGCAGCGCGCGATAGTCGGTCTTGCCGGTGCCCAGGACGGGAATCTGCTCCATGCGGATGACGCGCGTGACGTTGTGCAGCGGCGAGAGCCCGGCCGCGCGAATCTGGCGATTCACCGTTTGTCGGTCCACGTCCCGCGTCGTGAACAGGACGATCTCGGGCTGGTCCTCGCTCGGGGTCGCCTCCACCGCGATGGCCGGCCCCTCGTCGGCGTCTGTCACGTAGTGCTGCTCGAGCACGGCCTCGATTGCGGGCAGCGAGACCATCTCGCCGCCCAGCTTGACGAACCGCTTGAGGCGGCCGCGGAAGGTGAGCACGCCATCGGCGTCCGCGCTCACCAGGTCGCCGGTGCGGTACCACTGCTTACCGGCGAATCCGACGAACGGTGAGGCGGCGTCGGCGCCGAGATAGCCCGGAAAGACGCAGGGACCGCGCACGAGCAGCACGCCGACCGCCCCTGTTTCGGCCGGCTGGCCGGTGTCCACATCGACGAGCGCATGTTCGAACGAGCGCAAGACCTTGCCGATCGTGCCGGGGCGCGGGTCTTCCTCCCGATTCACCGAAACGACCGGCGAGCACTCGGTCACACCATAGCCTTCGACGATGACCGCGCTCGGGCAGCGTTGGATGAGGGCCTGGTAGGTCCGCTCCGGGCATTTCTCCGCCGCGTACACGATCAGTCGGAGCGACGCGAGCTCGTCGCCGGTCGCGGCCCGGACGATGCCGCTCAAGAAGGTTGGCGTGCCGCAGGTCAGCGTGGCCTGGTAGTCCCGGATGAGGCGCGCGAGCACCCAGGCCTCGGTCGGGTTGGGGTGGTAGACCGCCCGCGCACCGGCCAGCAGCGGCAGCAGCATCGTGACCGTCAGTCCGAAGGAGTGGAACGGCGGGAGGAAGCCCATCAGGCAGTCGCTGCCGCGGACCGTAAAGACGTCGAGTACGTCGTGGATGTTCGCCAGCAGATTCGCGTGGGTCAGCGGCACGGCCTTCGGCAGCGACTCCGAACCGCTGGTGAGCAGGACCACGGCGGTGTCCGGAACTTGCACCCGCCACAGCGCGGACCAATTGGTCCGGCTTCGGATCCCGGCCCAGAGCTTCGTGGCGCCCGAGACCTCCCGCGCGAGCGTTTCGAGGAGCACGAACCGGTCCTTCAAGCCGGTCAGATCGATACCCTGCGACTCGAGCCGGGCGACCAGCGGGCCGGCCGTGAGCACGTGCCGCACCTCGGTCAGGTCCAAAGCGTGGCCCACGTTCCGGGCGCCCGTCGTCCAATTCACCATCACGGGCACTTTGCCGGCGAAGAGCGTGGCGAGGTACACCAGGTTGGCCGCGACGGAGGCGGGGAGCATGATGCCGACCCGCGCGCCGGGCAGTTTCTCGATCAGCGGCTTCAACACCAGGATCGCCGCGATCAAGTCGCGGTACGACCGCACGCCGCCGAGTTGGTCGGCCACGACCGCCCGGCCGGCGCCGGTTCGGGCCTGCCGCAGGAAGACTTCGGTGATCGTCTGCCCCGGCGGAAGCGCGAGACGCCGGTCGGTGCGGCGGCGCGACCATTTGGCCGGGACCGCCTTGAGCTCCACGGGCCGCGCGACGATCGCCTGTCCGCGGGCCGCCAGCATGACTTCGCCGACGGTCTGGAGGGCATCCACGTCGGCCTCGGAGAAGCCGAACTCCTTTGCGAGCCAGAGGACCAACTCGGCCTTGGCGAGGCTGTCCAGACCGAGGTCCTGCGCGAGGCGGTCCTCGTCGCGCAGCGACGGGGCGCCGCTTAGCCCGCGCAGGAACGTGGTCACCAGTTGCCGCGTGGTTTCCGGAACTTCGCTCAGCGCGCCGTCAACGCGGCCCAGCTCCGGACCCGGCAAGGCGCGCGGCCCGCCGCATTCCCAGCGCGTGTAGGGCACGTACAGCGCCGGCGGCGCGTCCTCGTTGTAAAACCGCTCCAAGTACGCGTTCAGCTCGTTCCGGCCGGCGTTTCTGGGCAGGTCCGGGGGCTCGCACAGATCAATCGTGATTTCGCGCCGCGGCGAGAAAAAGAGGAAGTTCCGCAGAAGGGCCCAGGACCCTTTCTTGAGGCAGCGGGCGATGTTAGGGACGGAGCCGCCGGCCAGGCTGAAGCTGCTGCCCCACAGGCCGCGAGTGCGGACGAGCACGACCCGCACGTCCGGAACCGCGCGCAGGATCGTCTCGACCGCGCTGTTGCCCCGCAAGTCTTCGAAGCGCGTCCGGTAGACGTGGCCGGCGGGATAGAGCAGCAGGTTCTCGCCGCGTCTGAGCTCGTCCACGCACTGCTGGATGGCGGCCTCCACCGCGGGTCGGACCGCGGGCCCGTACCGGCGGAGGTCGGGCAGCGGGCGCGCGCCGCAACGGCGCGCGAGCCAGCGGACAAAGAAGCGGTCGATCTGGTCCTTGTCGGCCAGTGCACCGGGGGCGAAGGGGTCGCGGAGGCAGGCCATGACGATGATCGGATCGATCAGGGCGGGGTGATTCGGCAGGAAGAGGATTCGGCGGGTTCCGCGGCGGAGAACCGCGGTCCGTCCACGCACGCGCACGCGGTATCTGAGCCACAAGAGGAGTTGCACGGCGTTACGCAGGAATGCGTCGAGCATGGTACGAGGCCCGCATCGCTGCCGGACACGCGGAAGTCATCGGCCCGCGGCCGCGCGGGTATGATACCGGCACCCGCGGCCGGGCGGCGCCGGCCGCATTTTTGCCTCGCGGTGGAACGGCGCGCGACGCGCGCTATACTCCAAAATGGACGAGCGGAGTGCGGGCCGGCGAGAACGCGGGGGTTGGTGGCGTGCGGAGCGTGCGCCCGCGCGCCGCAGGGACGCGAAGCGGAATGTGTGGCGACCGTCGCGAGGTGTGATATGCGACTTGGCAGAGCAGCGGCGTATGCGGTGTTCGCAACCGTGTATCTGGCGGAGAAAGAGAACGGCACGCCGATCCAGGGACGCGACATCGCCGAAGCCTGTGGAGTACCGTGCGGACACCTGCTGAAGATTCTGCAGCAGCTTGTGCGGGCGCAGGTGCTGACGAGCGAACGGGGACCGGCGGGCGGGTTCGTGCTGCGCAAGCCCGCGCATGAGATCTCGCTGCTGGAGATCGTCGAGGCGATCGAAGGGCCGATCAGCGGCGACCTGCTGCTGCGGAGCGTCGCCCCGGAGAAGGAGGCCGCCCGGCTGCGGCTGGAGCAAACCTGCCGCGACGTGGCGGACTACGCCAAGACGCTGCTGACGCGGACTGTGGTTGCCGACTTGGTACGGTCGGCGGCGAGCCCGGTCGGGGCGCGGAACTAGCCGGCACACTTCTGATATCTGCTCTCGGACATTCCGATAATCCGCGGATCGTGTCTCTCCCGTGCTTTTCGTTGATTCGACGCCTGGAATCTGCCAGAATAAGAACGAGTCTCGAGGTCACGTTCTAGACCCAACCTGTGAGGCGGAAGATGAAAGCCCAGTCGCCAGCCCTGCGGTCTCTCCTCGTGTCGCTGGCCCTCTGCGCGCTAGCGCTCCCCGCATGGGCGGGGCAGGTCGTCGTCAAGAACGATTCCCTCAGATCGGACCCGAATTCCGCCGGAGACCCGAATTCCGTCATTGTGGGGGACTTCCTGGAGGGGGAGCAGGCGGGGGCCCGCCTCACTTCACCGTGCAACGGCACCATTGTGGCCGTGCAGATCCTCTGGCTGGAGGGGCTTCCGGGGCACGGCGATAGCCTCGAGGACTCGATCCACATCTACAACGGCTCGACGTTCCCGGCGGCGGGCACCGAGTTGGCGTACCTCGAAGGCCCGGTGCTGTCGCCTGGGTATTGGAACGAGTTCCGCTACCTGGATGAGGCCGGGACGATCCCGCTGAACGTGCCGGTGACGAACGGCCAGCAGTTCGACGTGACTCTCCAATTCGCCGACCGGACCGACGTGGGCAACGGCGGGCCCAGTGTCGTGCGCGACGTGGATGGCTGCCAGAGCGGGAAGAACGTCATCTTCGCAATCCCTGGCGGCTGGGTGAACCCCTGCACGCTCAATCCGCCCGTGCGAGGCGACTTCGGCATCCGCGCCGTGATCCTGTGCCCGGATCCGACCGGAGCGTGCTGTTATACGAACGGATCTTGCGTGGTGCACACGCAGGTCGACTGCACCGGCAGCGGTGGAACCTACCAGGGAAATAACACGACCTGCTCGCCGAATCCGTGTCCGCAACCGCAGGGCGCGTGCTGCCTGTCCGCGCAGCGCGGATGCCTTAACATGACGCTGGCTTCGTGCGCGGGGTACGGCGGGGTGTTTGGCGGGGTCGGGACGCACTGCAACGACAGCCCGGCGCCGTGCGATCGCGGGGCGTGCTGCGTGAATGGGCAAGCGTGCACGCAGACGTACCGCGTGCAGTGCGTCGCGGCCGCAGGGACCTTCCACGCCGCGACGACGTGCGACCCGAGCCCCTGCCTGGGTGCGTGCTGCTATCACGGGGCCTGCTTCCCTGACCAGACCAAGGCCGACTGCGACAGCGTAGGCGGGCGCTGGTCCGACGGCGCGCCCTGCACGCCGAACCCGTGCACCCCGCAGGGTTGCCGGGGTGACATGAATTGCGATGAACAGGTCACGTTCGCCGACATTGACTTGTTCGTCGCGGCGCTGAGTGGCGAGTCCACCTGGACGCATACGTGTCCGTGGATCAACGCCGACTGCAATCACGACGCGCACGTCACGTTTGCGGACATCGACCCGTTCGTGGCGCTGATCGGGACGACATGCCCATAGGCGCCCCGCGGAAGGCGCGGCGACACGCAGATCCATTCGGATGAGGGCGCAGGGACTCGAACCCTGGACCCACGGCTTAAAAGGCCGTTGCTCTACCTACTGAGCTACGCCCTCAACTCATGCGAGTATATTGGTTTGTGCGAGTATTGGCCCACTGAACCTGACCAAAACTCTATTTCCAGTGTCCGACCTTCAGAGCAGCGGTTCAGACGACCACTACCCGGATTTCACGTATAGGCTAGTCGCGCCCCGCGCCCCGGTCAAGGAATACGCTGCGATCGTCTCCGCCGCTGGCCTCCGTGCCTCCGCCGAGTGGGTGTCCGCTGTTGGGCCGCCAACGTCCGGACGTTGCTACCTGCTGTGGACGTGCGGTTCGTTCGCAACCATTCCTGTTTCAGCAGGGGCTTCCGGCCGCGCAGCGTGCTGCACGAGGCACGACTGGATCGTGCCGATCAACCGTTTCCGGTCAATCGGCTTGCTGGCGTAGTCGTCACAGCCAGCGCGTAGACATTCCTCTCGATCCTGGGACATGGCGTGGGCGGTCAGCGCGATGATGACGCCCGCGTAGCCCTTTTGCCGCAACGACTTGGTCGCGTCGTATCCGTCCAGCACGGGCATCTGCATATCCATCAGGATCGCGTCGAAGGCGGCACCCGCCTCCCAGGCGGTCAGTGCCGTCTCGACCGCGATTCTGCCGTTCTCGGCGACCACCACCTCCGCGCCAGCCTTGCGTAGCACGGCCGAGAGCAGGCGCTGGTTGTCGGGTCCATCTTCCGCCAGCAGGATCCGGCAGGTCGGCAGCTTTTGCTCGCTTGCCGTGCCGGCATCCGTCTCGGCGTTGACCGTGATGACGGTTGAAGGTTGGTCCAGGAAGGCCGTGTCTCCGAGGGGCCCGGTCGCGATCGTGACGCGAAAGGTGCTGCCTTTTCCGGGGCAGCTCTCCGCGATCACGTTACCGCCCAGGATGTTTGCCAACCGGCTGGTGATCGCCAGCCCCAGCCCGGTTCCGCCGAACCGGCGCGTGGTCGAGGCGTCGGCCTGTGAGAATGGCTGGAACAGCTTGCTAAGCTGCTCCGGCGTCATACCGATACCGGTATCGATGACCTGGAACTGCAACATGGGCTCGCCGCTGCCGTCGGAATTCGCGGCGGCCGGCAGGAACTGCGTGACAAGGCGAACGCTGCCGGTCTCGGTGAACTTGATGGCGTTGCCCACGAGGTTGATGAGGATCTGCTTAAGCCGCGTGCTATCGCTCTCGATGCGCTCCGGGATCGGCCCGACGAATTCGGTCTTGAAGCACAGGCTGCGGGCGTCGGCGCGAACCTGCATGAGCGAGGCGATGTCGGCCACCAACTGGATCACGGAACAAGACGCGCGTTCGGCCTCCAGCTTGCCCGCCTCGATCTTCGACAGGTCCAGAATGTCGTTGATGAGTCGGAGCAGGTGGTCGGCGTTGCGTGAGATGGTCGCCAGATGCTCCTGATGCTCCTGGTTGCCGAACTCGCACTGGCGCGGGCAGCCCTCGACGACAAGCTCGAGGTATCCCAGGATCGCGGTCATCGGAGTGCGGATTTCGTGGCTCATGTTGGCCAGGAATTCACTCTTGGCCAGCGTGGCCTCCTCGGCCGCCGCGCGTGCCGCCGCGATATCCTCCATCATGTTGATGGCGGCCACCTGCATGTCCTCGAGTCGTTCTCGATCGCGGGCCAGCTCACCTTCGCGGACTTCCGACTCCCGCAGCTTTTCCGTCAGCTTCCGCCCCAGTTCCTGCTCCACCCGGGCCTGCTCTTCGAGCCGCAACAGGATTTCTTCGATCTTGATGAATTGCTGCACCATGAGCTGCGCGGTGATGTCCGAGGCCCGTCGGGCAACGCGAACCTCCTCCCGGAGCATCGCGTTCTCCTCCAAGAGCTCGGCCGCGCTGCGCTCCCGCGTCATTGGCATCATGCCCGCGCTCCGCAGGCCGGCGCGGTATGCTGGCGCGCCGCCCGGTACCCTTCGGCGGCAATCGACAGGCACAAGTCGGCCGCGGTCTTGATCGTCTCGCCCTCGGGAATGCCCTCGATTCCGACCACCCAGATCTCCGGGAGCGGACCTTCGGACACGCACCGCAGCGCGCGCAGCAAATACGCCAGCCCGGCCGAGTGGTCGTAGATCTCGGGGGCGTTCTCTGCGGCTTCGTCGGCTGTGAGGACGACAACCCTGCCCCGTGAACCGCCAGCCCGCACCGCGTCCACAAATACCACCCGCTCGGCCTGTTCGACAAAGCGAAGCAGATCGAGTCCGGCCAGCGCACCGTCGATCACCTCGATGTCCAGCGGCCGTTCCATCCGGGCCAGGCGCTCGTAGACCAACGGTCCGGCAGCATCTGCCGCGCTGTGACGGTTGCCGACACAGATGATGCGCCTCATGCTGCGCCTCATAAGGGTTGGCGGGCCAGGCTCCGCCCACGGTGGAGGGCGTGTACCGTGCACACCAGGCATGGGTCGAACGACCGGACCACGTGACCCAACGCGACCGGGTTTGCCGGGTCAGCCACTGGCGTGCCGATCAGCGCCTCCTCCCACGGCCCGCGGACGTCATCGGAGTCACGCGGCGAGCCATTCCACGCCGTGGGCGTGATGATCTGGTAGTGTTGAATCTTCGCGTCGGCGATCTTCACCCAATGTCCCAGCGCGCCGCGGGCGGCCTGCGTGGTACCGATGCCCTCTCCCTCGCTGATTGCCGGTGTGGGGATGTAAAAGGTGCCATCGGGAGTGATCTCGGAAAGCCACTGCTCCATGGCCGGCATCAACTCGGCCGGCCGGACCAGGCGCGCCAGTTGGCGAACAAAGGCGTTGGGCCCTTGCGCCAGCAAGTCCAAAAAGAGCGGGTGCCGCGCGATGACCATCTCGGCCAGCGGCCCCGTCTCGGCCGGCAGGCCGTCGTAGCGCGGCGCTTTGGCCCATGAGTATTTCTGGCTCTCGCCGCCGGTGGCATAGGGCTGCGTCTGACCTGCGGACGGATGGCGGCCGCCAGCGTAGTCCACGTACCAAGAATGCGCCACGTGTTCGGCCACCTTCGCCTGGTCGAACGCGCTGACCTCCGAGCCGCGGGCAAACCCGGCGGGGATCAGGTGGTCAGTGGCGCCAGCGCGGCCCCGCACTTGTGTGTCGGGCGGCAGGTCGAGCTGCCCGAAGCTGAGGAAATTCCCGTGCCCGCGGCCGATTTGGTCGAGACCGATCTCGCGGGCGAAGCGGATGAAGAAGCCCAAGTCGCTGTCGCCGTGTGCGGCCGACTCCTCCAGCCAGCCGTCCAAGTCGGCCTGGCTGCGGACTTCCCGCCAGCGCTCGATCGGGCACCCCAGAATCCGGGCTTCGTACCAGGAGCGGTAGCCTGCCAGGAGGTGTCGGCATTGTAGCAAGTCAGCGAGGCTGGGCACGGTGGCTACGCCGCCGGGCACCATGTACGACGAATGCGGCCACTGCCCGCCGAGGATGGCGACGATCTCGATGACCCGCTTGGTCTGACGGATCACCTCAATCGCCGTCTCGCCCTTCAGCGGCGTGTAGCGCCCGCAGGCTTCCTCGAAGAGCGGCCGCTCCCGGTAGGCCGGGTTAGCGAAATCGGCCGCGAACGTCAGGAACGTCTGGCGTACGTCGCTTTGGAGCGACTCGGTCATCAGCGCCAAGTTGCGGACACGGACAGCGTCCGGGGGCGGCTGGATACCGGCGATTGCGTCCAGGGCCTTCGACGCGGCGGTCAGATGCGCGGTGGTGCAGATGCCGCAGATGCGCGGTGTAATCACCAGTCCGTCGAGCGAGCCGCGGCCGACCAGGATGTTCTCGATGCCGCGATACATGGTCCCCGAGCTCCAGGCGTCCGCCACGCGGCCGTCCTGCAACTCGATCCGGATCTCGAGATCGCCCTCGACGCGGTTAAGCGGGATGTTCAGTGTTGTCTTTACCGCGTTTCTCGTGGGGATGTTCAGTGTTGCCGTGGCCGACACGTTGTGCTTCCTTGTTGCTATACGCGGGTCTTGCGGTCCTTGAGCCTGGCCGGGGCGGCGGCGGCGGCCATGCCCTTGTAGGCCATGTAGTGCGCCCGGTCCACGCCGTCCGGGAGCTGTTTGGGAATCCCCTCGATGTTGCGCGTGTAATAAAAGGGATACGGTTGCGGGAAGTCCGGCCGGGTGCAGCCGAAGCACGGCACGCCGACCCGCGTCTTGGAGCTGCGCCGGTTCCACAGCAGCTTGTTGCAGGGGCCGTAGGCCAGCGGGCCGTGACAGCCCATGTGGAAAAACAGGCAACCCTTCTCGCCGAAACCCTGGTCCTCCACGCGGTATTCGTGGTACTCGTTTCGCGTGCAACCCTGGTGCACCAACAGGCCGTACCAGGCGAGCGGCGTATTGAACTCGCTGAGCGGGATCGCCCGTCCGCCGAGCAGGGCGGCCAACGTGTTGGCCACCACGTCGCAGTGGCAAGGGCAGCCGGGCAGATTGATGACCGGCAGGCCGCTGCGGGCCGTGAACGTGGCGCCCAGGAAGCCGCCTTTTTCCCACTTGAGGAACTGGACGCCGCAAGCTTCCACGGCTCCGTCAGCCCCGATCCCGCCGAAGCTGGCACACGTTCCGACCGCGAGAACGAACTGGGCCTGGCCGGCGAGTCCCGCCAGCAGGTCCTTTTTGGGTCGGCCGGCGAACACGTCGTACATGCCCGTGCCGCCGGGGCCCCGGATGACGGTTCCCTCCACGCACAGAATATCCAGGGCTTGTCGGCCCGACAGGATGCGCTCGAGCAGATTCTGATGCTCGTGGGGGCTGCGATCGGAAAGCGAAGGGTGCCACAGGATTTCGACATCCAGCCAGCGCAGAAGCTCCACAAGGTCTGGGGACTCTGCTCCGAGCAGCGACATCGTGTCCCCGCCGCATCCGCCAGATTGAAGCCAGTAAAGCGTTGCCGACATGGCTGCTCCTGCTACTGGGCCGCTGACGCGGGGGTCGACGCCCTGAGCTCGGCTACCTTCTGCGGGGCCTCGTATTTCGGGCCGCGCCCCAGCGTCTCGAGCAGGTCGTCGACTTCTCGTTTCAGGTCGACCATTCGCCTCTCCCGGTCGGTCGTGTTAGAGACCAGAACCTCCAGGCGTCGCTTCGCTTCGGACAACTCGTTGACGCGCCGCTGCAGTTCTTCTTCAGCCCGCTTGCGTTCTGTGACGTCGCGAGCGACCCCGCGATAGCCCTGGAAACGTCCCGCGCCGTCGAAAATGGGCGCGCCGCTCGTCTCGAGGATGACCTCATGCCCATCCTTGTGCAGGTTCTTGTTCTCGAGCAGGGAAAACGGTCTGCGAGCTTCCATCAACGGTTTCACCGCGGCAGCGACCCTGCTGGCCTCGTCGCAGGGCATGAAGTCGAAGGGAGCTTTACCAATCACCTCTTCCGGTGCGTACCCGAGAATGTCCTTCACTCTGACGCTTGCGTATGTGTACACGCAGTTCTGATCCGTCTTCCATATCCAGTCGCCAGTTGTCTCGGCGATCTCGCGGAGCTTCTCCTCGCTTTCACGCAGGGCCGCCTCGGCCCGCTTGCGCTCGGTCGTGTCCTGGAAGGTCTCGACGGCTCCGACGATCGCCCCCGCCGTGTCGCGCAGCGGCGCGGCCGTGAAGAAGAGCCATTTGCCTCCCTCCCCGAAATTCGGGAAAAAGGCTTCGATCTCGTATGCCCCGGGGAGTACGACGGACTCGGACTGGTGGGCGCCGTAACGTTCAGCGATTTCCTCTTGCGGCCGTCGATCCACCACCAGATCCGCAAGCACGGGCCGCTTGGCCGCATAGAAGGCCCGCCAGGCTTCCGGTGTACCGATTATCTCGTGGGCGCGGACGCCGGTCAGGTTCTCGCAGGCCCGGTTCCAGTGGATCACGACATGCCGCCGGTCGATTACGAAGAGCGGGATCGACGTACTCTGGAGAATCTGGGACAGCGCTTCCTCGCTCCCGCATAGTGCTTGTCCCCGGTCAAGCCGCCCCCGCCCCGGTTGCCCGGAGGTCTGCCGCTGAGCAGGCAACCGGCCGGCCCATGATCGGCTGCACCAAGCCGAGAGCAACGTCAGGACACAGCCGCCCAACAGTATGGCGTACGGCCCGCGCCAGGGGTCCAACGGATGCTCAACGCCCCCGTTGCGCTGTGCCGATTCCTCGACAATCCAGAAGCAGTAAGTGCTGAAGGCCAGGCCCGCCGCCAGAACCACGGCCGGCCGAGCATACGTCCAGACGGACCGTGCCGGGCGCTCCAAGAGTGGGCCGCCCCCGGGGGTGCCAACCGTGCTCGACTTCAGATCATTGACGCTTCCGTTCATCGAACTCGCCCGGCCCAAGTGCATTCGGCTTCCACGGAGGTTGGCGCGGCCCCGAGTGACCTGCGCTGCGGGCTCCCCAATCCGCCGCGTTCGGCAACGGATGGGCTGCGGCCAACGCGGCCGTCCCGGGCGCAGGCGGATGCCCCGGACGCCGGTTGCACATCCGCGATGCGCGTCGCGGCCTGGAACCGCTGCACACTTTTCCGTCTTATCGGGCGACGTACCAGCCGCTATGAGCACCCAGGCACGAATTGCCTGCCACGAGGCCCCCCGTCCTTCGTCATTACCTCTTAATCACGAACGGACGCCGCGCCCGGAACCGTTTCCAGGGGGCCACCGACTCCTGGCGGTGTCGATTACCAAACTGAAATGCAAAGGAGAGCAACGGTATCGTCGCCCGCTGCCTGTTTGGGCGCCAGGACTCCTGGTGCGCGGCGGTTGGCATCAAGTTTGATCGAAGAGCGGCTTGAAGTAGTCACGGTTGTCGCGACAACCGGAGACGCTGCTTCGTGCGGTTTGCTGCGCCTTCCAGCGGCCGTGGCGCGTCAGAAACCGCGTTTGTGCCGCTAAGTCCTTTGTTCTCAATGAATTAAAAGGCCGTTGCTCTACCGACTGAGCTACGCCCTCGACGGTCGTGACGCTGCGCGGGCGGCGAGATTATACCGGGAGGGAGAGCGGCCTCAAATCGGACCGTGTGCTGCCGCGGCGCGGAGACCCGCTGCGGGTCACGGCGTGCCGGGCGGACCGCTGCTGTGGCGCGCCGGGGTCGCACGCAGCAGCGGGGCCTTCGTCCACTCCGCCCTAATTGCTCGATGTCAGGGTGAGCTGCATCCCAGGCGCCGGCAGTGTGGTGACGGAGCAGGGCAGAATGAACCCGCCCGCCGACGTGCCGTCCGCCGCCACGAGCACCGCCACGCCGATTGTCCGGGGCCCGGCGACAACGGCCAGTGGCGTTGCCAGGGGCGGGTCCGCGGCGGCGAGTTGGACGGTGATCAGCGTCTTGTCGGTAACGCTCGTGATTGTCCCCAAGACGGCGGCGGGCGGGGGCGGTGGACGGAAACGCAGTTCATCGCCGACGCGCGGCTCGCAGGGCGCCTCGCCGGGCCTGGGGACCGGCCGGACTTCGGCATAGGTCGCCTGCACGCGACGGATTTCCACGCGGCCGAGCGCGGTGCCGTCGCGGTACACGATGGCCTGCTGGTCTACGGACAGTCCGTCGTTCTCGCCGGCGTCGACGAGCAACCCGACCGCGGCGGTCTCGAAGACGCGCGCGACGAAGCAGCGCTGCTCAATGTCCGCCGTGGTGCGGATGAGGACGTCGTCGCCAACGCGCAGCGTCGCGGGCCGGCTCGCGGCGGGCCGGGTCTCGGCCGTGGTCGGCTGACTGTCGGAAGTCTCGGGAGCGGACGCTTGGCCGGTGCCTCTTGCTGTCGCGAGGGGCGTGAACGACGCATACCCGAACCGGCCGTCCTGTCGCGCGACCACGCCGTAGCCGAGATAGCCGCCATCACGCAGGTAGTCGAGATGCGGCTCTGGCGGGCAGCGCATGCTGGGCGGCAGGGCTACCCAGACCAAAGGGCTGCGGTCCACGGTCTCGATGAAGGAGACAGCCGAGGAGGCGGACCCGGTGCGTGTCTCGCCGGGCGAAGGCCACAGGGCCACCGTGCCGCCGACCTTCAAGCGGAGGTCCGCCACCAGCGGGACGACGGCACCGAAGCTCAAGTCCGCGCCGACGAAGCGCAGGTCAACTCGGGCGGCGGGCTGTCCGCCGATCCGCAGCAGGCAGCTATCGCCCATCCACAACCCGAGATTCCGGCCCCCGCGCAGCCAGACCGAGTGCGCCCCCGGCCCGATCGAGTCGATCTCGAGGTTGAGCAAGGCGTGCGGCGGCCAATCGACGAGCAACGCGGCCACAAGATCCCCGGGTACGAGAAAGGCCCGCAGGTCGCTTTTGGGCTCCAGCCGCGCGCCCGTGTCGCGAATTTCGAAGATCGCTTCTTGGGGTGTGGCGCCGGCCAGGGTCGCCCAGGCGCGCGGCTCAACGCCGAGACAAAGCAGCAGTTCCGACCCGGCTGGCAACCCCAATCCGGGCGGGCGCGCGACCACGACATGTCGCGCCCCCACGCCGATGCGCTGGATTTCGAGTCGAGTGAGCAGATCGGCAGCGGGAGCGTGGGGTGTGGAGAGGGCGAACAGGCACGATCCGAGCGTCACGCGGGCGACGACCCGGAACCGGTTTCGGGGTGTCGGCATGATTCTCATCCGTTGGATGAGGGGTCGGATGTCCCTGCATCGCGATCGTCCCGGCACGGCGTGACAGGATATTCGCGCGGCATGAGGACATGCAAGACGTTTGTTCTTGCCGGGCGGGTTCGGGGCGAGATAAAAAACACGCGAGGCGGCCTGCTTTCGCCGGTCGCCTCGCACGTCGGAGGAGGAGAGGCACAGTCTTGTGGGAGGTTCTCGTTCACCCAAAAGTACGCTCGGTGGGGCTGCCAGTTCGGCGACGCGGA
Organism: uncultured Phycisphaerales bacterium; assembly: GCA_903914415.1. GTDB lineage: Bacteria > Planctomycetota > Phycisphaerae > UBA1845 > Fen-1342 > Fen-1342. The sequence continues at coordinate 8,409 of CAIWOY010000114.1, read as the reverse complement.
GTAATTGTTCACAAGTTGTTTTGGGGCAGCAAGTTGCGTGGTTTCGTGCGTCCGTCGTCTATGCGTTGCGGGGCGGCAGTGCGCGGGGGAATCCGCGGCTTCGGCCAAAACTCGGGGGGGGCGCGTTGCCGCCACGGGCGAGGGGGCTATACTGTCGATTGACATGGCGTCCGCAGGAAAGTGCGGTCGCATGGCGCAGGTGGGGCAGACGCCGTGAGGGAAGTCGTCTCGCAACTGATCTCGTTGCCGCGGGTTCGCCGTTCGGGCGGTGTGGGCCGCTGGGGCGGTCGTGACAACGGCTGAAAAGGTGTGGCGGACGCGAAGCTGTCGTCGGCAGCATAGAAGAAGTGGAGAGCGCTGATGAACGCGGATGACCGTACCCAGAATCTGTCGCAAGCGCTTGCGCAGATCACGAGCGGCGCTTTCGTGCTCACGATCAGGGACGCTCAGAGCGGCCCGCAGGGGATTCTGCTCTCGTTTGTGCAACAGGTGGGCTTGGCGCCGCCCCGGATCGTGGTAGCGATCCAGAAGGAGCGGCCGATTATTCCTCTGCTGGAGCGGACGGGGGCCTTCGTGCTCAACATGTGCGCGGAGAGCGATCGCGGGCAGCTAAGCCGGCTGGCCGAGGGGCCGGCCGAGATGGCGAAAGTGCTCGCGGAGCAGGGTGTCCGGCAGGCGGGCCCCGGCGTGGTGCTGGAGTCCGCCTGCGCGCACGTGGTGGGCAAGGTGAGCCAGCGCGTGGACATCAGCGACCACTGGCTTTATATTGCGGATGTTGTGGAAGGGGCAGCGGTGAGCGGCCGCAGCCCCCTGGTGCACGTTCGGCGGAGCGGATTGCGGTATTAGACGCGAACCGGCGTTGGTGAGCCGGGGTTGGGGCCGGGCGTCGGCGGGATAGCAGGCACCGATCGGCTAGTTTCTCCTCCGCCGTGGAGGGAAAGTGCCGGGTTGTGTCGTGTGGCACAGCGCGGCGGGCGAGTGCGGGCTGACGTGGGTGAGCCGGCGTATGCGCGGCCGCGGATCGGCGGCCCGGAGGAAGCATGGTGCAGATGTACAACCTGCACAACCATACTCCGTTCTCGGACGGAGCGTACACGATCGACGAGCTGTGCGAGCAGCATCTGAAGTGCGGCTGGCCGGTGGCGGGCATCGGCATTACCGACCATCTGTTCGCGACGCCGTCCTCGCGCGAGGTCCACAACGAGAAGGAATTCGACCGCGTGTTCGGCAAGGAGGCCCGCAACTACGTGGCGTCGGTGAAGGAAGCGCGGCAGCGGTGGGCGGGCAAGCTACAGATTCTGTGCGGGTGCGAGATTAACTGGCCGCTGAACAAGGGTCAGCTCGACATGGCGCGCAACATGCTCCACGGGATCGACTACGTGCTGTTCGAGTTCGTGGACTGGGCCGGGCTGACCACGCTGGCAAACCAGGCCCGGCGCTGGCCGTGCCCGGTCGGGCTGGCGCACTGCGACGTACGCGTGCAGTTTCCAAACACGTCCCTGGACCAGGTGGTGCGCACGCTGGCCAACGCGCGGATCTTTTACGAGGTGGGCTCGAAGCTGATGCCCCTGGGCGAGCACGAGGCGTGGTTCAAGGTCCTGCCGAACCATCGCGTGTACGTCACGATCGGCACCGACACGCACGACGACCTGGAGTGCCTCAAAGACCTGCCGCAGATGTACGAATACCTGGTCAACCACGGTCTGGAGCAGAAGATCCTCATCCCCTCGATCCGCGCCGAGACGCCGGTGCCGGTCGCGCCGTAGCGCCGACATTCCGGCGGCCAGCGCTCCACAACGTCAGTTTTACGGACGGCCGTAGTGCGCCAGCTTCCAGGCCCGGCGGCGCTCGTGGGCGTCTTCCGCCTGGCGGGCGGCGTCGCGCAGCGCCGGCCAGGCCGCCCGCCACGCGCCCGGCGGGCTGCCGTAGCGTGCGAAATACGCCCGGAGAAACCGCACGCGGTCGGTGCGCGTCAGGCCCGGAAGGTCGACTAGGCTGATGTGGAGCCGCGCGAGCGGACGGAGGAGCTGCGGGGAAGCGAGGCTGCCCGCGTAGCGCACGCCGTCCAGGTCGATCCACAGCAGGCGCAGCCGCGGGTACGGGACGACCAGGATATTGCCGGCCTTGCAGTCGCGGTGATCGAAGCCGCGTTCCTGCAAACGCCGCAGGAGCGTCACGAGCCGCGGCAGCAGTTCGCGCTTGCACTGCACCCACGCCGCGGGCGTTTCGGCGGCCTGTTCGCGGCGGAGGAACGTGGCGAGGTCGACGGCACCCGGGATCGCCTCGGTGACGAGGAAGCTGTCGAGGACGAACGGCCCCAGGCGTCGTTCGAGGACGGCCAGCGGCCGCGCCGTCGGAACGTCGCGATGGAGCAGGGCGTGACCGAGGCTCCAGCCGCGGCGGCTGCGCGACGGCGGCCACAACTGGGCGAGGCGTCGCCGCCAGTTTCGTGCCCGCGGGCGCTTGACGATCACGGGCAGGGGCTCGGCATCATGGGTGAGCACCGCGCGGCCGACCCAGGCCGAGTGGGAGTCCTTGCACGCCGCGGATTGCGGCGGGCCGGCGGCGTCGCCCGCGGCCGACGGCGCATCCTGGCCCCACCGCAGCATCAGCTCCTGCAACCGGGCTTCCCACCACGCGCGCTGGAAGACCAGCCGCGAGGCGTGGGATTCCTCCTGGGGTTGCTTGCAACGGACCATCGCCATGCCGCGCCAACCGCCGGCAAGCCGGAGGCGCGTGAAGTAGCGGCCGTCGCGCCGCACGCGGTGATCGCGCTGGCGTCCGAGCCGCTGGGCGTGGCGGCGGGCGGCGGTGGCCAGGGCGGCGACGAGCTGCACGTACGAAAGCCCCAGCGTGCGACTGTGCTCGCAGCGGTCCTCAAACTCGCCGCGCCAGCGCAGGTAGGCCCGCAGGAAGCGCAGGCGGTCGCCGACGGTGCTGTGCCGGCGGAACCACTGGTTAAGCTGCGCCAGGTTGCGGACGACGGCGCGGTCGCTCAGCGGCACGCCGCGCCGGGCGCTCTGGAGGTCAACGAAGACGGTGCGGTAGCGGCGCGGCGCGATCGGCTGCACGAGGATGTTGGCGGCGTGCATGTCGAGGTGCTCGAAGCCGGCCTGATGGGCGCGTGCGATCATCTGGGCCAGGAGCTCGGTCAGCTCCGCGGTATCGCAGCGGCGGCGCGCGAGATCCGGGTCGGAGCGGAGCTGGAGCCAGAATTCGTTGAGGGGTTGGGCGGGCTCGACCGCGGCCGTGACCAGCAGCGCGCAGCGGCTGCCGCGGTCGCGCTGCGGCGCGGCGGGCGCGCGGCACACGTCACGCGTGTACGCGATGGGATGCACGGCGGGAATGCCCGCGCGGATCGCGAACAGGCCGCCTTCCCGCTCGGCCTCACAGGCCGGCGCGCGAAACCAGCCGGTGACCGCGTCGCGCCACGGGCTGGAGAAATAGTATTTCAGGAAGTACGGCGTGCCGCGGATGACGGCCCGCCAGACTTCCCGACGGGCATTGTGCTTCACGAGTTGCCAGCCCTGGGCGGCGGGGCTGATCCAGGCCCGGGCCGGCACCACGGAGAGCAGCGCTGCGCCGCCTGGGCCGTAGGTCCACGTCAAGCCGTCGAAAGCTCCGCGGGTGACTTCGGGCGCAGGACTTGCGCCCGCGCTGCTCGGGCTGTTGAGGCCGCGCGTGCCGGCCAGCAGGTTCGCAGGGAACGGTGCAGCGCCGACGCCGAGCACGGGCTTTTCTGTCGCCGCAGATGTCGATGTCGACGAAGCCACGCCGGCTGTATCTCCAACCTGCCGCCAGGAAACGAGCGAACACACACCGCGCCCCGGGGCAATACAATGCTGGGGCGCAGCCGAGCCCGCTGCGAAGGGCCCGTCACACGCTTCTCGGGGTCTCTCCCACGGCTCTAACCGTGGCGCTCGTCCTGTTGCCCGACGGGGAGATTGTACGAGCAGGGCGAATGTCCTCTCAACCACGTGATCGAGAATTGATCGGATCGCGGCGGAGGACGTGCCCGGGGGGCGCTCGGGAGTAGTCGGCGGCCAACGGTGAGCGCGATCGCGATTGCGGCCACGTGGCCGGCTCGCTACGCTGCCGCCCGAGACCGCGAATGTCCGCGCTGCCGAACATGAGCCCCTTGCAGACCGAGCCGGGCGAGGGTGGCGCTGCGCTGCGTGCGCGGCGCGGCGACGCGCTGCGGCACGACGTGCCGGCGCTGCTGATCCTCGGTTTGGCGATCGGGCTGGCTTGCCGCGGTCACTTCGTCATGCCCTACTCCGATTTCTTCGAGTTCATCGATGGCGGACACGCGCTGCTCCACGGGCACCTCCCGCCCACGCTGAAACGCCCACCGGTGTACGGCGTGCTGGTCGTGACCTTGAGCAAGCTGGTTCCGGCGGAGGCGCCCGAGCGCGTAGTGGCGGAGTGGCTCAATGCGCTGCTCCTGCCGATCAACGGCCTCCTGGTGTACCTGATCGGACGGCGCTGGTTCGGCGCCGCGGCGCGCTGGGCGGCGGTGTGGTTCCTCCTTTTGCCGATTGGCATGTACTGCACCGCTCACCTCATCTCCGAGCCTCTGCTGACCTGCCTGATTCTCCTGGCCGTCTGGCTGGCCCAACGCGGGACCGCGTGGGCCTATGTGGCCGCCGCCGCGGCCACGATGGCCCGCTTTGACGCCGCCGGCCTGATCCTCGGCGTAGCCCTCGCGGATCTGCTGCGACGCAGGACGGTGCGTGCGACGGCAGTACGCATGGTGCTGGCCGCGGCACCGCTCGTAGCGTGGCTGGCCCTCACGGCGCTCACTTGGACGGAGCGTTCCGAAGATCATTACCTGGTGCGCGCTGCCGAGCAGTGGCAGGGGCTGCGTCCCGTGCGTGCGTTCTCGATGATCACGCAGGCCGGCTTCGACCCGCAACTCGTCCAACCGCCCGCCTGGCGGTTCCTGCCCGAACCGTTCCTGCACTGGACTGCGATCCTGCTGCCGCTCGCGATGGCAGCCGTCGGCCTGGCCGTAGGATCGCGCGCGCCGAGCACCGGTGCGCTGGTCGCCACGGTCGCCCTCCTCGCCTACACCGCCGTGCATGCCATCATACCGTTCGACATCGAGCGCTACGGGTATCCGCCGGCACCGCTTCTGATCGTGCTCGTCGCGGCCGGGTTGCACGCGACCTGCAGGTGGTTTCGACGGCACGACGCACGCGGCGTCGGCGGACGCGTGTTGCTCTGGATGGCGGGGCTGCTACTGATGCTCGCCCTGATCGACGAAGCGCGGGCCGCGGCGCTCGCGGCGGTCGGCCCAAGCCGCCTCATCGGGCGGTTGGGTTGGCCTGCATTGCTGGCGAGCGTGTTAGTCTGGGCCGTCGCCGTGCTGCGGCGTCGGCAGCGATTGGGGCAGGTTGTCCTGCTGTTGGGTGTGGCCGTGCTCGCGACCGAACAGGTCTCGCGGGCGGCGGCGCTGCTGGGCCCGGGCGACAACCTCCGCAACGAGGTCGAGGCCGCACGCTGGGTGCGCGGTTTTGCGCCGCCGGGGGCGCGGGTACTGTCGGCGACGCCGGGGCTGTTGCGGCTCTATGTCGGCCGCGAGCCGCCAGACCGCTTCGTCGGCTTTGGGGACATTCGATCGCAAGCCTGGCCTGAGATCATTGATGAGTGCCGGCGGCGGCACATCGCCTACATGATCTGGCACGACGAGCTGGGGCAGGAGCACGGACCGTACTACGCCGAGAAGTGGGGCTTGTCGCGTTTCGATCCGCTCGCGCACCTGGAGACAGCTACCGGCGTGCAGGTCGTGCGGACATTTCCCAAGCACCCCAACGTCGTGATCGTGCGCGTCGAGCCGGCGCCCGCGACCGTGCGGATAGTTCCCGGTATTCAGGATACTGGATATCCCTATTGACTCGCCGCCGGGCCGCTGATACATTATCGGAAAGGGCGGTCGTCGGCTGGCGTGCGGTCCGGCGCGGCGACCGAGTGTGACCGGAGGAGAAGAGGTTCTCGCTCGGGCATGTCGTTTGGTGCCGCTCGCGGTGCTCTTATGTTGCGGGCGGGAGTTCTTGGGCAAAGCGGAGGATGCTCAAGTCTCGGGATCACGTCAGGCTGGCGCGGAAGAAAGTAGGAAGGTGCGGCCTCTCGGGCATCGAATCGCGTGGAGAACGTACGTGTTTCGCGTGGAGCACAAGCCATCGCGTGATGGCTTGCAGACTCCGTGAGGGCCCCATCTCTGGTGGGGACGCTTGGAAGGGAGGCAGTCAGGATGAACTGGTTCAAGACAGGCTGTTTTGTGGGCGTCGTGCTCGTGGCCACGGGCGTGACGCTGGCCCAAACACTGGACGACGCGTACGTCGGCGCGTCGAACGCGACCGCGGCGGCGATAACCGACCCCGCTCCCGACGCAACGCCCGCCCACGTCGCCAGCGGCCGTGCGGAGCTGCGTGGCCAGTCGTACAGCACAGGCTTCGAGTCGCCCTTTGTCGTCGGGTGGCTCGGCAGCCAGCAGGGCTGGTCGGCGTGGGGCAGCACCTTGCAACCGCAGATCGCGACGACGGGCACTCCCTATGCCGGTACGCAGCATTTGATGATCGCCCGGGACCCGAACGTGGCCACCGGAACGTACATCGGTGGCACGACGCCGGCCTTCAGCCCCGCCTACCACTCCGGTGAGCAGTACCAGTTGTCCGTGCAGGTCAAGATCACCGCCACCAACGGTTCCAGCTACTACGTCGAGCCGTATGATTCCGCTACGGACATCGTTACCACGCGCGTACTGTTCTACTACGGCGGGGGAATTTACGTTCTTGAGTACAGCGGCGGCAGCTACGTATGGGCCAGCACCGGCTACAACTGGACAGCCAACACGTACAAGGAGTTGAAGATCGTCCAGACGCTCGGCGCCAACGGGCCGATCCAGTATTATTACGGTGGTACGTTGATCTACAACGACCTCAACGGGATTGCGGCTGCGACGAGGCTGGATTACGTCAACCTGTACAGCGACAACCGCAACTCCACCTCGATTGGTTACTTCGACAACTTTAGCGTCACGGAGGTGCAGGTGGTCGGCGCCTGCTGCTTTGCCGACGCGCACTGCGAAGAGCTTACGCACGCGGCCTGCTCCTCGGCCGGAGGCACCTATGAGGGGGTCGGCACGAATTGCAGTAGCTTCCAGTGTCCCCCGCTCGGAGCCTGTTGCCTGTACAACGGCATGTGTGTGATTCGCTCGCAGGCGGCCTGCACGGCCCTAAGCGGCGCCTGGCAGGGTGACTTCACGATGTGCACGCTGGGTTTCTGTCCCGCGTCACCGCTGGACTGCGGCCCGAGCACGTTGTTCAGCCAGCCGGTGGCGGACCCGAATGGAAGCTCGTACAGCAGCTACTTCAGCGATTCCTACTACGCCTGGATTGTCTACGATAATTACGTGGTCAACGGGCCCATCGGGGACCTCCATTGGTGGGGCTTTGATCTCGCGTATGACCCGAACTCCGGCTGGTCCGAGTGCGACCAGCTCAACCCGCGGTTTGAGATCAAGTTCTACCCCGATGACGGCACCGGCCGGCCGAACACCGCGGCACCGGCTTGCACGTATACGCTAGTTGCGACCGCCGTCGATACGGGCATCCTCTATGGCACTTGGCACCTCAAGGAGTACTCGGTCAATCTGAGTCCGAACTGCACGCAATTGTCGGGCTGGGTGTCGATTCGCGGAAGCGACACGACCCCCGACACGTGCCTTTTCGCTTGGCTTTCTGCCACGGGCGGCGACGGCTTAGCCTATCAGTACAACGGATGGACCCTCGTTGAGCAGAATCGCGACCTCGCCTTCTGTCTGACCGCGCCCCCCACGGGGGCCTGCTGCTTCGCGGATGGCCATTGCGCGCTGTTGACCCATTCCGCGTGCACGCTTGCGGGCGGCACCTCCTGGACCGAGGGCGTGCTCTGCGAGCCGCTGAACCCCTGCCCGCAGCCGCAAGGTGCTTGCTGCTACCCGGACGGCTTCTGCGCCGTGACGACGCAGCTTGACTGCCAGCCGCCGGGCGTGTGGCATCCGGAGTGGACGAGTTGCACTCCCAATCCGTGCCCGCCGCCGCCGGTAACCGGTGCCTGCTGCTCGACGACCGGGACGTGCTCGGTGATCACGCAGGCGGCCTGCGGCACCACCGGCCACTACTACGGCGATAACACCACTTGCCGCCCCGGGAACAAGTGCCCGGCGTCGTGCAGGGGTGACATGAACTGTGACGGACAGGTTTCCTTCGCGGACATCGACCTATTCGTCGCCGCGATCGGCGGCGAGGCGGCCTGGACGCACTGGCCGTGCCCGTGGATCAACGGCGATTGCACCGCCGACCAGAACGTCACGTTCGCGGACATCGACCCGTTCGTGGCCAGGATCGGCCAGCCCTGTCCGTAAGC
>CAIWOY010000113.1 GCA_903914415.1 uncultured Phycisphaerales bacterium | reverse complement strand
GGCTCCATCAAGCTCTCGATCACGCGCGAGTTGACCGGGATCACCGGCAGCATGGTGCGGCGCATCTCGCCTGCGATGCGGTACGCCGGCGGCACGCCGGTCTTGAGGTGCAGATCGCTCGCACCCAAGGCCTCCATGTTTTCGAGCAGCGGGACGATGGATTGCGGCATCTCGTTCATAGACGCACCTTGATAAGCGTAAGCGGCGGCGGTCAGGAGAACCCAGCCGTCCGGCGACCAGCTTAGCACGCTCCTGACAAAAATGTAGCGCGGTGCGGCATCAGAGCCGGGCTGCCCGCGGCCCGCGCGCCTGCGCACACGCTCGCCCGGATACGCGGCCGCGTCTCACAGCGGACTCGTCGAACGGACTCGGCCGGTCGACGCCAGCAATCCCGCCGCCAGGCCGAGGAAGATCACGCCGGACCCACCCGCCGAGACGAACGGCAGCGAAATCCCCTTCGTCGGGACACTGTTGGTCACCACGGCGATGTTGAAAGCCGCCTGGAGCACCAACAGCAGCGTCAGGCCCAGTGCGAGCAGTTGGCCGAAGCGGTCCGGCGCCCGGGCGGCCACCCGCCAGCCGCGCCATAGCAACCCGAGGAATAGCAGCGCAACCGCGATGCCGCCCACAACCCCGAGCTCCTCGCAGATCACCGCCAGAATGAAGTCGTTGTTGTCCTTCGGCAGGTAGCCGTACTTCTGGACGCCTGCCCCGAGCCCCCGCCCGAGCCAGCCGCCCGAGCCGATCGCCAACAGCGCCTGGTGAACCTGATACCCCGGCCCCAGCACATCCGGCGAGTCGGAGAAAAACGTGGTCAGGCGGGCGATGCGGTGCGGCTTTATCCACACGAGCAACGCGCCCGCGCCGGCCCCGGCGAGGAGCGTAAACCCGAGATGCGTCCAGCGCGCCCCCGCGACCAGCAGCAGGGCGAACATCACCGCGCCCATCAGGGCCGCGGTCCCGAAATCCTCGATCGCCGTCAGCCCGATGAGCGCCGCGGAGCTGAGCAGCGCCGGCACGAAGCCGGTCGCGAGGTGGCGTATGTCGCCGCGCGACACCACGCCCGATGGTCGTCCGGCGTACGGACGCGACAGGAGCGCGGCCAGCCACACGACGAGCAGGACCTTGGCTAGTTCCGAAGGTTGAAAGCCAAAGCCCACGCCCGGGACCACGATCGCCCGCCGGGCGCCCAGTGCCTGGTGGCCGACGCCCGGCATGAGCACGGCGACGAGCAGCCCCAGCGCCAGGAGCAGCAACAGGCCGGCCCGCCAGCCGTCGCCCTTCTTCTCCCACGCCAGCATGCGGTAGTCCACGTGCGCGGCGACAATCATGACCAAAAAGCCGGCGAAGGCGAAGACGCCCTGCTTCAGCGGCGAGTTCCACCATTGCCGCCAGTTGAATCCCGCGCCCTGCACGGTGACGCTGGCGGAGTACACCATGACCACGCCGAGGGTCATCAGGGCGCCGACGATGAAAATAACGCCGGGGTCGTAGAGGCGGCCGGCGAGGGCGGGGGCTCCGGGCTGGCATTCGTCGTTGGTCATGCTGGTCATCTCAGCTTGATGGTCGCGAGCGCCAAGGCGGCGAAGACGGACGCGAGCAGCCAGAACCGCATGACCACCTGTGTTTCGCTCAAGCCGCCCAGGTGGTAGTGGTGGTGTAACGGTGCACAACGAAACAGGCGGCGCCCCGTCGTCTTGTAGTGAAAGATCTGGAGCAGGACTGACACCGCCTCGATGACGAAGACGCCGCCGACGATCAGCAGCCACGGCTCCAGGCGCGTGACGATCGCGACGTAGCCCATCAGTCCGCCCAGCGGAAGCGCACCGGTGTCACCCATGAAGACCTGGGCCGGGTATGCGTTATACCAGAGGAATCCGAGACAGGCGCCGAGCACAGCGCCGCACAGCACCCCCAGCTCGCCGGCCCCCTCGATGTCGCGGAACCCCAGCCCCCCCGCCAGCTTCTCATCGCCGATGATGATCGCCAGCACCATGAACGCGAACGACGTTAGGACCATGCAGCCGCTGGCCAGCCCGTCCATGCCGTCCGTCAAGTTGACCGCGTTTGACGTGCCCGCGATCACGACCACGGCGATGAGTGCGAACACCGGCACGCTGAGTGTGGTGACGGGGTACTTGCAGAAGGGGATGTTGAGGAACTTGTAGTTCGGGCGATACTGCGCCGCCACGTCCAGCCACCGCGCCTTCTCGACGTTCAACTCCCCGAAACGGTAGATGAACAGCGCCAGCATGACGCCGAGGGCCACCTGAAAGATCAGCTTCTCCCACATGCGCAGGCCGTCGCGTGTGCCGGCCCGCCGGTTGGCCGTCAGCTTCAGCCAATCGTCGATCCCGCCCAGGACCGCCAGCCAGACCAGGCAGAAGAGGCCCAGCGTGACGTAAAAGTCCGTCAGGTTCGCCAGGAGCAGCACCGTGACGGCGACGGCCACCACGATCAGGATGCCGCCCATCGTCGGCGTGTTCTCCTTGCCCTGCATCATGCGGTTCAGCGCCGCATGGTCGAACTCGGGCCGGTCGCCGATCTTGAGCTGCACGAGCTTGCGAATGACGCGCGGCCCCAGCGCCCAGACGATGACGAACGCCACCAGCACGGCGGCGATCGCCCGCCACCACACACTTCCGTAGAAGTAGTTCGTGTTCCCCTTCGTCAGCCAGTAGCACAGGTGGTACAGCATGGTCAGGAAACCGATGCGGCGTGGAGCCGCTCGCGCAGGGGCTCAACCAGACGATCCAACTCGACGGCCCGCGAGGCCTTGAGTAGCACGACGTCACCGGGCTGCACGCTGCCTGCGAGCCGCTCCAGGCAGGCATTCACGTCCGGGCAGTGCTCTACGCTCGGGCCGAACAGCTCGCCGCCCGCCAGCGCTTCATACATCGGCCCCGTCGCCTCGCCGACGAGGATGACACGCTGCACGTTCCCCTCGCGCAGCCGCCGGGCGACCTTGCGGTGCAGCTCGGCCGAGTGCTGGCCCAGCTCGCGCATCTCGCCGAACACCGCGATGCGCCGGCCGCGGCAGGGCATCTGCTCCAGCGTCTCGATCGCCGCCGCCGCGCTCTGCGGGTTCGCATTGTAGGCGTCGTTCACGATCGTCACCCCGCCGACCTCCAGCACCTCGTTCCGCATCGGCGGCGCCACGAACGATTCCAGCCGCACCGCCGCCTCGCCATAGTCGAAGCCGAACCGCCGCGCGATCGTGACCGCACCCGCGGCATTCACCGCGTTGTGCGCCCCGATCAGCCGCAGCCGGAACGGAAACCGCTCGTTCAGCTTAAAGCGCAGCCACGGCTGCTCGTAGCTCGGCTCGGTCAGGCGCACGTCGGCGTCAGCGTTACGGCCGAAGGTCGCCACGTGCACGCCACCGGGCCGCAAGAAGCGGCGCACGAGTGCATTCTCGATGTTGATCGCGGCGAAGCCCTTGCCACGCAGGTGCTCGAGGATGGAGCACTCCTCCGCGGCCACCCCGTCGAGGCTGCCCAGACCTTCGAGGTGCTCCTCGCCCAGGCACGTGAGCAGCGCCAGGTCTGGCTGCACGATCTCCGCCAGGGCCGCAACCTCGCCGGGCGCGTTCGTCCCGATCTCGACCACCAGGTACTCGTCCGCTTGCTCGACCAACAACAGCGTGAGCGGCACGCCGACGTTGTTGTTGAAACTCTTCGGCGAGCAGCGTCCCTTGAGCCGCCCGCTCAGGATGTGGTGGATCATGGCCTTCGTCGTGGTCTTCCCGTTGCTGCCCACCACGGCCACGACCTGAGCCGCGGTCTGCTTGCGGTGGTAGGCGGCCAGCCGCCCCAGCGCGGCGATCGTGTCCTCGGCCTCGATCAGCAACGCGCCGGCGGAGCGCGGCACGCCGGCCGCTTCCAGCTCCCGCTCGATGGCCGCAGCGCGCGGCGCCTCGACCACGGCGGCGATCGCGCCGCGCTTCAGGGCGGCGGCGACGAACTCGTGTCCGTCGAAGTGCGGGCCGCGGAGCGCGAAGAACAGGTCGCTGGCCGCCGCCGTACGCGAGTCCGTTGACACCCCGCCCACGCTGACGGCGCACACGTCCCCCCGCGGGCGTCCGCCCATCTCCTGTACCACTTCGCTGAGCGTCAACTTGATCACGGGTCACTTCTCTCCCGGCCAGAAACGGTGAATCTCCGCCGCCGCCTGGATCGCCACTTCCACGTCGTCGAAATGAACCCGGCGGCTGCCGATCAACTGGTAGTTCTCGTGTCCTTTGCCGGCGATCAGCACAACGTCGCCTTCCTCGGCCGCCGCCAATGCCCCGTTGATGGCCCGCGCCCGGTCGGGCTCGATCACCACCCGCCGCTGCGCGTCGCTGTCGAAACCGCGCATCACCTCCTCGATGATGACCAGCGGGGCTTCGCTGCGCGGATTGTCGTTGGTCACGAAGATCATGTCCGCCGATTCAGCGGCGACGCGCGCCATCCGCGGCCGCTTCGTCCGGTCACGGTCCCCGCCGCAACCGAACACGACGATCAGCCGCCGGCGTGTCAGCGGACGCAGCACGCTCAGCACGTTCCGCAACGAGTCGTCCGAATGGGCGTAATCCACGAACACCTCGGCCGGGCTGTCGCACGGCACGCGCTGGAGCCGTCCCGGAACGGACCGCAGCGACCGCAACCCCTCCGCGACCGCATCCAAACTCGCCCCCAGCGCCCGCGCCAACCCCACCGCCGCGAGCGCGTTGTACACGTTGTGCTTGCCGACCAGCGCGTTCTCGAGCGCCAGCTCCCGCCCCTCGAACGCCATCCGGTACGTCGTCCCCCGGCTGGTGCTCCCCGAGATCGTCGCGCGGATGTCGGCATCCTGATCGAGCGCGTACGTCACGATGCGCGCCCGACAGTCGCGCACCATCTGCTCGTGGTTGGGATCGTCCCGGTTGATGATCGCGACCGCCGTGGGCTCCAGCCCGCGGAACAACCGGGCCTTCGCCGCCCGGTAGCTGTCGAACGTGCCGTGGTAGTCCAGATGGTCGCCCGTCAGGTTCGTGAACGCCGCCGCCGTGAAGTGCAGCCCCTCTGTCCGCTTCTGATCGAGCGCGTGGCTCGACGCCTCCAGCACCACGGCATGGACCCTGGCGTCGGCACATTCCCGCAGGTACCCCGCCAACTCCAGGGCCCCCGGCGTCGTCACGCGCGCCATGACCCTCCGCACGCACAGATCGTGGTAGACGGTCCCCAGCAGCCCGCACGGCAGCCCGGCCGCCTCCATGATCGCCTGCGCCATGAACGCGGTCGTGCTCTTGCCGTTCGTCCCGGTCACCCCCGCCAGCTTCAGACCGCCGCAGCCGTCCGCCGCCAGACCGTGCCACCGCAGCGCCAGCTTGGCGAGCACGGCCCGCACGTCCGCGACCTCCACCGCGAGTACCCCGCTGACCGCCGGGAGGGCCTCGCCGATCACCGCAAACGCGCCGCGCCCGACAGCGTCGGCGATGAACTGGCGGCCGTCCGCGGCTGTGCCGGCGACTGCGACGAAGATCCCCCCTGGCTGCACGATGCGCGAGTCGTCGTACACGCCCGTTACGACGCGCCCCCCGTGAGCTGCCAACAGCCCTACGGGGGCGATCCCAGCCAGTAAATCCGCCAACGTCCGCATAGGCGACTCAGTACCCACCCACGTCGTCGTTCCGCTTGCGCTCCCGCGTCTCGCCGTGCGCGCCGCGCCGTCCGCCGGCGGGGCCGTCCGCGGGCGTCAACTCCGGCGGCACCTGCATGTACGCGAGGGTTTCGGCGAGGATCTCCTTCACAACCGGGGCCGAAATGACGCCGCCATAGTAGCCGCCCTTCGTCGGCTTGTAGATCGAGACCAACGCGGCGACGCGCGGATAGTCCGACGGCGCGCCGCCGGCGAACGACGCGACGTAGTGGCCCGAACCGTACCCGTGCCCCTTTGGTCCGGCGATCTGCGCCGTGCCGGTCTTGCCGAAAACCTGGTAGTCGTCCAGCCGCGCCAGCTTTCCCGTCCCGCCGGTCACCGTCTCCACCAGCACCTGCCGGCGGAACATCTCGGCCGTCTGCGGATCCAAGACCCGCCGCACCGGCACCGGCCGAGAGTAGTCCGCGACGGTCTCCCCGTCCGGCCCGATGATGCCGCGCACGATACGCGGCCGCAGCAGCACGCCGCCGTTGCAGAACACGCTGAACGCCGTCACGATCTGGATCGGCGTGACCGCGATCTCCTGGCCGATCGGGATCGATTGCGGCGAAAAGGACGGATTCCAGCGCGAGAAGTCCTGCACGAGCCCGGTGTGCTCGCCCGACAGGCCGATACCGGTCACGTCCCCGAACCCGTACATCCGTACATAGCGGTACAGCCGCTCCATGCCGAGCCGCGCCCCGATCAACCCCATACCGAGGTTGCTGGACTTGCTGACGATCTCGTGCACCGCCAGCGCGGCATAGGGGTGCGTGTCGCGGATCGTCCGGCGGCCAAAATCATGCTCCGGCCCGTTGATCGTGAACACTTCGTCAATGTGGACGACGCCTTCTTCAAGGGCCAGCGAGGCGATGAACGGCTTGAAGACGCTGCCGGGCTCGTACGCATCGGAGATCGCGCGGTTCCGCCAGGTCGCCTTCACTTCCTCCTGCCGGGCCGCGCTCATCTGCTCGAAATCAGACGGGACCGCGCTCGCCGGGTCAAAATCGGGGATGCTCGCCATCGCGAGCACTTCGCCGCTTTGCGGATCGATGACGACTGCGGCTCCCCACTCCGCTTCATACTTCTTGACGGCCTCCCGCAGCTTGTCCTGGGTCACTTGCTGGATATAGGAATCGATGGTGAGGACGATCGTGCTGCCGTCGGTGGCCGGCACGCATTCCTCCGCACGCACCCGCCGCCGCGCGACGTCAACCGTGGAAAGACGCTTACCTGGCTTGCCGGCCAGCAGTTGCTCGCACGCCAACTCAATCCCGCCCAGCCCCTGCAGCTCGCCGCCGACAAAACCCACGACGTGCGGTGCGATGCTCCCCTGCGGATACACGCGCACCGGCTCGTACTGGACGCCGAACGCACGCAGACGCCGGGCCTGGGTCAGTTCCTCAAACTCCTTCTCCAGCTTCTGGAAATCGCCGTCGGCCAGCCGGCGCTTCAGCCATACAAACCGATCGTCGCGCCGTTCACGCCAGTCATGTTCCAGAGTGGCTGCGTCGAGACCGAGCACGGGGGCCACGCTGTAGGCCGCGAACTCCGCGTCCTGAACGAGCGTTGGGTCTACGAAGATCGACGGCCGGCGAATTGTGCCGGCCAGCACCCGCCCACGCGTGTCGAGGATCTCGCCGCGCAGCGCGGGAATGCTGATTTGCGCCGTCTGCTGCCGGCCGGCCTCGCGGCGCAGCTCTTCTCCCTGCCGCGTCTCGATGTAGGCCAGGCGCGCGCCCCCGCTCGCGAGCAGCAGGCCCGCCACGACCATCAGCACCCCGCCAATGCGCATGCCTGTCCAGTCCTTCCAGCCACAGAGGGCTCGGAGACCGCCGAGGAGCAGGGGAATCCGGTCTCTCCGGCGCGGATCGCCGACGACTTCGCGCCCCCCGTCTTGTCTCGGACGCGGCCTGCTCGGTGGCCGCTGTGGCTCAGCGCTACGGTCGGCTTCGCTTCTTCGGCGTATCCCTGACCGGCTTGGCCGGCTTCTCGGACTTCTCCGGCTTCTCGCCTACGAACTCGTCCACGGTGTCTTTGACCTTCTGGCGGATCAGCATCGGGTTCCGCAGGCGCGCCAGCTCCAGCTCCGCCTCGCGTAACCGCTGGCGGCACTCGTCCGCACGGTGCTCGCACTGGGAAACCTCGTAGTGCAGGCGGGTGGTCTCGGCCCGGAGAATGACCACGGTGAGCATCAGGAGCAGCCCACCCACCATCACCACGATCGTCCGGAACAGCGTCATGACACCTGCGTCCCTGCCGCGCTCCTCCGGTCGATCGGGGCACGGCTACCGCGCTGCCAAGCGCAACGCCGGCGGAAGCTTGATCCGCGCCCCGGGCAGGATCTTGTGCGGATCGAGGCTGCGGTTGAGCTTCAGGATCTCGCGCCACCGCCCGGCATCGTCCAGAAGCCGTTTGGCGATGCTTTGGAGCGAGTCGTTGCGCTGTATCGTATACCAACGTTCGCCCGCTGTCTCGGATTTCGTCGCGCTGCTCGCCACACTGCCCATCCCAGACGCGGCCCCACCCTTGCCGCCGGCCGCCGACGCCGCCACGAGTTGTACCGCTGTGGCCGCATCCGGAATCGAGAGCTCCTCGCCGGCCAAGAGGCGGCCGTTCCGGCCTGCCACCGCCGGGTTGTGCTCGAGCAGCACTGCCAGCAGTTGCGGGTCGCGTGACCGGCACTCGCGCCGTGCGATTCTCGCCAGCGTGTCGCCCTTTGCAACCCGGTAGGATCTGAATGTCGCCTCGGCCGGCAATGGTTCCGATACCGCAGCCTCGCGGGGTTCCGTACTTGCCGATGTCAACACCGCCACGGTGTCATCCGGCAGACGATCCGCCAGGAACTGCGCTTGGACGGCCTCGTTTGCAAGCGGCGGGAGCGTCACGGGTTGCAGGCTGCCCGCCTGCTGTGGGCTGGCCGTCACGAAGGCCAGTCCCTTCTCCGCGGTCCGGTTCGCGTCCGCCTGGCGGTCCATCGCATTTGCCTTCGCGAAACGCTCGGCCCACCCCTCCTGGGGGTCCAGGCCGCGCACCAGCGCAGGCCCGCGCTGCGACCTGGCGCGCAGCACATCGTCGAGGGGCATGTCCGTCACCACCAGGGGCGCCGTCGTTTCCGCCCCCTGCACGGTCGTTTGTTGCACGAGCCACGACATGCCGCCGATGCACCCGGCGCAGATCACCATCGCTGCCTTCGCGTTCAACGTCACCGCCGCCTCCTTGCGCATGTCAGGCTCCTAACCGCTGCGCCACCCTCAGCTTGGCGCTGCGGCTGCGTGGATTGGCCGCTCGCTCCTGTGAATCCGCGCTGATTGGGCGCCGGGTGAGGTCGTCCATCGTGCCCGCCGCCTTCGCCCCGCGCAGAAAGTCCTTCACGATCCCGTCCTCGAGGCTGTGGAAGCTGATCACGGCCAGCTTGCCGCCGGGTTGCAAATGCGCCACGATGCCGGCGAGGAACGTCCGCAAGTTGTCCAGCTCGTCGTTGACGGCGATCCGCAGCGCCTGGAACACACGCGTCGCCGGATGAATCCGGCCCGCGCGCCGTTCGCCGAGGGCCGCGTAGGCCGACTCGACCGCCCGCGCCAGCGCCAGGGTCGTCGTGATCCGCCCCGTATGCCGGACCTGGCAGATCCGCCTGGCGATCTTCCGGCTCGCCGTCTCCTGGCCGTTGTAGTAGAAGATGTCGGCCAACTCGGCTTCCGACAGCCCGTTGACCAGGTCGAGCGCCCGCCGCTCGTGCCGGCGGTCGTAACGCATGTCCAGGGGACCGTCCTGCTCGAAGGAGAAGCCCCGCGTCCGATCTGCCAATTGAGCGGAGTTCACGCCCAGGTCCAGAAGTATGTGGTCCACTTTCTGCAAGCCCAGCCGCGCCAGAACTTCCGGCAGCGCCGCAAAATTCGCCTGGATCAGCTCGACGCTGCCCGGCGGCGCCGCACTTAGACGCGCCCGCGCCTCGCCCAGCATGACCTCATCCAGGTCCAGGCCAATGTACCGGCCGCCCGGCAGAATACGCGGCAGCAGGGCGCGGGCGTGTCCCCCCAGACCGACCGTCCCGTCCAGGATCACTTGCCCGGCCCGTGGATCGAGAAGCCGCAGCACGGGCTCCACCAACACCGGCTGATGCTCGCGCTGCGGCTCGTCCACGACACCGTCCCACGCTTTCACCGCGCCGTGCCACTGTCCGGCGGGCGGCTCAGATATGCGCCGTCCCGACCGGCGGACAGTGCTTCCACTCGCTGCAGCGCCGCGATGAAAAAGGGGGGCCGCCGCCAACCATCCCTGGTTGCGGCCGGCCGATACTGGCGGCTTCGAGCAGCCGCCCCCGAACGTGCGATCGCTTCCGTGCTCCGGTAGGTCCCGCATACCCACGTCGGGGCCCACTCACGCGCTCGAGGTCTTCTGGGTCCTGGCGACGACAACGATGTTGGCTCGCCGCCGCAACCCGTCCTCGCGATGTAACCCAACCGCTTTGTCTATTGCCTGCCGGCGACCTCACGCCGTCGGCGGTGTCGCCGCCGCGTCCGGCGCGGCGACGAAGCTCTTCATCTCTTCGATGGCCTTGGCGCGCCGCTCCGGATACGCCGGCCACATCCCGCTTTCGAACGCCTCGAAGTCCTCGCGCCGCCACAACTCCAGGTGGTCGCGGACGGCGATCAGTACTACATCTTTGGCTAGACCGACGCGTTGCAGGAGCCGCTGCGGCAGAAGCACGCGACCCTGGTCATCCGGATCCAGCAACGCGCTCTGCGAGTACTCGAATTGCCGAAAGGCATAGGCGTCGTCCGAGAGACTGTCATCCGGCGCCTGGTTCGCCCGCAACGCCTCGTAGTACTTCTCCGGGTACAGCGTCAGCGTTCCCGGCCGACGGCCCGGAACGGCGTAAAGCGCGTGTCCGTCACGTTCTTCGTTCAGCTTCCGGCGGATGGCAAATGGGATCGAGAGCCGGTTCTTGGCGTCGATCGTCAGCTCGTAGGTCCCTGCCAGAAACATGGTCCCGCCGGCACTGCGTCCCACTCATCGCCACTATTAGGTTTAGATAGGGATAATGTACCACAGCTTTTCGCTGGCGGCAAGTCGAATTCTGGCTGAAACTCAGAATTGTCCGAAAAAAGTCGATTGCGGAACGGACCAGAGCCCTTCTGACCCGTTCGCCGCAGCCGCCAGCGGGGCGGGCGCCCGGGCGCTGCGGGCCGGGCGCGTGGCCGCGCTCGGACACTTCTGTTGGACCGCCGGGGCCATCCGGCATTCCGCTCGACGGGTTTAGCGATCACGCCGCGGCGTGCGACAGGCTCCGACGCGACCAAAACGGAGCAGGCCGGTGAAGTTGGGCTTCACCGGCCTGCTCAAAAGGGTCTGGCACTCTGTGACCCGGTGTGGGTCGCTCGCAGGGCTACGGGCAGGTCGTCCCGATCAACGCCACGAACGGGTCAATGTCCGCAAACGTCACGTTGCCGTCGCCGTTGCAGTCGGCGTTCAGCCACGGACAGTTCGGGTGGTGCAGATTCCAGCTCGACTCGCCGGCCAACGCTTCCACGAACGGATCGATGTCGGCGAATGTCACGCTCCCGTCGCAGTTCATGTCGCCCGCGCACAGGCAACGCATGTTGCCGCCGATCGCGAACGCCAGGTCAATCACGCCCGTCTGCTGCGGATAGAGCAGTGGTGCCCACGGCCCGAGATACGGCTCCACACCCTGGCCCCAGACGGCCGGGCTGTTGCGATGGTCGAGCGACGTCTTCCAGCCGAACTCGGCCGCGACTGGGCCAATCGGCTCCGCCTGCACGTCGAGCCAGTAGATAACGGGTGCGGTGGCCGTGCCCTTCTGGCAGAACGCCGCGCCCGGCGGAACGCGGAACGTGTACTGCACGCACATCGTGTCGCCCGGGAAGATGTACGAACCCGGCGTCGCCGGATCCCACCAGCCTTCCAGAATCTGCGCCTGGAAGATCGTCGTGGTGAACGTTCCCGGCGCAAACCGACGGACCCAGAGTGTCGGCCCCGGCTGGCTGTACGGGATCCCAGGCATGTTCGCGTGGATGCTCAACGTGAACCGCACGTTGCCCGGGTCGCCGCCCGGGAACTGGTCGCCGCGCCACGAGCCCCACACGATGATGTCGGTGACCAGCGAGCGCTGCGTGCACACGAAGTCGTCCGCCAGCACGTTCGGCGCCGTCGCCTTCACGTCGATTCCAGTCTCGTGCAAGTCGGGCATCTGGTACCACTTCGCCTCGCAGATGTCGTCGATGCCGTTCCCGTTGAGATCGCCCAGACAGCGCGATCCGAGGCCCTTCGGCGTGCCGCCCATCGCCAGGCAGTCCGCCGGCGGGATCATCAGGCACGTGCCGTTCGGCAGGCAGCAGGCTTCCGGCAACGGCGGCGGCTCGCAGATGTCGGCGATATTGTCGCCATCGAGGTCGTCGCAATTCGTGCCGGCGCCCTTCCAGACGCCCAGGTATTGCTGATTGCACAAGACTTCCGTCGTGACCACGCACAGAATCGTCGTTCCGCCGTAGCAGCAGGCCCCGACCACCGCCGGCTCGCAGATGTCGGCCACGCCGTCGCCATCCAGGTCGGCGCATGTGGTGCCCGGGCCCTTCCACTGGCCCGCGTATTGCTGCTGACACGTCGCCGCGTCGGTCACCACGCACTGCGGGGCCACGGTGCCGTAGCAGCACGCACCCTGCTGGACCTGTGGACACGTGATGAGCATGCATACCGTGTTCAACCCCATTGGCTGGCCGCCGCGCTGCAGGCAGGTGAAGGGCAGCAGGTCCTCACAGTGCCCGTCCGTGAAGCAGCACGCCTCCGGCTGCTGCGCGCCGTGCACCTCCCAGAACCAGCGGCTTTCCTGCTGACCGTTGTTATTGACGAACCCGATGAGCTGACGCGCGACCAGGAACCCGCCCACCGGAATGGGCGCCGGCGTCTGCGTGCGGAACGTGTCCGTCCGCCCCGGCATATCCAGGAAAACGTCGAAGAAGCTGTCGGGCACGAAGTAGTACGGACGCAACGGACTGATCGGCTCTCCGTTCGCATACACCACCGGAACCCACGGCCAGTGCATCTGCGCCCCGCCTTCATACAGCTCCTCAAACGGCGGCGCTGCCCCCGGCGGGAACGCGACCACGTCCATCTGCTGCACGTACAACGGGATCGGAGCCGGCGGCCACGGCGGCGTCGGCACCGGCGGCGGCAGCGGCGGCCGCGACTCGAGTTGCCCGTTGCCGATCGTGATCTTCTGCGGCATCGCCGTGTCCTGCACGTCGAACCCGATCACCGGGACATAGCCCATGTTCGTGAGGGTCCGGAACATCCCGCCCACGGGCTGCCCGTCGCGTGTCCACCACCCAACCGTGTTGATGACGATGTTCGAGGCGTCTACGTCGAACAGCACGCCCAGGTGGATCACCGTGCAGTACGGAATGTAGCCGGTGTTCGGATCGTTCCACCACGTCGCCTCGAACCAGTAATTGCACTCGTCGCCCGTCACTTTGGTGATCGTGTACGTGAAGTGCAGGAACGGCCCGTCGATGTGATTGATTACCACGGGCGGGGTGCTGTTGTGCGAGCACACGACCCCTTCGATGTGAAAATCATTCGGCCAGAGCTGGGGCGGAAAGACGTCCTGGTGAACGTCCAGCGTGATGCCGGCCTCCACCGCCCAGGCCGAAGCGCCCCCGGCCAACAGCAACGCCCCCAACATCAACCCAATCATGCGTAACCGATGCGACAACATGTTCGTGCCTCCTTTGATTGTGACCGCTACGACTGGTCAACCCACACGCAAACCACGGGCCGATCGACACGCCCGACACCGCGCCGGGTCGCTCTCAGAAGTCCCGTTGAGTTCAATATGCTTATGTCTGTTGTGTCCGCTGAACCGGTCTTCATTCGCCTTCCCGGGCTACCCTGGAATAGACCCCCTTCGGGAGCTTCTGACACGCGATTGTCCGTTTTCACGGTGGACGGGTGCTGGGGAATGGTAGGTGCGCAGGCCCCTTGGCCTGCGCACGGAGCGAAGGGGCGTGCCCCCCGGGGGGCGCGATTATCCGCCCACGCAGGGACGAGGGCGCGATCCCCGATGCAGCATCAGAAAACCGCTACGCGGTCGCCGGCAGCCTGTCTTCCTGCTCGACGCGTTGGGAGTCTTGCTGAAAACGGCGTTCGCTGAACAGGAGGGCGAAGGCGACGGCCCCCAGGACCGTGACCGCGATCGGGACAACGAAGAACTTCGGCCACGCGTGGGCGACGCCGGCCTTGATGAACGCATCGTAGAGCTGACCGCTGATCAAGTTGCCGACCAACATCCCGACGCCGTTCGTCGCGAACACCATGAGGCCCTGCGCACTGGCGCGGATGTCCTTGTGGCACAGGCGCTCGACGGCGATCATGCCACCAGCGAAGAAGAACGAGTAGCAGATGCCGTGCAGGCCCTGGGCCGCAACCACCAGCCACGTCGGGTGTCCGATCGCAAACACGGCGTACCGCAGCGGCCAGGCCAAGATGCCCAGGACGATGGTCCTGCGCATGCCGAGGTGCCGCAGCGACGGCGCTAGCAGCAGCATCAGGGCGATTTCCGCCACCTGCCCGAGGCTCATCGCCAAGTTAGCCGTGCCCGGCGACAGGCCGACGCCGGCCTTCGTGTCCGTAAGGAAGATGTTGGTAAAGCTGTAGTAAAAGGGCAACTCGATTGCCACGACAAACGAGATCACCAGCAACACGGCGAAATTGCGGTTGGCGATGAGCTTTATCGCTTCAAGAAAGGCATAGGGGTTCTTGGCCTGCTTCGACGGGGGCGTGTTCGGGAGCGTAAAGCAATAAACGCCCATGAGCAGCGACACGATTGCGGCCGCCGCGAGTGCGTCGCCGACGCGCCACTCGGCAGGGGCCAGTCCCTCCCACGACAGCGAGAAATGTGCCCCGGAGGCCTGGAATCCGAGCGACGTGCCCGCGCAGGTGATCAGGTAGAGGCTGAAGCACCAGTTCACGATGATCCACCCGATCGTGCCCCACACGCGGACGTTGCCGAACTTCCTCGAGTCCTTCATGTGGTAGAACGCGATGGCGTTCGTCAGCGCGATCGTCGGCATGTACAGGACGGCGTAAGCCAGCAGCGCGAAGAACATGGGCTTGAACTCACGCAGCGGCCAAGCCACAAACAGCAGCACAGCGCCGATCAGGTGCACGAGCCCGGTGAAAACCTGGTTCGGCATGAAGCGATCCGCGATCCAGCCCGCGACGAGCGGCGAGAGCATCGCGCCGAGCGCCGTGGTCAGGTACACAAGGCTGATCTCTTTTCCGCTGAACCCGAGATGCTCCATGTGCTTGCCGAGCAGGACCGACCACACGCCCCACACGGCGAACTCCAAGAACATCATGATCGAGAGGCGGGTGGTCAGAAACGCGGGCGTGGGCCGTCCCAGGGCCGCTGCGCTGACATTGCTCGTTGCGCTCATGTGTGCCGGTGCCTCCTCACATGCGTTGCCAGCCGACGATTGGCGGGCATGGTAGCACAGGGCGGGCGGCGTGTCGCGAGCCCGTCCGGCGGGATCTCTGGGGTAAGCGGCCGGCGTGACGTCGCGGCGCGCGTTCGCTATGCTCGGCCGCCGCATGAGCACCAGTCCGCCTACGATCCTCGCTGATCGCAAGCTCGTCGGGGCGTTCCTCGTCCTGTTCGCCGCCAACCTCTTCGTCGGCAACGCCACCACCGCCCTGTGGGACCAGGACGAGGCGGCCTACGCCGGCTTCGGCCGCGACATGCTGCTCGCGCACCACTGGGTCGTGCCCGAGTTCCCCTACTCCCAGCCGCACCGCAAGCCCCCGCTGTTCTTCTGGCTCATCGCCGGCTCGTACGCCGCCTTTGGCGTCAACGAGTTCGCCCTGCGCCTGCCGAGCGCCCTCGGCCTCCTCGTCACGTGCGCAGCAGTCTGGCACGGCGGCCGTTTCCTGCTGGGCGCAGACGCCGCGAAGCTCGCCGCAATGATCCTCGCCTCGGCGCTCTTCGTGCTGAATCTCGGCAAGATCGCCCTTACCGACAGCGTGCTGCTGGCGTTTCAGACGATCGCCGCGCTGGCCTTGCTGCGCGGCGTCGTGCGGCCATCGTGGAAAGAGACGGTCGTCCTGTGGGCCGCGGTCGCCGCGGGCGTGCTCACAAAGGGGCCGCCGATCCTGATTCTCGTCGCCGGGATGTTCCTGTTTCTCCTCGTCTTCCACCGCCGGCGGCGCAACCTGGTCCACCTGCATCCCTGGATCGGTCTGCCGCTGGCCTTGGTGCCGCTGGCAATCTGGCTCGCGCTCGCGTGGCAGGTGGACCAGCGCTACGTGCTGTTCATGGGCTACTGGTACATCCTGCGCCGCGTCGGCAGCACAACCTACGGGCAATACGGTCCGCCCGGCGTGCACTTCCTGCTCTTCTTCGTGTGCCTGATTCCGTGGACCGGCTACCTGCTCACCGCCCTCGCCGACGCCTGGCGGCAGCTCCGTCGCCGGCGGCTCGCGTTCGTGCTCCTCGGCGCCTGGCTCTTCGGCGGCTGGCTCCTATGGGAGCTGCCGTGGAGCAAGCTCCCCACCTACGCGCTCGCCGCTTACCCCGCCCTGGCGCTGCTCATCGCCCGGCAATTGCGGCGCGCCGCGCGCGGCGACGTGACGTGGGCAACCCACCCGTCGCTGCGGGCCGGCTTCCGAATCCTCGCGGGCACGTGCGTCGTGCTGGGCATCGGGCTGCTGGGCGCGGGTCTGTGGTTCGGCACGCCGTGGGCCAAGATGCTCGCGATTGTCCCCGCCGCCGCCATCGCCGCCACGGGACTGCTGGCCGTTCGGTTTCAGCGCCGCAACCAGCTCTCCGCGGTCGTGCCGACGCTGCTGCTCGGCGGCCTGGGCGCGAATCTACTGGTCTGGCTCGTGCTCATGCCCGGCGTCACGTTCCAGTTCGCGGGGACGAAACGCGTCGCCGCCGCCATCGCCGCCCGCTGCGTGCCGGAGACGACGGTCGTCGCGGTGCGGCGCGCGGCGGCGCCGAGTTTGCCGTTCTACGTGGAAACCGCCGGCTTGCAGTTCCGGGAGGCGGCCCCGCGCGGGCACGCCCGCGAGCGGATCGAGGTTGACTGGTCGCCGCTGTGGCGGCTCCGGTTCCAGGAGCTCGTGCGCCAGGTCAAGCAACAATTCCCGAAGGACGTGCCCGAAGAGGAGAGCGGCCGGCTGCGGCTGGAACGTGTCCGCGAGCTGAGCCGTTCGGGGGCCCCGTATGCGTTCGTCCTCGATGAGGGGCAGTACGCCGCGCTACACGGCGACCTCGCCGACGCGACGGTGGTGCGGATCGCCGGCTGGCAGGTCGACCACCTGCAAGAGACGACGTACGTGCTCGCGTTCACGCCGACAGCGGTGAAGACACCGCAGCTCGTAATCCCCTGAAAGGCTGCCTCCGGCCTGGTCAAGTGGGATGCTCGTAGAACGGTCGGCGAATGGGAAATGTCGGCTCACTCGGTGCGGCGCAACGCATAGAATGGTCCGTTACGCAGTTTCCTTGGTGATGCTGTGGTTCGCCTACCGCAAGGTCTTCAAGCGCTGCCTGCTTGAGTCGCGCCGGCTGGCCGCGGCGTAGCGTTGCTCCCCGTGGCCGATGTAGGCGACCACAGACCCTCGGCACGCGACTGTGGCGCCCGGCCGCTACATGCAGACGACGTGCGGCCGGCTGCAGTCGGTGGAAGGAGAGACGACATGGACATCCTGGCAGAATTAGCCCAGCACCTGCTATCCGGCGACGACCAGAAAGTGTCGGAGCTGACGCGGCAGGCCATCGCCGCGGGGTTGCCGCCCAAGCAAATCCTCGACGACGGGCTGATCGCCGGCATGACGGTCGTCGGCGATAAATTCAAGTGTCACGACCTGTATCTGCCGGATGTGCTGCTGGCGGCCCAGGCGATGAACGCCGGCCTGGAGCATCTGAAGCCGCTGCTGGTCCGGGAGGGTGTGCGGTCGCTCGGCAAGGTCGTGCTCGGCTCGGTGCAGGGCGACCTGCACGACATCGGCAAAAACCTCGTCGGCGTCCTGCTCAAAGGGGCGGGCTTCGAGGTGCTCGACCTCGGCAGCGACGTCGCGCCCGAGCGGTTCGTCGAGGCCGCCACGCAACACGCCGCTGCGATCATCGGCATGTCGGCGTTGCTGACCACCACCATGCCGGAGATGTCGCGGGTCGTGGCCCTGCTCAAGGAGCGGCGGCTGGACGGGAAGGTCAAGACGATCATCGGCGGCGCCCCGGTCACGGAGCGCTTCGCCCGTGAGATCGGGGCCGACGCCTACGGGTTCGACGCGGCCAACGCGGTGGAGCGCGTGAAGGGCCTGATAGCTGGTGTAGTGTCTCATTGAAGCTCCGACGTACGGGAGCCGCGACATTCATGTCGCGCGGTGACGCGGGCGTGGGGTTCGAGGGCGGCGGCGAGGGACGGATCACCACAGAGGCTCAGAGGCACCGAGAGCGAAAAACGCTGCGGGGTCTCAGTCCGGAGGACCGTTCTTATTACCCCGGCCAGTAATCAACCACGGCCATAGGCCGTGGCTTTAGGAAGGCCCGTCCAAGCGGGCCGGGCACGTGACGAAGCCCCCGTTGGGGGCGGGCACGTGGGGCAGGCCCCGTGGGGGCCGTGTACGC
>CAIWOY010000112.1 GCA_903914415.1 uncultured Phycisphaerales bacterium | reverse complement strand
GCGATCAACGAGGCGGTCTTCGCTGGTTCCTCGTCCTCGACCTGTTCACGCGGCTCTTCATCTGGTCCGCCGCCCTCATGCTGACCGCCGCCGCGTTCTCCGCGCTGCGGCTCTGGCCGCAGGGCAGCCTCTTCGCCGCGGACCTGCACCAGACCTGGCGGTGGAGCGCCGCGGCCGGCCGCTTCATCATCCTGTTCAATCTGATCTACGTCGCGGAGCTGGTCGTGTTGCGCTTGCCGATCCCGACGCCGCGCGAGGGACGGTACGACACGAGCCGGCGCGTCCCCGACCGGCAGGTCTTCTGGTCGTGCCTGCTCGCAGTGCTGACGAAAGCCCGCTACGAGGCCCCCTTCCCCGGCTTCCTCGTGTTTCATTTCGCGAATCTGCCGCCGCTGGCCTGGCTGATGGGGCCGGTCTTCGGCCCACGGTCGCGGTCGGCGTACGTCATCGATCCGCATGTGCTCGACCCGCACCTGGTCACGCTCGGCCGAAACGTCGTGATCGGCTTCAACGCGACCGTCGCGGGACACTACCAGGAACGCGACGCCGTCGTCTTCAAACGCACCATCATCGAGGACGACGTGCTGGTCGGTGGGCACGCCGTGATCTTCGGCGGCGTGCACATCCGCAGCGGCTCCATGATCGGGGCCGGCGCGGTGGTCCTGCCCGGCACGATCATCGGACCGAACGAGTTCTGGGCCGGCGTGCCGGCGCGTAAGATTCGCGATTTACCGCCGGTTGAAGCGGCGGCGTGAGCCCCGGACCCCAGGAATGACCACCACCCCATCACGCCGCCGCACGACGCTTCTCGCCGCCCTGCTTATCGCCGCCGGCGTCGCGAACAACCTGCCCTCGCTCCGTTGGGGCTTCATCTGGGACGACTTCATCCACCAGGCAGTTCTGCGCGGCGACCTGCCCGGCGCCAGCCTGCCGCGCTGGAACCTCTATGACTTCGCCATCACACCGCACCCCGGCGATGCAACGTTCGACGCCGGCATCGCGCCCTGGTGGACCGACCCCGACTTCAAGGCCCGCTTTTTCCGCCCCGTCACGAGCCTGACCATCTGGCTCGACTATGTGATCTACCACGACTGGGCGCCCGGCTACCACGTGACGAGCCTGGCGCTGTTCGGCGTGTTCCTCGTTCTGGCATGGAAGCTGTACGGCGCCCTGGGCGCTCCGCCGCGCGCCGCCCTGTGGGCCCTGGCGTTCCTGGCGCTCGACGACGTGCACTGCATGCCCGTCGGCTGGATCGCCAACCGTAACACGCTCCTGGCCGCCTTGTTCGTCATCGCGACAGTCCTGTGCGTTCACCGTCAGCGTGAGTCTGGGCGCACACGGTGGCTGCTCGCCGGTCTGGCGTGCTTCCTGTTGGCGTGCGGATCCAAGGAATCAGGCGTCGCGGCTCTGCCGATCGTCGCCGCGTACATTCTGTTCTTTGGTTGGCCCGCCGGGGCGGAGACACTCCGGGCCCGGCTGCGTCGGTTGGCCGGTTCGCGCGTCCTATGGTCGTTCGGGCTCGTCGCGGGAGCGTACCTGACGCTCTACATCGCCGGCGGGTACGGATCGCGCTCCGTGACCTACCCGGTCCCGTGGCACGATCCGGTGCGCTTCCTGTCGCGCCTGGCCTGCGTCGTGCCCGCTGGGCTCATGCACCTGACCTACGCGACCGTGACGGACTTCATGGCGGTAAACACCCGCTGGGCGTGGCGGCTGCTCGCTGGTAGCGCAATCCTGCTCCCGGCCGCAGGCTTCGTGCTCGCGCGGGGGCTCAGGGGGTCGCGCGTGGCCGGCCTGGCCGTCGCTTGGGCCCTCTTCGCCCTGCTGGCCGAGGGCGGGGGCGACATCTCCGACCGCTTGTGGATGAATGCCGCCATCGGGACCGCCCTCCTGTTCGGCTTGTTCCTGGACCGCCTCGCGCCGCTCCGCCAGCGGCTGACGCTGGGGCGCGCGGCGGCCCTGACGATGGGCGGCGTCCTGATCCTGACCGGGATTGTGGCCGCGGTCCCCATGACGATGATCCGCAGCCATCTTTGTGCCTCGTTGGGGGGGACGGACCGCGCCAACAATCTGACCGCCGACATTGGGACGAATCCGGCGCAGCCCCTGGACGTATTCGTGCTGAACAGCCCCTCCAGCATGGGGGCCATGAGCCTTTCGCTCACGTGGCGCGTCGGTCACGACGACCTCTACACGCGTATTTTCCCGCTGCAACTGGGTCGCCGCCCGCTGACCTGGACGCGCGACGACGAGCGGACGATGACGTTGACCAGCGGGACCATCCCGTTTCGCGCCAACCCCTTCGAGCGGGTTTTCTGTGCCCACGAAGCCCCGCCGGCCGGCACCACGTTCACGACCGCCGCATTCACCGCGACCGTCGTCGCGTCGGAGCCCGGCGGCTTCCGCACGGTCCGCTTCCAGTTCCGCAAGAGCCTGGACGACGCCTCCTGCCGGTTCCTGGCCTGGCGGGACGGGCGTCTCTGCCGGACCGCGCCACCGCCGGTGGGCGACACCGTGCAGGTTCCCGAAGTGCCGCCGCCGACACCGTACACGCCGTAAGGCTTGTAAACATCGTCCGGCTGTGCCACATTCACCGTCTTGTCGTGGCTATCAGAGCCCGAGCGGAAGCGAGAGGAGTGCGCGAACGCGTGGCGCAGTATCACGAACCCAATCCGCTCGACCTGCTCTTCTTCGCCAACGAAGCGGCCGGCCGCCGCGCCCGGCTGGCCCCGGGCCACATCCACCTCGCGACCGAGGTCGAGGGAGAACTCGACATCGGGCGGCTGCAACACGCCGTCGCGGCCCTGCACCGCGTGTATCCTGTCACGGCGTCGCGACTGGAGCTCTGCCCGTGGACCGGCCGTCCACACTGGCGCCTCGACGTGCCCCCAACCGATCCGCGCCGAGTCGTCCGCATCCACGAGTTGCAGCCGCCGACACGCACGCAGTTCCGGGCAGAGTATGAGCGGCTGCTGGCCGCCCCCATCGACGCCACCCGGCATGCGCCACTCCAATTTCATATCTTCCACGGCCTGCCGCCCGGCGACATCCTGGTGCTGCGCTGGCCGCACGCCCTGATGGACGCCCGCGGCGGCGGAATGATGTCGGAGGAACTTGACCGCCTGTACGAGGAGGCACCGGATTTGAGCGCGCTGTCCAGCGCCGGAGACGAGAGCCGGATCGACTTTCAGCCCCTCCTGGCCCGCGTGCCCCCCGGCCGGCGCGTGCAGATGCTCGCCCAGGCGCTCGTCAAGTCCGACTGGCACCGCAAGCGCTACGCTCAACTGGCCACCGAGCCCATCCCCGCCGACCCCGGCGCCCTGCGCTGCGTCTTCCGCCACGTCTCGCCTGACGATACGCGCGGGATTCTCGAGCACGCGCTCCGCATCGGTGGCGTGGGCCGCTTTCCCGATTTTCTGCGGGCGTGCGCGCTGTGGGCGCTGCACGAGATCATGCCGCACCCCGTGCCGCCCGATGCGTTGTACACGACGCTGAACCTGCTCGATCGCCGGAATCGCCGGCAGCCGCTGCGCTGGTGCTGCAACCTGACCAGCGCGCTGCCGATCGCGGTCCCGGCCGGACTGGTTCAGGATCGGCAGCGCGCCGCCGACCTGGTCCGCGAACAGACCGGCCGCTACCTCGCGTCGGATACGCCGCGACAGCACGCCGCGGTGCTCTGGCTGCTCACGCGCCTGCCGACGGCCTGGCTCGGAGCCGCGATCAAGACGCGGCTCAGTCCCGGGCGGCGCGTGACGCCGCGGCTGGGTGTGGCGCCGGCGCCATCGCTGCCTCTGGGCCTGATGGGACCAACGACGCGTCCGATGACCACCTATTGCGGGCGCCGGTTACTGAATTACTACGGCTGTCGGCCGCCGCTGCCGGACACGGGCTTCGCGATCGAGGCGAACCTGACCACCGACCGGCTGAATCTCACCGGCGTCTGCTACGAGCGGCGCGTCCCGGTTGCGATGTTGACCGCGCTCATCGACCGCCTTGTCGTGGCCCTGCGGGAGTGAGTCGTGGCCCGTTACCAGCACCCCAACCCCGGCGACCTGCTGTTCTTCGCAGCCGATGCGGCCCAGCGGCGGGTCGGGCTGCCCGGCACGACGGCCCATATCCACCTGCACTTGCGCGGTCAGCTTGATCTGGCTCTCTTGCAGCGTGCGATCGCCGGACTGCACCGCGTCTACCCGGTGCTGGCGGCGCGCTGCGCGATCAGCCCGCGGACCGGGTGGCCGCGCTGGCGTTTGGACGCGACGCCGCCCGCGCCCGGCCAGGTCGTGCACGTGCACGCCGTTTCAGACAACCAGCTTCACCCGTGCATCGAAACGCTGCTCAACGAGCCGATCGACTTCGTCCGGCGTGTGCCGCTGGAGCTCCACATCTTCCGCGGACCGCCCGCCGGCGACATGCTCGTCATGCGCTGGACGCACACCCTGATGGACGGCGGCGGTGGCCTGACCATCCTCCAGGAGTTGGACCGTCTGTACCGCGAGACGCCCGATCTCAGCGCACTGCAAACCCGCGGCGACGAGCGGCGCGACGACTTCCGGCAGATGCTCGCACGCATTCCTTGGACCCGGCGGATCAATACGCTTCTGGCCCTGTTGTCCGGCTGCGGGGTGGGTCGCGGGGCCGGCGTCCAAATCTCACCCGCCAGGTCGTCCCAGCTCGGCACGCACCTCCGCTACGTCGTCCGCCAACTGACCCCCGAAAAAGCCCGGCTCGTGCGCGACAACGCGGCGCGGGTATGCCCGACGGCACGGCCCAGCGACTATGTGCGGGCCAGCGCCCTGCGGGCGCTGCATCAGATGATGCCCCAGCCGTTGCCGCGGGCCGGCCGGTACACGCTGATGAACTACATCGACAACCGCCGGCACCAGCCCGGCGCCGTGTGCTGGAATTTCACGACCGCCCTGCCGATCGAGGTCCCGGTGTGCCTCGCCCACGATCGCCGCCGCGTAGCCGAGTCGATCCGCGCCCAGATGGAAGCGCACCGCGCCGCCGACACCGCGACCCGGGACGCCCTGAACCTCTGGCTCATCACGCGGCCGCCAACGGCGTACATCGCGGCCATCATCCGGGCCGACTTCGGGACGCACGGCACGCCCGCCGCGCGGATCGGTATGCGCATGCCGCTCTCGCTGCCACTGGGGATCATGGGCCCGTTCGCCCAGCCGCTGCCCACGTTTTGCGGCGTGGAGGTCGCCAACTACTATGCGTTTCGGGCACCGGTCCCGCAGCCGGGCTTTGCCGTGGACGTGCACCTGACCGAGGACCGGCTGAACGTCGTCGGCACGTGCCTGGAGTCGTGCGTGCCCCTCGAAACGCTGACAGCGCTCGTCGACCGCTTCGTCGACGCCCTGCTGGATCCGTGTTGACCGGCGCTAGGGGCTCCGCCCCTAGGAGACCGCGCGTGGCCCGCTACCAGTACCCCAACCCGCTCGACCTGCTGTTCTTCGCGGGCGAACACGCCACGAAGCGGGCCGGCCTGCCGGGCGTCCACGTGCATCTCCACCTGGAGCTCCGCGGTCGCGTAGACGTCGAAGGTCTCCGCCGCGCGCTGCTCGCCCTATACCGTGTCTACCCGGCCGCCGGGGCACGGCGTGAGTTGGATATCCGCACCGGCCGCCCGCGCTGGCGGCTGGACGGCCCGCCGCCGGACATGCGCCGCGTCGTGCGCCTGCACGCGCTCACGCCGCCCACCGACGACCAACTGCAACACGATGTCGAAGCCCTCTTCGCCGCCGCCCTCGACACCGTGCGCCTGCCGCCCGTGCAATTCCACGTCTTTCGCGGATTGCCGGCGGGCGACGTGGTCGTGGTGCGCTGGCCCCACGCCTTGACGGACGGTCGCGGGGCCTTCCTGCTCCTGGAGGAACTGGTCCGCCTGTACGACGAGACTCCCGACCCCGCGACCTTGACCAGCGCCGGCGACGAGCGGCGCGACGACTTCGCCCGCATGCTCGCCGATTACCCCCTCTGGCGGCGCGTGCGGATGATGCTGGAGTTGCACCACCCACCCCAGGCACACCGCGGCGAGGTCCTGCATCTCGCCCAGACGCCGGCGGCCACCGACCCCGGCCCGATGCATTACCTCCGGCGACATCTCACGCCGGAGCAAACGGCACAGGTGGGCGCGAACATGCGGCGGATTGCCGGTGCCTCGCCATCGGGCGACTATCTGCGCGCCTGTGGGCTGCACGCCCTGCACGCAGTGATGCCGAAGCCCGTTCCGCCCCATGCCTTGTATACCGCCATGTCGCTGCTCGACAATCGGCGCCGCCAGGGGCCGGCCGTGTGCTGGAACCTGACGAGCGCCCTGCCGATCACCGTTCCGACCGACGCCGCGGGCGATGCGGCCGAGCTGACCCGGCTGATCCACCGTCAGACGATCGCGCATGTGCGCGCCCGCACCGGCCTGCGCTACTACGCCGCCTTTTCGCTCCTGATGCATCCGCCGACGGCGTACGTGGCGGCGGTGCTGAGAGCAACCATGCTTGCGGGCCGCCGCCAGACCTCCGGGCTCATGCTGGCCGGGACGCCGTCGCTGCGGCTGGACTTCATCGGCCCCTTCTCGCGCCCGCTGCCGCGGTTCTGCGGGGCCGAATTGCACAACTACTATGGTTACTCAACACTCCTGCCGGAGCCTGGCTTCGCATTGCACGTCAATCTGACGCACCAGCGGCTGAATGTCAGCGGCGTGTGCTTCGAGGCGCGCGTGCCGGCGCGGACGCTGGCGGCGCTCATGGATCGCTTCATCGCCACACTTCTGGACGCTTGAGCAACAGGATCGGACGCCACGCTCGGTTGACAGGCGCCCCCGCGTCGGGAATCATGGGTTAACTGCGGTGGTCCGGGTCTTGTTGCGGTCGGCCACTGGTGCGCGGAGACCCTATGACGACAGATATCCGGTCGAGATCCGACCCAGTGCACGCCGGCACGGGCGGCTTCCGCGCGTGGCTCGACCGGATTCCGCTTGCCCTGCGGATGGCCGTGTACAGCATTCTGTTTTTGGCCGCCGTGCTCGTTCTGCTGCCCTGGCTGGCCAGCCGCGTCGACGTGCACTGGCCCCGCGGAAGCATCGAGGTCGGCCCGATGCGCTGGCTCGGCGTGATGCTCTTCTCAATCTGCGCGGGCCTCTATGCGACGGCGTCATTG
Organism: uncultured Phycisphaerales bacterium; assembly: GCA_903914415.1. Classification (GTDB taxonomy): domain Bacteria; phylum Planctomycetota; class Phycisphaerae; order UBA1845; family Fen-1342; genus Fen-1342. The sequence continues at coordinate 5,432 of CAIWOY010000112.1, read as the reverse complement.
CTGCTTTCCCGCCACGGTCGCGGCGCCTATGTCGAGTTCGACCCGCCCAAGGAGTTTGTCGCCGTCGGGCCGTTCCAGTGGTGCCGCAACCCGATCGCCGCCAGCCTGCTGGGAATGCTGCTCGGCGAGGCGCTCGCGTTCTCGTCCACCGGCATCTTCCTGCTCTTCCTGGTGGCGCTGCCGCTCGCACAGCTCCAGGTCGTGCGGATCGAGGAACCCCTGTTGCGCAAGCGGTTTGGCCAAGGGTACGAGGAGTACGTGCGGCGCGTGCCGCGCTGGCTCCCGCGCCCTCCGCGCAGGGCCGGCCCATGAACGTAACCATCACCGGCGCGACCGGCTTCTTCGGGCACGCTTTGCTCCAGGTCGCGCTGCGCCAGGCGGACTCCGTGCGCGCCCTCGTACGCCGGCCGGCCGATGAAACACGGCTGCGCGCCCTCGGCGCCCACACGGTCCGCGGCGACCTGTCCACGCCGGGCGGCTGCCGCGGCCTGGTCGCGCCCGGCGACGTGGTCGTGCACGCCGCCGCCCGCGTCGAACTGGTCGGACGCTGGTCGGAGTTCCAGCGCGGCACCGTGGACATCACGCGGCACCTGCTCGACGCCACCCTGCCGCAGAAGCCGGCGCGCTTCGTGTACGTCAGCTCGGCGGCCGTCTACTCGCCCACCGCCGCGACCCCACTCATCGGCGCCGACCACACCCCCACGCGGCCCACGCCCGACAACCTCTACGGCCGCGCGAAGCTGGCCGCCGAGCGCCTCGTGCAGCGGCGCTGCGACGAAGCGGGCTGCCCGTGGACCATCGTGCGGCTGGCGTTCCTGTACGGCCCCCGAAATCAGACGCTGCTCGATCGCCTGGCGGTCCTGCACGCGCGCGGCCGGCTGTTGTACCTGGTCGGTGACGGGCAAAACCGCATCGCGACCCTGTACAACGATGACGCCGCCGCCGCCGTCTGGTCCGCCGCCACGCATCCGGCCGGTGCGCGGAAGGTCTACGACGCGGCCAGCGCCGAACGGGTGACGCAGGAGCAGTTCGTCAACGCGCACGCGGCGCTGCTGGGCCTGCCGCCGGTGCGCCAGCGGATCGCGCGGCCGGCGGCATACGCGGCGGGCTGGGTGGCGGAGTTCGTCTCCGTGCTCGCGGGGCGTCAGCCGGCCATCAGCCGCTGCACGGCCCGCCTGATGGGCACCGACCAGGTTGTCGACGCGGCCCGGCTGCAGGCCGACACCGGTTGGTGCCCGCAGGTCAGCTTCGCCGAGGGCATGGAACGGACGCGGGCGTGGTGGTGCGACCGCAGCGTGGCGGCGCGCGGGCCCGTTCGCTGGCCCACGCAGCTCGTGGGGGGGAAACAATCGGCATGACCGCCCAGCGTCCCAATGTGCTGATCGTGATCGCCGATTGCGGCCGCGCCGACAAGTGGCTCGACCCGGGCCGCCGCGCCAAGACGCCGACCATCGACCATCTGTGCCAGTCGGGCTTCGCTTTTCCGACCGCGATCGTGGAGATGGCCTGCACGACGCCCAGCTTCGCCGGCCTGCTGACGGGCCGGTACAGCCCGCGGCACGGCGTTCACATGGTCTGGGGCGACCGGCTGGCCGACTCCGTACCCATGCTCACCGAGGTGCTGGCCGCCAACGGCTATCACACCTACGCCGAGGTCACCGGCCCGCTGCTGCCGGAGATGGGGCTGGCCCGCGGCTTCGAGCACTACGAGTACCGCGCCCCCTGCGACTATCTGCACACGCGCTGGGGCGACGACCTGGTCGCACGGCTCCGCGGCGGGCACTATCGCGCGCCGTGGTTCCTGCTGCTGCACGTTTGGGAGCTCCATCCCCCGCGGCAGGTGCTGCACGGCTTCGATCGGACCGAGTTCGGGCGCAGCGAGTACGAGCGCTCCGTCTCCAGTCTCGACGCGCAACTGGCCCGCGTCCTCGACGCCGCCGGCGACGATACGTTCCTCCTGTTCACGGGCGACCACGGCGAAAAGTCAGCCGATGAGCCGTACCGCGACGGGACCGCCGTCGCCTACACCCGCAAGCTGCTCCGCATCGACGCGGTCGAGGGCATGGTCCCCTACCACGTCGCCGGCTGGGCCGGACCGAGCGTGCTGCAGCAACTCTATCGCGCGGGCGCGCCCCTGCTGCGCGACCTGCGGCTGAGCGACATCTGCCTGCGCACCCGGGCCCAGCTCTGGACGCGCATCCGCGACCGCCTGCGCCTGCTGCTGCTGACGCCGTACCTGACGGTGCGCGACCTGCTCGCCCTGGCCTCGCCCGCGCGCCTGACGGCCATGCTCAAGCGCAGCGGGCTACTCGATGCCGAACGCTCGCGCCGCAAGGTCAATCGCTTCCGGCGTTGGCTGGGCGAGGAGCGGCTGCTGGACATGCACCTGCGGCTGTGGCTGAACTCGTACAAGCACAACCTGCACGAGGGGCACATGCTGCACGTCTACGATTTCCTCGTACGCGTGCCGCTGGTGCTCCGGTGGCGCGGCCGGCTGCCCGCGGGCGTCGTCTGCCCACGCATGGTGCGCCTCGTGGACGTCCTACCCACCGTGCTCGACCTGCTGGACATCGACCCACGGGCGATCGACGGCCTCGATGGCGTGTCTTTCCGCCCGCTCATCGAGAACCAGCCCTGGCAGCCGCAGCCTGCGTACCTGTCCGTCTCCGGCGTGCCGCGCGACCTGGAGCTGCGCGGCGTGCGGACCGAGGAGCACAAGTACACCTACGGACCTCATAACCCGGAGTTGCCCGAAGAGCTGTACGATCTCCGCCGCGACCCCGCCGAGGCCGACAATCGGGCCGACACGGACGGCGAGCTCTGCCGCCGGCTCCGGCAGTTGGCCAACCAGTTCGTGCCGGCACAATCCCGGCTCGCGACCGCCCCGCTCACCATCTCGCCCGAGGAGCAGGCGCGCGTCGAGCGCCGCCTGCGCGAGCTGGGCTACTTGTAAGAACGGGGAGTTGCGAGTAGCGAAGAGCGCATGGCACACGCCACAACCACGCCCGCCGCACGCGCCGCAGCGGTCGCCACCGCGCTAGCCCCGCGGTTCCGCTTCTGGCAGCTCGCCCTGGGCCTGCTGCTCGTGGTCGTCGCGGTGGACGGCCCGTCGCTGTGGGACGGCCTGTTCTTCGACGATCACTGGCACCGCACCACGCTGCGCGAGTACGGCTGGGGGTTCTCCGACCTGGTCGAGGCCGCGACGTTCGATCTGCCGGGCCGGCTCACGCACCTCTGGTGGCAGGAGCAGCCGCTCCAGTGGCGCTACGCCCGCCCCGTCGCCATGCTGTTCATGAAGGTCGAATACGTGCTCAGCGGCGGCAGCCCCGTCGCCATCCACGCCTTCGGGCTGCTGTGGCACTGGGCCACCGCCCTGCTCGTCTATCGCCTGGCCGCGTGGGCGCTGCGGCGTTCCGGCTGGGCGTTCCTGGCCGCCGCCGTCTTCGCCATCAACCCGCATTCGGCCTTCGCCGTCAGTTGGATCGCCGCCCGCAACGCCCTGATCGGCGGGCTCTTCTTCGTCGCGGCGGTGCTGGCGTACGTGCGCGCCTCGTTCCACGACCAGACGCCGCGGCCCGAGCGCTGGTCGTCGTGGCTGGTGGCCGCGCTGGCGCTGTGGGGGCTGGCGCTATTCAGCCGCGAGACCGGCATCGTCTTCCCGGTCGTCGTCGTTGTGCTCGATCTGGCGTTCGGCGGCTGGCGGCACGCACTCCGCCGCTGGCCGGTGTACGTCGTCCTCGGGCTGCTGACCGTGCTGTACCTGTACTGGCGGCTGTTCGTCTTCCCGGTCCACAGCGTGCCCGACATCTACTTCACCGCGCCGTCGGGCCTGGCGTACGTGCCGTGGGCGGCCAGCAAGCTCCTGCACTTGCTCTTCGCCCAGGTCTTCTACACGCCGATGTTCCTCGGACTGGCGACCTACGGCGGCAGTGCGGCGGCCCACGCGTGGGCGTACGGCTTCATGGTCGTGCTCGCCGGGCTGATCGCGGTGTGGTATGTCGTCGCGTCGCGCGGCGTGCCGGGCCGCTGGCTGTGGCCGACGTGGACCGTCGTCGCGTTCGTGCCGGTGATTCCAGTGTTCGTGATGGCGCATTTCAGCTATCTGCCGGCGATCGCGTATGCGGTGATGGTCACGATCCTGCTGATGCGGCTGCGCGGGCGGTGGCGGCCCGTAGTCACGGTGCTCGTCTTGGCGGCGATGCTGTGGTCGCACTTCGTGTACCGCAACGTCTGGCGCGGCATCGTGCGGTCGGAGCAATTGATCTACGCCGACATCACGGCGAGTACGACCCTCCCCCAACCCCTCCCTGCGAGGGAGGGGGGTAAGGAACCGCGGCCAACGACGGAAGGTCGCGAAACCTCGACGAAGCTGTTCTTCGTCAATCTGCCGGTGGCGGGGATCTACGCGCCGGTGGCGTTGCGCGAGGCGTGGGCGCTCGACCGGCTCGAGGGCTATGTGCTGACGTTCGCGCCGCAGCCGCTGATGATGCGCGAGCCGAGCCGCGTGGAGCAGCTCAACGACCGCGAGCTGCTGGTGTCGGCGGACGATGCGGGGTACTTCGGCGGTCTCGCAGGGCGGATGCTGCTCGACGGGATGCGGCCGGGGCATCCGCTGCACGCGGGCGACGTGGTTCCCGGCGACGTGTTTGACACGACGGTCGTCGCGGCCGGCGACGACGGGATCACAAAGCTGCGCTTCTCATTCCACAAGCCCTTGGCGAGCGCCGAGTACTGCTTCTTCGTCTCGACGCCGGCGCGTCCCGCCGCCCGGGTGGAGTTCGCGGGGCCGGGCACGATCGTCACCCCCCCGCCGCCGTCGGCAGCGTGGCGTGAAGAGTACGCCGGCTGGCTCGCGGCTCGGGACCAGTATTTCTGGATCGTGGACTTCACGCAGCGGTTCGTGCAGTCGGATGTGCTGCTGACGAAGAAGTAGAGCACGGCTATCAGCCCTCAGCTATCAGCGTTCAGCCACCAGCGCGTGCCCAGCGGCACGGGGCGGGCGACGCGGTCGAAGAGTATCGTTGTGGGACAATAAAATCGCGGTTCTGAGCCTCGGGAGCGAAGAGTATCAAGAGTATCATGTTTGTACGGGGCGTAAATGAGACTCTTGAAAAAGGGACCGAGGGGCCAAGGGACCAAGGGGCCGAGGGGGGACGGCGAGAGCGCCAAGGCCGCCAAGAGTGCCAAGCGGTTGGCATAGTTCCGGATAAAAAGGCCGCTGGCGCTGCCGAAAACCCAAGGATGCCAAGATTGCCAAGAGTGTGCGCCCCCTAAATGGCATTCTTCCGATAACCTTGTGGAAAACAGGTAAGAGTTCAGCCGTTTGCAGTACTTGCGGCGGGTAGCGGCGGGAGTTGGCCGGTTTGCAGGTAGGTGCGCAGGGCGTTGGCGATGGTCAGCAGGGGGTCGTGGCCGCGGAGGCGCAGCGTGCG
>CAIWOY010000111.1 GCA_903914415.1 uncultured Phycisphaerales bacterium | reverse complement strand
CGCTGCTCTCGTTGCGCCACTACCCCGGGCTGCTGACGACGCACCTCGCGTTGCTCCGCGACGCGTTGCGGTTTGCCGACGCGCAGGGGTTATGGCTGCAATCGCTCGCCGAGCTAGGCCGCGCCCGCGCGTTCGAGCACGTGCTCGCGGAGTTCGTCGCGGCGGCCGGGCCGATCACGCCCGAGACCGACCTCGACGCGCTGATTGCGTCGCTGGCACCCGAGACCTACCGGCTGGCGGCGGCGTGGGCGGCACTGCAAGGGCAGTTCGGCACGGCGGCGGCGTATGCGGCGCGGGCGGCCGAGCTGTACTGGCCGATGCGCCCGCGGTTTCCAAAGCTGTACTCCGTGGCCCTGGCGGAACAGGCGGAATACGCGTTTCGCGGCACGCCGGAGGACGCCGGTCCGGCGATCACCCTTCTGCGCACGGCGATTGATGCGTTGCCGAAGATTCAGACGCAGCAATACGACGAGATGGTGGGACCGTTCCGCTTCGCGCTGGCGCGGTACCTGCTCGCGGGCGGCGAGATTCCCGAGGCGCTGGCGACCGCGCGGCTGGCGCTGGGCGAGCACGGCGGTGAGCCGGAGATCGTGGAGCAGGCGCTGCACAAGCTGCTGCAGGACGACGCCGCGGACGGCGTCTCCGCGGAGCGTGTCGAGCAGGTCGCGCGGGCGTTGTGCCCGCAATTCCCGAGCTTCTGTGCGCCGACGAGCCATGCCGCGAGCGAACCGGCGTCGCACCCGTCGGGCGGAGGGGACTGAGAGGCTGCGCGCTGCGGAGCGAGGACAGCGTGGTACCTGAGACCAGTGCGAACATCGAGCTGCCGCCGCTGCCGGACGGCATGTACTGTCTCGATTGCGGCTACGACCTGCGCGGCTCGACGAGCGCGCGCTGCCCCGAATGCGGCTTCGCGCTGGAGCTGCTGCGCACCGGCGAGTCGCAGATTCCGTGGTCGCACCGGCGCGAGATGGGGCGGTTCCGGGCCTACTGGAAGACCGTCTGGCTGGTCACGCGCTGGCCGAAGCGTTTTTGCTCGGAGATCGCTCGCCCGGTGAGCTACCGCGGTTCGCAGAGCTTCCGGTGGTTGACTGTGCTCCATGCGTACCCGCCGGTTTTCATCGCGGCGGCGATCTGGGGCCTAGCCGATCACCTGCGCGGGCTCGGCGGCGGCGAGGTGATGTGGTGGGTGCTCGGCGGGCTCCTGGTATGGTCGCTACTGGTGCTCGCCGGGCTGCCGGGCTTCGCGAGCTACTTCTTTCAGCCACGGCGGCTCTCGGTGGAGCAGCAGAACCGCGCCATCGCGCTGAGCTACTACGCGTGGGCGCCGCTGGCGATCACGCCGGCCGCGCTCGTGCCCTTCATTGCGGCCGTGTGCCTCTGGCGGCCGTTCGGTACAGCCTACACCGACGTGCTGTGGGTGCTGGCCGGCGTGACATATTACTTGGCCCTCGTGTTCAGCTTTGGCCGGCTCGGAACGTTCGCGAAACACATGCTGCCGCAGTCGCCAGGAAGGCGCTTCCTGCGGATGGCGGTGCTGGGGCTGCTGTCGGTGGGACTCGCGGCGTTATTCGCGCTGCTTCCGGTCTGCGTCTTCTGGCTGCTGGTCATCTACTACAGCCTGCGTTGAGGCGGGCGGTGCGGCGGGGCGGGGGCTCGGTTGGCGCGTCGCGTCGCGCTTCGGCGACGGACGCGGGCGATCGCCGTCGAGGAAGAACGGGATGTCCTTGGCCCGCCAGTCCACGCCGCCCTCCTTGTTTAGCTGGAAGGCCCCGTCTTCGTCGAGACCGTTGAGGCCGACGCTGTACAGGAGGGGAGAGGGCGCGTCGGGCCGGTAGCGGATCGGGCGGTTGTCCGCGTCGAACGGGTCACGGGGGACGGCCGGCAGGTAATCGGGCGCGAGCTCCGAGAGTGCTGCGGGGCGGCGGCCATGGTCGAGTTCGTACAGGCGGATGGCCAAGGCGAGCGCGGCCATGCGCCTGTCCGCGAGCAACCGAAAACGTAGCGGCACAGCGCCATCGTCGGACCCGGTCTGGATGGAGCCGAACAAGTGTGCAAACTTGTCCGCGCTGCAGCGCGGTTGTGGATACGCGCCCTGCAAAGCGGCCTGGTGGGCGGCAGGCCAATTGGGTGCGAGACCGGCTTCGAGGATGGTTGTGGCACGCTCCATCATGGCGACCGTGTCCAGCTTCCAGGCCGGTGTGAGGAACGAGTCCGCGACGAGCGATGCGCTGCCCAGCAGGGACGTCGGGCTGCTGCGGATGAGCCCGAGCATGGCGTCAACCTGGCCCATGCGCTCGCCGTAGAGATTGCGGCGCCAGGCGTCATCCAGGCTCTGCGCTTCGAGGAGATCGCGAATCAGGTCCTGGACCTGCGCGCGTGTGGCGGGCTGAGCATCATCGCGCGCGGCGGCGCTGTCCGGGGCGATGCGCAGATCGTGCGACACGCTCTCGACCGCACTCGACCCCAGGCTATCTATCGCGATGGCGACAAGATGGGTTATCAGGATCGGCGCGGTGCGGTCCACGTGCACGGCCTGGGCGAGGATGTCGCGCAGCGTCTCGATCGCCTCGGCGTCGTTGCCCACCTCGTGTTGTTGCAAGGCGGCGGTGCACGCAAGCTTGGCGAGCATTCGCTGGGGAGACAAGCTGGGCACCACCATCCCGAATGCCGGCGAGGTGAGCTTCTGATCCCAGCACGTCCTGGTTTTCGAACGGGCCGCGCGGACGAGCTTGAGGGCCGGTTCGTTCGCGGCGACGTACTGCCGCAGCTCATCGGCGTGCTCGGCGCGACGGCGTGCATCGTATGCTATGTCTGTCATGTCCTCCTTTGGCTGTGCCAGGGACGCGGCCTGCCGCAGGAAATACGCGCCGTTCTCCTCGTCCGGGACCGGCGCGGTGGCGAAGTCCTCGATGAGCACGGGCTGACCGGCCGCCCGGTATTCGGCGATCTTGGCCTGCAAGCGGCATTCGGCGACGTGGCCCCACCAGATGCGCACCGCGACCAGCGCCAGCACGAACAATGCGGCCGCAGCGCCGAGGCGCTTCAGCCACCGGTAGCGCGGGGGGATGGGTGTGTTTGTCGGGGCGCCTTCGGGCACAGACCGTCTCCGAGGTTGGGTATTGTACGCGTGACGCGAACCCGTCGCTCGCGCTCCGGGCTCTGATTGCGAGGGGTGCGAGCGCGCAGTTAGTTCGTGTGCAAGCGGGCGCGGATGAACGCGGCGCGTTCGATGCTGCGTTGCTCGCCGGTGAGGCGTTCGCCGTGGAGCTTCTGCAGGTGGGCGGGCTGGATTTGGAGGAACAGCTCATTGAGGGTGGAGAGGTCCACGTTGTCGAGCCGCCCGACGTGGAGGCCCATGCGCACGTGCGAAAGGTACTGCATCGCCTCGTGCGAGCTGATCAGCCGGGCGTTCTTGAGCAGCCCGATGGCCCGCCAGATCTTGTCGTCCAGGGCCTGCGGGCGGTTCTTGAGCAGGGCTTCGCGCGTGGCCCGCTCGTACTCGACGATCTTCGGGATCACGACGCTGCGGAAGTCGTCGATGATCTCCTCTTCGCTGCGCCCCAGCGTGATCTGGTTGGAAATCTGGAAGAAGTCGCCGAGCGCCTCGGTGCCCTCGCCGTGCAGGCCGCGCACCGCGAGCTTCAGGTCGCGGGCGGCCTGGGCGACCTTCTCCAGCTCGTTCGTCAGGCGTAACGCCGGCAGGTGCAGCATGACGGACACGCGGATGCCGGTGCCGACGTTGGTCGGGCAGGCGGTGAGATAGCCGTACTGCGGATGGAACGCATAGTCGAGGTTCGCCTCGAGGGCGTCGTCGATGGCGTTGATCTGCTCCCAGGCGGCGTCGATCTGGAGCCCGCTGCGCATAGTCTGGATGCGCAGGTGGTCCTCCTCGTTGATCATGATCGCCGACGCCTCGTTTGGCTCGAAGAGCACGGCCCGGGCGCCGCTGCCGTCGGCGTGCTGGCGGCTGATCAGGTGCCGCTCGACCAGCAGCGTGCGGTCCAGCTCGTCGAGCTGCTCGACGTCCATCTGCACGTAGTCCTTGAGCAGCGGGGTCCGCCGCACCGCCCCGTGCATGGCCGCCGCGATCTCGCGCCGGACCTCGGTGTCGGCGCGGGGCAGGAAGGGGAAGCCGCGGATGTTCCGCGCCAGGCGGATGCGGGTGGAGATGACGATCTCGTGCAGCGGCCCGGTGCCGCGTAGCCATTCGCTGGCCTGCCGGGCCACTTGATCGAGCGGTCCGCTCATGCGTTCTCCACCTCGCGGATGCGATCCCGCAATTGGGCCGCGCGCTCGTAATCCTCGCCCGCCACCGCCTCGTCGAGTTGCCGTTTGAGCCGGCGCAGGTCCTGTTGCGGCTTGCGCGGCAGGCCGAGCGACTTGGGGGTCTTGCCCTCGTGGTGCGTGGCGCCGTGCGTGCGCTCGAGCAGGCGCGTGAGCGGCTCCTTGAAGGCGTCGTAATCGTTGGGGCAGCCGAGCAGGCCCTGGTTGCGGAACTCGACGTAGCTGATCCCGCACTGGTCGCAGACGAGGTTGCTTAGCTCCGCGCCGCCCGACTTGCTGGCGGAAATGAAGTTCTGGAGGATCTCGTCCACGTCCACGGCGGGTTTTCCCGACTGCACGAGCCCCTCTTCGCCGGCGCAGCGGTCGCACAGGTGGCGTTCGGCCTTGTTGCCCGACCGGTCGATGTTGGTCAGGTGAAAGGTCGCCTGCGCTTTCTTACAACGCTCACACAGTCCCATCGTGGCCACTCCAGCGGGACCATCTTGCCAGCTTCGATGGTAGATTTTCGCCCCCGTCGCGTCAAGTGACGCCCGCGCCCGCACGCCGCCGCCGGCACGCCGCGCTTCACGGGCCGCCGTCTTCCGCGGCGGTGTGGACTTCGATCGCGACCGGGGCGCTGGTGATGCGCGGCAGGTGAAACAGCAGGCGATTATCGGCATCGCGCCCGACGGTGCTCACGACGCGGCCCCGCGCGTACACCCAGCAGCGCCGGTTTTCGGTCCCCTGCACGCGGAACACGGGGTCGAAGCGCAGGTACGGCCCGGGATTGAAGTCGAAGCGCAGCACGCCGCCGGCCAGCTCCAATTCGTAGCAGCCGTCTGCTTCATTGTAGCCGTCGTGATTAACATCCCCCTCCGCGTCGGTGACCAGCTCGCCCGCCGTCAGCGCCAACGCCGCCGGATTCTGATAGTCGGCCGCGAAGCTGAGGCCCTCCGGCGGGTTGTCGATGTCCGCCGGCCAGATGCGCAGCATGTGCGCGGTCGTCACCACGGGCGCCGCCGGGACTTCGCCAACGACGATGGCGAGCCGGCGTTCGTCGGCGCTGAGCAGCTCGCGCGGGTGCCCCAGCGGCGTGGCGGCGGGCCAGGTCCAGAGCAGGTCGGCGCGCTTGTCGCCGGCACGCGCCGCGAGCACGAACGAAGTCGGCCGGCCCTGGGGGTTCGTGGCCGGCGTGCTGGGGCAGCGGAAGCCCTGGCGGCCGTCCAGTCCGAGGACATAGCCGACCCGCGGCTCCTTCCAGCCGGCCGGGCCCGCGCGCGAAGTCGACAGTACGTGCAGCCGCCCCGACGGGTAGATCACGTACCGCCAGGTGTGGCCGGGCAGCTCCCCCGGTGCCGGCGCCGTGGTCGGGACAGGCGTCGTCGGCGCGGGGAAGCGCCAACTGCCCTCGATGACCACCCGGTAGAGCGTCGCCTCGACCAGCCGCTGCGTGACGGCGACCGCCGTGCCCCAACCGGCGAAAAGCTGCGGATCGTCATAGGCGATGACGGCGCCCGCGCTCGTGGCCCAATCGGGCGGCAGCGGCACGGGCCACGGCCCCAGGCCGCCGGTGTCGGCCAGGTTCACGCCCTGCGGGTCGCACCACCGGACGAGCGCCCCGTCCATGAACGCCAACTCGAAACGGTCCCGCGCGGCGACGTGGATGCGCTGGCCGCGCGTGAACACGTGCAGCTCCTCGGGGACGGGGCGGTCGCCCATGATCTCGCGCGTGTTGTCGGCGAGGATCAGGTCGTCGATATAAACGTCCACGGGCGCGGCGATCTCGGACGCACGCCACCAGAGCTCTCGCACGTCGGCCAGGTCCACGGCGTCGCCGATGGTGTCGACGTCGAGGCGGTAGAGATTCCAGCCCGGGTGGGCGTGCAGCGTCCGCGACCAGGTGAGTGCCGCGGGCGCGCCGCTGCGCACGCCGAACTCGAGCGTGACGCCGTCGGGCGGGCCGAAGATGCTCATCAGAAGCAGGCCGTAGGCGCGCCAGTCGCGGATCAGGGCGAGTTGCGGGGCGTGCAGGCCGTCGCAGAGCAGGCGGTCGGTGGGCCCCTCCAGCCGGACCTTGAGGCTGGCGGCCCCGGTCTCGTTGCGGGCCCGCAGGATGCTGAGCGTCGGCTGCGGGCGATTGCCCTCGCTGCCGTCGGCGCCGACCGTGCGAAACAGCCCCACTTGTCCCGGCGACTCGAAGTCCGCGAGGCTGATGAACCGGCCCGCTTCGAGGTCCGGATAGGTCTGCCGCATCCGCGCGAGCACCGGCGCGAGACCCTTGGCCTGATTGCTCCCGGTCTGCGGCTGGAACGCCTCGCAGCCGAGCGTCAACACGCTGAGCGCGCAGATCAGCACCCGGCGCACAGCGCGGGCTGCGCCCGCAAGCGAATGTAGCGGCCGACCCCCGTGTCGGCCGTCGAACCGTAGCGGCCGACCCCCGTGTCGGCCGTCGAGCGCCGGAGAATCTGCGCGGCGCGCGAAGATCCCGGTTGATGGTAGCACGGAGCTACTTCCGCAGCGCATGAATCGCCGTGCCGAGCACACTTTCCGCGGCCTCCATCAGAGTCTCCGAAATCGACGGGTGGGCGTGGATCGTCAGGGCGATGTCCTCCGCTTCCGCGCCCATCTCGATGGCCAGCGTGGCCTCGCCGATCAGCTCGCCGGCGTGCTCGCCGACGATCCCGACGCCGAGCACGCGTTTCGTCTTCGCGTCGGCGATGATCTTGGTGAGCCCCTCCGGACGTCCCATCGCGATCGCACGGCCCGAAGCGCCCCACATGAACTTACCGACCTTGATTTCGATGTTTCGCTCCTTCGCCTCGGCTTCGGTCAGCCCGCACCACGCCAGCTCGGGGCTGGTGTAGACCACCGCCGGGATCGCCCGCGCGTCGAACGCGCTCGGCTGGCCCGCGATCGCCTCGGCGGCCACGATACCCTCGCGGCTGGCTTTGTGGGCGAGCAACGGATTGCCCGTCACGTCGCCGATGGCCCAGATGTGTTTGTCAGCCGTGCGACGAGCGGCGTCCACCTCGATGAAGCCCTGCTTATTGACGACGACCTTTGTGTTTTCGAGGCCGAGGTTGTCGATATTGGGTTGGCGGCCGACGGAGACGAGGACGCGCTCGAAGGTCGCCGTCTCGCGCCGGCCGTCCTTGGTGTACGCGACCTCGACGCCGGTGCCGACCTTCTTTGCGGTTTCGAGTGCGACGCCGGTGTGGATCGCCGCGAACTGCTTCTTCAGGCGCGCGATGAGCGGGCGTGCCAAGTCGTCGTCGGGGCCGGTCAGAATCCGATCGAGCGCCTCGATCACCGTAACCTGGCTACCGAGGGCGGCGTAAACCTGCCCGAGCTCGAGGCCGATGTACCCGCCGCCGACGACCAGCAGCGTCTTCGGCACGCTCGCCAGCGCGAGCGCACCGGTCGAGTCGATGCAGCACTCCGGCAGCATGAGCTTGTCGGGCAGCCGCTTGGGCCGCGAGCCGGTGGCGACGAGCGCGTGCTTGAATTTGAGGCGAGTGACGCCGTCGCCCTCGACGCGGACGGTGCGCGCGTCCTCGAACCGCGCCCGGCCGTGCAGCACGCGGATGCCGCGTTTCTTGGCGAGCAGGTCGATGCCGTTGCAGAGCCGGTCCACCACGGACTGCTTCCAGGTGCGGAGCTTATCCACGTCGAGCGCGGGCGGGCCGAATGTGACGCCGAAGTCCTTGGCGTCGGCCGCGAGCCCGATCACGTGCGCGACGTGCAGCAGCGCTTTGGAGGGGATGCAGCCGACGCGCAGACACACGCCGCCGAGCGTGGCGTTCTCATCGACCAGCGTGGTCGCCAGGCCCAGGTCGGCCGCCCGGAACGCGGCGACATACCCGCCCGGCCCGCCGCCGATGACCAGCAAGTCGGCTTGTTCCGTGAGCTCGCCGACGACCATACGCTTCTCCCGAATGCAGTCATGCCAACGAGATTAGCCGCAGCGGATTCTCCAGCGACCGAATCACCGCACTCACGAACCGCGCCGCGACGGCGCCGTCCACGACCCGGTGGTCAAACGATAACGCCAGCGGCAGCATCATTCGCGGCACAACGTGTCCCTCGTAGACCGCCGGCTCCAGCTTCGCCCGGCCCAACCCGAGGATGCCGACCTCCGGGAAATTGACCATCGGCGTGAAGAACTTGCCGCCCAGCGCGCCCACGTTCGTGATGCTGAACGTCGCCCCACGCAGGTCCGCGATCTCGAACTTCACCGTCCGGGCCTTCTCCGCGATCGCGTGCAGGTCCGCCGCAATCTGCGGCAGCGACTTCTTGTCCGCATCGCGCAGCACCGGCACGACCAGGCCGCGCGGCGTGTCCACCGCGATGCCCAGGTGCACGTAGTCCTTGTAGACGACCTCCTCCGTCGCGGCGTCGAAGCTGCAATTGAGCACCGGAAAGTCGCGCAGGGCGACGGCGACCGCCTTGGTCACGATGGCGGTTATCGTCAGCTTGGCCTGCCCCGGCTCCAGGGCCGCGTTGAAGTTCTGCCGGTTCCGCTCCAGGTCGGTCACGTCCGCCACGTCGCCGTGCGTGACCCGCGGTACGTTGAGCCACGCCCGCGTCATCTGGCGGGCGATGGTCTTGCGGATTTGCGGAACCGGCTCGCGGCGGACCGGGCCGTACTGGCTGAAATCCGGCAGCTCGCCGCCCGCGGGCGGCAACACCGGCCCCGCGGTCGCCGTCCGCGCAACCTGCTCGCCGGCCGAGAAACGTTCGACATCTTCCCGCAGGATTCGCCCGCCGGGACCGCTGCCTGGTACGGCGCTGATGTCCACGCCGCGCTCGCGGGCGAGCTTGCGCACCGCGGGTGCCGCGGGCACGGGGCCGTCTTTCGCAGGCGGCGCGCTGGGCGGTACAGGCGGCGCTGCTGCGCGGACCGGCGGCGGGGCAACCGCACTGCTCGTGAGGACGGTCGCGGCGGGCCTGGCAGGCGCCGCCGTCGGTGCGGCGGCAGGCTGCACCGCGGCTTTCGGGGGTGGTCCGACCCCGACCGCAGAATCGTCGATCGTGATGAGTACGTGCCCGACCTTGACCGTCTGCCCGGCCTGCACGTGAATCTTGGCGACGGTCCCCGCCTTCGGCGACGGAATCTCGACCGCCGCCTTATCGGTCTCGATCTCGAGCATCGGCTGGTACTCGGCGAGCGCGTCGCCCTCCTTGACCAGCACGTGTACGATCTGTCCTTCGTGGACGCCCTCGCCCAGATCGGGCAGCTTGAAGTCGAACATGTCGTGCATTCCTTCCAGCGTCGCCCGCACGCCGGGCCACCGGCCACGATGAAAACTAAGGATAGAGCGGTGGGGGCGATTTGGCTACCGGACGTGCCCCGCGGGCCGCCGCCGGGTCGGTCCCCGCGGCGGTGGCCGAAAACTGCTTTGTCGCCCGCCCGTCGCTGCGTACCATTTGCAGTGGCGGACGTGTTTGAAGCGTTGCGATCCACAGGAGTCCCGGCCGACATGTCAGGCGAGCACGACAAGAGACGCGCTGCACGCCGCCGCCCCGGCGGCGCGGGCCGTGCCCATCCGCCGTCGCGGGGGCCGCGGACGCCGGCGGACCGGGCGGTACCGCAGGTGACGCAGGACCTCAACGTCGTCCGTACGCGGGCCCTGGTCTACCCGCGGCAGGTCAAACGCGAACTCCCCATGACCTTGGCGGCCAACCGCACGGTCGTCGCGAGCCGCGCGGCCGTGCAGCAGATACTCAGCGGCGAGGATCGCCGGCTGCTGGCCATTGTCGGGCCGTGCTCGATCCACGACGAGGCGGCAGCCTGGGAGTACGCACAGCGGCTGCACGCACTGGCCGGCGAGTTGGCGGACCGGCTGTGCCTCGTCATGCGGGTCTATTTCGAGAAGCCGCGCACGATCGTCGGCTGGAAGGGGCTGCTGTACGATCCCCATCTGGACGGCTCGTTCGACATCGAGGCCGGCATTCGTACGGGCCGCCGGCTTCTGCTGCGCATCACCGAGTTTGGGCTGCCGGCCGGCACCGAGATGCTCGACCCGATCACGCCGCAGTACATCGCCGACCTCGTGACGTGGGCGGCGATCGGGGCGCGGACCACCGAGTCGCAGACGCACCGCCAGATGGCCAGCGGCCTGTCGATGCCGGTTGGGTTCAAGAACGGCACCGACGGCAGCCTGTCGGCCGCGCTCGACGCCCTCGCGGCCGCGCGGCACGCGCACACGTTCCTGGGCATCGACAACGACGGGCTGACCGCGCTCATCGAGACGCGCGGCAATCCGTGGGGCCATGTCATCCTGCGCGGCGGACGCAGCGGGCCGAACTACGACCCGGCGACGATCGCGGAGGCGATCCGCGCGCTGGCGGCGCGGGGCCTTCCGACCGGGCTGCTGGTCGATTGCAGCCACGCGAATGCCGACAAGAAGTTCCAGAACCAGGCCGCGGTCTGGCACAGCGTGGTCGCCCAGCGCGTCGCCGGAAACACGAACCTCATCGGCCTGATGCTCGAAAGCAACCTGTTCCAAGGCAACCAGCCGCTCGGCGACGACCCCGCCCAGCTCCGCTACGGCGTGTCGGTCACGGACGAGTGCGTGGGGTGGGAGGAAACGGAAACGCTGCTGCGCGCGGCGCACGCGGCGCTGGCAGGCGTGTGATGGCCGTCCGTCCGTTGCCCTGGGTTCGTCGCGAAGTGCTGCATTCCACCGTGTCTTCGTGGCCGGTCGAGGACGCGTGTGCGAAGAGCGCCGATGTCAGAGCCCCGAGCGCGAGCGAGGGGTTTCCAGTAGCGCGGGATCTGCCGGCAACCCGTCGCTTGCGCTCGGGGCTCTGATCGCGGAACCCCGCGTGGTCGTTCAGAACCGCACCGTCTCCAGCGCCGCCGCGACGACGCGGGCGGGGTCCGGGAGGTACGTCAACTCGTTCTGGAAGTAGGGAATGATCGTGTCGTAGCCGGTGACGCGTTTTACGGGGGCTTCGAGGTAGAGCAGGCTCCCCTCCACGATCCGTGCGACGATTTCCGCCCCCACGCCGCAGTGGCGCGGGGCTTCGTGCACGACCACGGCGCGGCCGGTCCGGCGGACCGATTCGTTAATCAACTCGCCGTCCAGCGGGGACACGGAGAGCAGGTCGAGCACCTCGGCGTCTACGTTGTGGTCATCCGCCAGCTCCTCCGCCGCGTCGAGCGCCACGCGCAGCATCGCGCCGTACGTGATCAGCGTCACGTCTTTGCCCGGTCGCGCGACGACGCCCTTGCCGATCGGCATCGTCTCCGGCTCGTCCGGCACTTCCTCGCGGAAGGCGCGGTACACGGCTTTCGGCTCGAAGAAGATGACCGGATCGGGGTCATAGATCGCGGCCCGCAGCAGGGCCCGCGCGTTCCGCGGCCCGGACGGGATCACGACTTTCAGCCCTGCCAGGTGTGCGTACGTTGCCTCGGGGGCCTCGCTGTGATGCTCGACGGCGCGAATGCCCCCGCCGTACGGCATCCGGATGACCAGCGGACAGGTGTAGCGGCCGCGCGTGCGGTTACGAAACCGGCGGACGTGGTTCTCGACCTGGTGAAAGGCCTGGAACGAGAAGCCGTCGAATTGCAGCTCGCACACGGGCAGAAAGCCCGTGAACGCCAGGCCGACCCCGCCGCCGACGATCGCGGCCTCGGCCAGCGGCGTGTCGATGCAGCGGTTGGGGCCGAACTCCTGCAAGAGGCCCTCGGTGACGCGAAAGACGCCCTCGTCCTGGCCGACGTCCTGGCCGAGCACGAGCACGTTGGGGTTCTCGCGCATGGCCTCGGCCAACGCGAGGTTCAAAGCCTTAACCATCGTCAACTGCGCCACGCTTCATTCTCCGTCGCGCGGCGCGGGGCGTGGGATTCACCACGAAGGACACGAAGGACATGAAGGTCGAATCCAGTCTCCTTTATTCGTGTTCTTCGTGTCCTTCGTGGTGCGCTCATGCTCTTCGCCGCGGTAACTTCACGGGACTGGCGCCGGCGTCGGCGCGTGTTTGCGCTCGAGGTACGCCTGCAACTCGGCTTGCTGTGCTTGCAGCTCCGGCGTCAGTTCCGCGTACATGTGCCGCAGGAACTCGGCCGGGTCCTGCCGGTATTGCTCGTACTGGCGGACGGCTTGGTCGATCTCGGCCGCGATCTCCGCGTCGAGCGCCCCTGCGGTGCTCTCGTCGAGCAGCCCCTTCTTGTGCAGGTACGCGCGGAAACGCAGCAGCGGGTCGCGCGGCTCCCAGGCCTTGACCTCGTCCTCCGTGCGGTACTTCTTGGGATCGTCGGCGGTCGTGTGCATGCTCATGCGGTAGGTGACCGCCTCGATCAACGTCGGGCCGCCGCCGGTGCGGGCTTTCTCGACCGCCTCGCGCGTCGCGACGATCATCGCCAGAATGTCGTTGCCGTCCACCTGCACGCCGTCCATGCCGTACGCGAGCGCCTTCTGGGCGAGCGTCTGCGACGCGGTCTGGCGGCTCCGCGGAATCGAGATCGCCCAGTGGTTGTTCTGGATGACCGTCACCAGCGGCAGGTTGTACACGCCCGCGAAATTCAGGGCTTCGTGAAAATCGCCCTCCGACGTCCCGCCGTCGCCGCAGAACGTCGCACACACCCGGCCCTCGCCGCGGAGCTTGCAGCCCCACGCGACGCCCATGCCGTACTGGCACTGCGAGGCGATGGGCACGGCGATCGGCAGGTCGTGGACGCCCGCGGGCGGCACGTTGCCGGCCTCGAACCCGCCCCAGTACAGCAGCCACGTCTGCATCGGCCAGCCGCGCCAGAGCAGGCCCGCCGTCTCGCGGAACGTCGGCACCAGCCAGTCGTCCTTTCCGAGCGCGTACGCGACGCCAAGCGACGCCGCCTCCTGCCCCCGGCTCGGTCCGTACGTGCCCAGGCGCCCTTGGCGTTGGAGCGCCAGGGCGCGTTCGTCGAGCCGCCGCGAGGCCAGCATCGTCCGGTAAAGGCGGCGCAGGTCCGCGGGGTCGAGCGCGGGCTCGAGGTCCGCGTCGATTCGCCCGTCCGCGGCCAGGACGGACAGCGACTCGACGCGCTGGGGCAGCTTGATCGGCTCGCGCGGCACCACGACACCTCAAGGCGGAGAAGATGAGACGGCCGAAACACGCAGGACGCAATCGACGCGGTATTGTAGCGCCCGGGCACGCGGACGCCAACGACGCGGGGGGCCGGGTTGCCCATGCGAGGTCGCCGGTGCCACGTCCCGTCGGCGTCGGTTATCCTGTCCCGCATGACCCGCGACGAGATCTGCTCGAAGTTCATCGAGTCCGTCCCCTACCAGCTCTACCCGTTCCAGGAAGAGGCGCTGCTCGCCTGGTTCGAGTCGGAGGGCGGCATACTGATCTGCGCGCCGACCGGGATGGGCAAGACCCTCATCGCCGAGGCCGCGATCTTCGAGGCGCTGCACACGCGGCAGACGCTGTACTACACGACGCCGCTGATCGCGCTGACCGAGCAGAAGTTCCGCGAGTTTCAGAACCTGGTCGAGCGGTGGGGCTTCTCGCGCGGCGACGTGGGCTTCATCACCGGCAATCGCCGCGAGAATCCGGACGCGCTGATCCGCGTCGTGGTCGCCGAGATTCTGCTCAACCATCTGCTCGCCAGCGGCACGGTCGCAGCGCCGCTTTTCCCGAGCGACACCGCCTGCGTCGTCATGGACGAGTTCCACAGCTTCAACGACCTGGAGCGCGGCGTCGTGTGGGAATTGACGCTCACGATGCTGCCGCCGGCGGTTCGCGTCATGCTGCTGTCGGCGACGGTCGGCAACCCGTACGACTTCGCCGACTGGCTGAAGAACAAGCACGGCCGGCGCGTGCAGGTCGTCACGTCCGTCGAACGCCGGGTGCCGCTCGAATATCACTGGGTGGACGACAAGCTGATGACCGAGCAGCTCGTGCAGATGGTCGCGGGCGACGGCGAGGAGTGCCGCGCGCCGGCCCTGGTGTTCGCGTTCAACCGCGACGAGTGCTGGGAGCTGGCCGAGAAGCTCAAAGGGCTGCCGCTCGTCACCAAGCAGCAGAAGCAGGAACTCGACGCCCTGCTCGCCGAGCGGAAGGCGGATTTCGCCGAGGGCATCGGGCCGAAGCTTGCCCAGATGCTGCAGCGCGGCATCGGCGTGCATCACGCCGGCGTGCTGCCGCGGCACAAGGAGATCGTCGAGGACCTGTTCGGCCGGAAGCTCGTGCCGTACGTGTGCTGCACGGAGACGCTCGCGGCCGGCATCAACCTCCCGGCCCGCTCGATCGTGCTCACGACGCTGCTCAAGGGCAAGCACGGCGAGATGAAGCTGATTCCGCCATCGGCGGCCCACCAGATGTTCGGCCGGGCCGGCCGGCCGCAGTTCGACACGAAGGGCCACGTCTACGCCGTCGCCCACGAGGACGACGTCAAGATCAACAAGTGGCGGAAGAAGTACGAGCAGATTCCGGCCGGCTCGAAGGACCCCGGCATCATGCGGATGCGGAAGGACCTGGAGCGCAAGCGCCCGACGCGCCGCTCGACCGAGCAATACTGGAGCGAGGGGCAGTTCAAGGACCTTATCAAGGCGGGGCCGGCGCGGCTCTACAGCCGCGGGATGATCCCGTACTCGGTGCTGATCTTTCTGCTGACGCGGACGGGCACGCTGCACGAGGTCCGTGACTTCATGTCCAAGCGTTTCGCCGGTCAGGAGTACCTCGACAAGTTCGCCAAGCAGCTCGAGTTCATGCTCGATAACCTCCAGGCCCTCGGCTACCTGAAGCGTTCGGAGGACGGCGACCACGTCACGCTGGACGAGACGATCCACCGCCTGTTGAACTACCGCAGCGTCGATCCGCTCTTCGGCGACTACCTCGCGGCGCAGCTCGCGCAGAGCAACTTCGACGAGAAGGTGCTCGCGCTCGAGGCCGTGCTGCAGGTGCCGCCGGCCATCCTGCGGAGCGTGCGAATTCCGGAGGATCTGCCAAAGGGACCGCTGCAAGAGCAGGTGCTCGAGCCGCTGCTGATTCAGATGGGCGTGACGCTCGCCAAGACGCACGGACCGGGGGATGAAGAGGAGGAGCCGTCGCCGCGGCGGTGGATCGACCCGTGGGAGAAGGAAGAGGAGGAGCACCCGCCCTCATTCCCGGAGATGCTCAAGATCGCGTTCGAGGCGAAGCTCGCGGCCCCCGAGCCGGCGTTCGTGCAGGCGAAGTGGATCGCCGGCGACGCGTTCCGCCACGAGTGCGAGTTCTTCAAGTGCGTCAAGGCGCTGAACCTGATGAAGCAGGAGGGGCTGATCCTGCGGCACCTGCTGCGGCTCGTCATCCTGGCCGGCGAGTTCTACGTGCGGACCACGGACCCCGAGTATCAGCGCCTCGGCGAGCTGGCGACGAAGACCTGCCAGCGCGTGGACGAGAAGTACACCAACCGCTTCCTGGCGGAGGCGCAGGCGATGCAGGCAGCGATACGTGTGTGATGTCTTTGGCTCACCGCGGCGCCGCAAACCGCTCGCTAAACTCGATCTCCGCCACCGTATAATCGAGTAGGCGAGTACCGGCGTAGGGACCGTGGGCAGGACAAGCTTGCAAGAGCTGGTTGGCACGGTCCCTTCTCTCCATCGGCGCCTGCGCATCGTTGCAGATTTGCATCCACGCTTTTCGGGCGCGCTCCGGTTCGTCGCCGCTCCGTGAGCAACTCAGCAGACACCCCTCCACGGGTGTGCCCCGCCTGCCGTCCAGGAATTCCGCGCCCCCTGGGCGCCCCCGAATGTCGCTGAGGACATCTTCGGCCCCAATCGTACCACGACGATAGCTTTCATAAAGCGGAGGGCGTCCGACCCTGAGCGCGAGCAGGCAGAGCAGAAGGGCCGTCGAAGGCCAGTCGGCCCGGGACCTCGTTCGCAGCACGACGTTCAGTCGCGTGAAGTACTGCTCGGCAACGCGGAGGCTGAATTCGTAGAGGTCCGCGAAAGCCGAGACTAGCTGCAGCAGCTCCTCTCTGTCATCAGGTCGCGTTACGCGCTCGTCCAAATGGAAGTGTTCATACAGATGAGAGCAGAAATCTCGCATCGGCAACGTCGGCAGGCGGTACTCAAGGTCAATGAACCGTCTGAGGTACCCGTCGGTGTCCATGCCGGCGCCGTACAGCGCAGAGAGGGAGCTTTCGATTTGCCGCCGGTCGATCGACAACACGAACACGATGCCGGGTACGCTGAAAAGGTGCTTCACCCGTTCGAGTAGCTCCACGGCGAAGGTGGGGCGGCAGCGGTCGAGCTCATCGATGAAGAAGACCATCGGGGGCTTGGCCTTCCCGCCCTTTGCAACTTCCTCCGCTAGGGAGCCTAGCGCTTGCCTGAATTTTCCGATTGCGTCCTTCTCGACTGTGTAGCCCTTCACCAAATCCTCGGCGAAGGACGCGATTGCCCCAGATTCACCAAAGCTACCGAGGGCGTCCTGTACCTGTTTTACGTCGAGCAGGCCCTGTGTGGCGACACGCACCGCTACGGGCAGCGCCCGCCGGAGCGCCCCCGCGCCGATGTGCTTGACCTTTCGCCACCACTCCGCGGCCGCAGGATGATCCGTGAGGTCAATGGAGTGCTGGTCTATCGACGCTTGCATCTCGCCAATGAGGGCAACGAGTGGGTCGGTGGCGAAGTCGTGCTCCCACGCGTTGAAGTAGAGGCAGGGGTGCCCGCCGTTGCGGAGCGATCGCATCCACATCTTCACAAACGTCGTCTTTCCGCACCCCCACGGGCCGGCCACGCTCAGCACGAATGGCTGTGTCAGGGTCTCGATGAGCTGCGTGAGATTTGCTGCGCTCTCGGATCGGCCGAGCTTATCGTTCTTGAATGGGTTCTTGTCGTCGATCGTAATCGGTTCGGCGCGTCGAAGCATCGGTTTTCCAATCTGTGGTCGTGGCGTAGCCTGTCGCCAGGGGCAGGATAATCCGCGGGGTGGGCGGATCAAGAGCTTGGGGTCCGTTGTGCGGGCCAGAGATGCGGCTCAAGGCCCGTCACGACGCGCTGCGCCCATCGACCCACGGCGTACAGCGTGGGGCGTGGACGGAGTGGGCCGCGCGGTTGACGCCCGCCGCAGTTCGGTTTAACTCCCACACTTCATGGCGCGAAAGCCCCAATACAAGGCGTTGCGGCGATTCATCGTGGCCGCCGCCGGGTTGTGCATCATCGTCCTGCTCGGCGCGCTGGGCTACTGGCTCTTGAGCGGCCAGCGGTACCCGCTGTTCGACTGCGTGTACATGGCGTTCATCACCATCACCACGATCGGCTTTGCCGAGGTGGTCGATGTGGCCGCGCTCCCCGGCGGCCGGCTGCTGACCATGTCGATCGCGGTGACGGGCATCGCCACGATGGCCTACCTGCTGTCGAACTTCACGGCCTTCATCATCGAAGCGGAGTTGAGCGAGACGTTCCGGAGAAACGTGATGGAGAACAAGGCCCGCAACCTGAAGGACCATTACATCGTCTGCGGCCTGGGGCGGGTCGGCCTGGAGGTCGTCCAGGAGCTCTACGCCACCAAGCGACCGTGCGTGGTGGTCGACCTCGACCGCGACCAGCTCAAGTCGGCCGCCGAATCGCTGCGCGACCTCATCGGCCTGGACGGCGACGCGACCGACAACGACGTGCTGTTGGCCGCGGGCATCCACAAGGCGCGCGGGCTCTTCGCCGTCATCAACGACGACAACGACAACCTGGTCATCTGCCTCACCGCGAAGCAGCTTAACCCGCGCATCACCGTCGTCGCGCGCTGCCGCGACCTGCGCAACGCCGACAAGCTGCGGGCCGCCGGTGCGGATCACGTCGTCTCGCCCGCGCACATCGGCGGAATGCGGATGGCGTCGGAGATGATCCGCCCGACGGTCGTGTCGTTCCTGGACATCATGCTCCGTGACAAGGACCGGAATCTGCGGGTCGAGGAGGTCGAGGTCGCCCACCCGGGCCACAAGATCGCGGACCTGCACCTGCACGAGTTTCCCGAGACGCTGTTGCTGGCGGTACGGACCGCGTCGTCCTGGATCTACAACCCGCCGCCGAACCACGTGCTCGATCCCGGCAGCCGGCTGGTCGTGATGACGACGCCGCACGACCGGGCGGCGTTGGAGCGGCACGTGGGGCACACGACGCCGGCCACGGGGGAGTAGGCGCGTGCGGCTCGCGGCGCGGACTTCATTTTCCGCTTGAGAGCCATCGCATCGCCCCCTGCGGCGCAGGGGGCGAAAGTGGACATGTGGCGCGGGGCATGATATGGTCACGCCCCGCGTCACATCGCCTGGGCGATGCCGACCAGTAAGTGAGCGGGCGAGGTCCGACGCACGCACGCGCGAGCGCCGGAAGAGCCTTGGAAGCCCGCTGGAGAGGTGCGCGAGTGGCTGATGCGGCCGGTTTCGAAAACCGGTGTCAGGGTAACTTGACCGGGGGTTCGAATCCCTCCCTCTCCGTTCCAAACAGGGCTCGACGGACCGCAATGAGCGGGTTCTTCGAGCCCTGACGCCTGCGGGGAACCCCGCCTCTGCGCCCTTGGCCGGCTGCGCCGCGGAATTGTCCCGGCCGGCCGGCTTGGATAACATACGCGGTCCCCGAGCCCCCGGCCGATAGACGGCCCGGGGAGCGGGCTCGGTTACAGGTGTTGACCTATGAACGCATCCAAGCATCCCAACCCGCCGGAGCGCCGCCGTGACGCCGCCACGCCCAAGTCCGGGCCCGACGACGCCGGCCGGCACGACTTCATTCGCGAGATCGTGGACGAGCACAATCGCACCGGCCGCTTCGGCGGACGCGTGTGCACCCGCTTCCCGCCCGAGCCCAACGGCTACCTCCACATCGGCCACGCCAAGAGCATCAATCTCAATTATGGTCTGGCGGCCGACTATGGCGGGCATTTCAACCTGCGCATGGACGACACGAACCCCGAGAAGGAGGAGCAGGAATACGTCAGCTCGATCATCGACGACGTGCGCTGGCTCGGGGCCCGCTGGCCGGGGATGCGCGCTGACGACCCGAAGGCGGGCGTGCTGTGGGGCTCGAACTACTTCGACCACATGTACGCGTGGGCGGTCGAGCTGATCAAGAAGGGCAAGGCGTACGTCTGCGACCTCGCCGCCGACGAGATGAGCCGGACGCGCGGCACGCTGACGACGCCGGGCCAGGACAGCCCGTTCCGCAGCCGCTCGATCGCGGAGAACCTCGACCTGTTCGAGCGGATGCGCAAGGGCGAGTTCCCCGACGGCACCAAGACGCTGCGGGCCAAGATCGACATGGCCCACGCGAACCTGAACCTGCGCGACCCGGTCATGTACCGCATCATGCACGCCACGCACCACAACACCGGCGACAAGTGGTGCATTTACCCGATGTACGACTGGGCGCACGGCTTCGAGGACGCGCTCGAAGGCATCACGCACAGCATCTGTACGCTCGAGTTCGAGAACCACCGCCCGCTCTACGACTGGTTCATCGACGCGGTCAACGCGGGCCGCACCGACGACGGCTCCGGCCCGTGGGGCAAGAAGATCCACCATCCACAGCAGATTGAATTCGCCCGCCTCAACCTGACGTACACCGTGATGAGCAAGCGCCGGCTGCTGGAGCTGGTCAAATCCGGCCGCGTCCGCGGCTGGGACGACCCGCGCATGCCCACCGTCTCCGGCATGCGCCGCCGCGGCTACACGTCCGAGGCGATCCGCGAGTTCTGCCGGCGGATCGGCGTGTCGAAGGTCGAGAGCACGGTCGATGTGGCGCTGCTGGAGCATTGCGTCCGCGAGCACCTGAACAAGGTCGCGCCGCGTGTCATGGGCGTGCTGCGGCCGCTCAAGCTGGTCATCGACAACTATCCCGACGGGCAGGCCGAGGAGCTTGACGCGATCAACAACCCCGAGGACGAGTCCGCCGGCACGCGGAAGGTCCCGTTCAGCAAGGTGTTGTATATCGAGCACGACGATTTCCGCGAGACGCCACCGCCCAAGTACTGGCGGCTTTACCCCGGCAACGAGGTCCGGCTGCGCTACGCGTACTTCGTCAAATGCACCGGCTGCACGAAGGACGCCTTCGGCCACGTCGTCGAGGTGCATTGCACCTACGACCCCGCGACCCGCGGCGGCGACGCCCCCGACGGCCGCAAGGTCAAGAGCACCATGCACTGGGTCAGCGCCGCCCACGCGCTGCCGGTCGAGGTGCGCCTGTACGACCACCTGTTCACCCGGCCCGACCCCGACGACGTGAGCGACGATGCGCTCCGCGCCGCCGGGGAGGGCGAGGCTCCTGCCGAGCCGTCCGCCGCGGGCCGCCCGCTAACCCCCCTCCCTCTTAGGGAGGGGTTGGGGGAGGGTCGCAGCGCAGGCCAGCCGGACGCGACCTCTGCGGATGCCACCGCACAGGACTGGAAGAGCAACCTCAACCCGAATTCGTTGGAAACCATCCACCCGGCATACGTCGAGCCCAGCGTCGCGAATGCCGCGCCCGAAACGCGTTACCAGTTCGAGCGGCACGGGTATTTCTGCGTGGACCCGGACAGCGATGCCGCCCCAGGAAATGTAGCGGCCGACCCCGGTGTCGGCCGTAGCACGCCAGGCGCCCGCCGCCTCGTCTTCAACCGCACGGTGACGCTGAAGGACACGTGGGCGAAGATCGAGAAGAAGGGCACGTAGCGGCGGGGCGCGGCGGAGCGAAGGAACGCGGATGCCCGCGTGGATGATGATCGAGGGGAAGACGTAACGTAGGGCCGGCAACCGTGTTGACCAAACTGGCGTGGGATGGCGATGTCCACTCAACTTTCGCGTGTTTTCCTGGCGCTGGCGGTCGTACTGACCGCGTGGTTTGTACGCGATCAGGCCTACATCCTGCTCCAGGAACGCCCACTGTGGCAATACGAGGACGAAACCGGCACACCCTTCCTGCTGTCCAACGCCCTGGCGGCCGGCGTGCTGATGATCGGCTGGTGGGCTGTGTGGCGGACGTCCGTGCACTGGACCGCGGCCCGCGTCGGTCTGACGATTCTGGCGGCGGCCGGCGCCATGGCCGCAGCCTGGCTGGTGGTGCTGGGCAACGACGCCTTGCTCGGCGGCGACATTCACTCGGTGCATCCCCGGGACCTCGGCGGCGATTGTGCGGCGGCCGTGTGGATCGGTGCGACGGCGTACCTGTGGCCTGGCGGGCCGACGCGGCATATCGCCAGGCTGCCGTGCCCCCGTTGCGGCTACGACCTACGCGGACTGCACGAAGCGCGCTGCCCGGAATGCGGTACCCAGTACACGCTCGACGGCCTGCTGGCGGCCCAGGCGGCCGTCGAGCTTCGGCCGCATGGGGACGCGAAAGGACACGTGGGCGAAGATTGAGAGAAAGGCGCAGCATCGGACCTCCGTGTCCTACGCGTAGCGGCCGGTGCCTCGGTGGCCGCCGACCCGAACCGCGGCCGGAAGGGAGCGTCTGGTTCCACCGTAGCAACCGATCCCTCCCGGCGCGCCGGGATCGGCCGTAAACCGGGCGATCCTGGGCTGGTCTTCAACCGCACGGTAACGCCGAAAGACACCTGGGCGAAGATCGAGAAGAAGCAGTAGCGTGCCACTGCTCTTGAGCAGTGCTTTCAACTCGCGCCGGCCGACGCCCCGACGGGGCGCACGCCTGAAGCCGCGCGTGAATTCCCGACCTTAGTCGGCGGCCATCGGGCGGGATTCCGAGGCGCATCAGCGATATGATGACGCCGCCAAAGAACGGTGCCTGCCTGGAGGCCGACGATGCCGATGTCCAAACCAAGCGACCTGAAGCGTATCGCGGAGCAATCGGGCAACGAACAAATCTGCTACGTCCTGGGCGCTGGATTCAGCAATGAGAGCGCCTACAAGCTTCCGGTCGCCACGGGGTTTTTGTCGCGCGAAGCGCGCATTTACTGCCAGGACGTAACCAACAGGAAAGGGACGATCGCTGTTGCTGACCATCCAGAGCTGCCGCAGCTCCTCTCGCGGCTGGAGGAACGGTACGGCGACCTGGGCTCGCTGAACCTCGAATCGGTGATGAGCGATCTATTCGAGCGCACCGCAGGCGTCGGCCGGGCATGGAGCGACCGTGACGTCGCGACCGTCGATCGACTGCTTCTGCCCGCCGATCCGTCTATCCAGGCCGCCGCGGACGACATCCCTTTGCCCCCGCTGCCGCAGGGTGCGGACTTGCGGCGCGACTACGAACTCCTGCTTCTGTACATCTGTCTCCGCTTGCGCATAGTGGAGGTGCCGGGCGCTGAATGCCCCGCTGAATGCCCCGCTGAATGCCCCATGGTGCGCCGCTTGCTGCACACCGTGCGCCGGCGGGATTCGATCATAACGCTCAACTATGACACCATTATCGAGCGTCACCTTACCTACCGGGAACGCGGACCTGGAGACCGCGACAAGCGCCTCGAGAATCTGGATCTATACATAGGCTCTTCGGGGGCATCGTATTCCGGCGGTGGGGGGACCATGTTCGGACGCTTCCAACCGCGCCGCGGCGGGTTCTTGGCGAAGCTCCACGGCTCTGTGAACTGGCGGGCGTGCTCGGAACCGGCATGCCCCAATCACCGGTACATCGAGTCCACCGACCGGCGGCGCAGCGACAATCTGGATGGCGCGGAGCAACTGCATTGTGGTTTGTGCGGAAACACTCCGGACACGGTGGTAATCCCACCAGTCGCGACGAAGCCGTTTGACCGGTTTCCCAAGCTCAGGCTCATGTGGCTGCAGGCCTATCACTCGCTTCGGCTTGCGAACCGCTGGGTCTTCATTGGCGTATCGCTCGCCCCGACCGATATGCACCTGCGCTCGCTGTTACGCGCCGCCTCTGAGGACTGGATAGGCACGGAGATGGCGCCTCCGGGGCAGATCTGCGTCGTCAACCCGGATGGAAAGGTCGCGGGCAGATTGAGAGAATGTCTCTCCCCGTGGGTCCAGAACGCCCTCAGTGCGCCTGACGCGGGGATCGTGACGTTTGACAAGATCTCCGATTACCTGGCGGCCGTCGAACGCACTGACGTCGACCGCGCGACCGGCAGCCCGACAGCAGACACGCCCACGCAGCGCCATCCAAAGGTGATCGAATAGGGGGCACACACGACGATCACCTTGATCACCGTTGTCTGCCGCCCCCGAAAACGCGGTCCCGGCCGCTGCCGGTGCGTGGTAGAGCTGCACAGAGCGCTGTTACACTACGGACGACTCGCCCGGCGCGTGACTGCGTGGTCTACGCCGCACACGTAGGAGAGCGTTCATGCCGTTGTCTGAAAGGTGCCCGATGACCAAGCCTGAACACGCTTTGGACCTCTTCGCCCGACAATTCAACTGTACCCAGGCCGTCCTGGCCGCTTACGGTCCCGATGAGGGGCTCGACGAGGCGCGCTGCCTGATGCTCGCGGCCCCGTTCGGCGGCGGGATCGGGCGGCTGGGTGAAACCTGCGGCGCGGTCACGGGGGCGATCATGGTCCTCGGTCTCCGCTATGGCGGTGCGACCACGGCGGACCCACAGGCGAAGGCAGCCCTCTACGAACGCGTCCGCGACTTCGTGGCGCGTTTCAAGGTCCGCAACGCGTCGATCATCTGTCGCGACCTCCTCGGCTGTGACCTCAGCACGCCGGAGGGCTGGCAACAGGCCCAGGACCGCAAGGTGCACCAGACCGTGTGCCCGAAGTTCGTCCGCGACGCGGCGGAGATCTTGGACGCGATGTAGCCGGGACGCAGGACGAGAGGCTCAGCTTGGACCCCATCCCGGAACCGCAGACGCCGGAAGCCTGCCCGCTGCCGCGCGTGACGCAAGCGCAGGCCCTGCTCGACAACCTGCCCTACGTCGCCATGCTCGTGCTGGGGGCGGGTCTCTTCTGGACCGCGCTTGGCGGTGGCACCTGGGGCGCGTTGACGGCCGCGCTCTACGCCGCCTACGGCGTCGGCGGGGCGCTGTGGATCATCGCCTTCGTCTGCCCGTACTGCCATTTCTTCGACACGCGGCTGTGTCCCTGCGGCTACGGACAAATCGCGCCGAAGCTCCGCACAAAACAGGACGGCGACCGCTTCCGGCAACAATTCCGCCGGCACATCCCGGTCATCGTCCCGTTGTGGTTCGCGCCGCCCATTGCGGCGGGCATTGGGCTGGCCCGCCACCTATCGTGGCCGCTACTCGCGCTCCTGCTCGCGTTCGCGGTCAACTCGTTCGTGATCCTGCCGCTGGTATCGCGCCTCTACGGCTGCGCGAAGTGCCCGCAGAAGGAAAGCTGTCCGTGGATGGGCGGGTGCAAGCAAACGAAAGCATGAACGGTGGGCGGGCGTGCGCCCCGCGCACCTCGATTCACGCCGACCGCGGTTGACTTCGGGGGGGCGGGATGAATCCCCAGCGCGGGTTGTGTCCGCAACCCAATGTAGCGGCCGACCCCGTGTCGGCCGTAGACTGCCGGGGAATCTGCGCGGCGCGCAAAGATCACGACTGCTTGTAGTGCAGCGGTGTCAGGCCCGGCCGCCGCCCAGGATGAGACGGTACTTGGCGAAGCGCGGCGGCCGATCCGAACCCGAACGCGCAGTGCGCGCGAGCCGCGCTCGTGCCCGCTATTTCGAGTATGACAGCATGATCGCCGCGTTCCCGCTCGAGCAGTACGCCGTGACATCGATCTTGTAATCCGCCACCGCGGACGTGCCGCCGCCGGTCAGGTACACCGTGTCCACGAACAGCCCCCTCGGCAGTGTCGCCGTGTATGTGCCGTCGGCCGACAGCGTGCCGAGCTCGGCCGCCAGCACCGTGTACGTCGTGCCCTGCGTCCCGGTGCCCGCCACGCGCGTTGGCCACGTCGCCGCCTCGTCGATTTGCCCGTTAAGCTGTCCGCCGGCCCCGTTGTAGAACACCGCGAACCCGTAGTCCATGCCCGTGATCTGGGCGCCGGTCTCGTCCGGCGGCGGCCGGAAAACGAGCACCAGGTCCTGCGTGCCGTCAAACAGAATCGGATGTTGCTGCGTGCCGTTGACGGTCGTGCTGCCCATGTCGAAATCGGCCAGGCTTGCGGGCGACCCGTACCTTGTCAGCATCGGGATGTTCTTGAAGACGTAATTGATCATGCGCGAGATGTCCTCGGTCGTCCCGTCGCTGAACGTGACCTCCAGGGTAAACGTGTCGCCCGCCTCCATCGCCGCGTTCGGCACGACGAACGCGTCGTAGCGGTCGGTCTCCGGACCGAATGCGTAGTCGCTGTCCCTCCACAACGCCGGCGTCCCGCCGCCGGTTGCCAGCTTGGTCGTCAGTGGCAGGTACGCCGGCCCCGGCGTCTCGAGCAGGCGGGCGGCCGTGATCGAGCGCGTCGCGGCCGGCTCGGTCATGACCTCGAACGTGATCACCGTGTCCGTGCTGAGCCGGCTGGCGACCTCCGCGGTCGTGCCCGTGTAGTACGTCGCGGCGTAGTCGGTCCCGATCTTCAGGTTCATGAAGAAGTTGACGTGGTAGTCCGGCGCGGCGGCGATCAGGGACAGGGTCGCCGGGTCGAAGTCGTCGACCACGCCGTTGCCGTTGTCGTCCGCATCGAAGACGTCGATCAGCCCGTCCCCGTCGGCATCCGCCTTGGCCCCCGGGCGCTCGGTGGGGGTCTCCGCCGCGCTGCCCTTGCCGTGCGAAGCCAGCCCGACCGGCGCGCCGTCGCTGCTGAGCCGCGCCGTCACGGTCGGGTCGAGTATGTCGGTGACATTGGCGTCGCTGCCGGGCACGATCGCGGTCTTGGTTGGATCGTCCGGCAGCTCGATTGTCCCGAGGCTCGCGTCATGATCCAGGGCGGCGCCCATGATCCCGTTGCCGCCGCTCTGTCCGAGCACGACCGGCCCGACGACGCGTCCGTCCGGGCCGAGCAGCGTGGTGGTGATCGTGTTCCCGGTCTCGCTCTCCGGCAGCGCCAGGTTGAAGGCGCCGTTGGGATCGGTTTCCGCGCGGTAGAGCTTGCCGCTCTGATCGCTCTGGACCACGACCGTGTAGGGATAGGTTTCGTCGGCCATGCGCGCGTGGGCCTTGGCGGCCTGCCCGGGCTGGATCGTGCCGCTGAGCGTGTGCGCGCCGCCCGGATTGCCGGTGCTCGCGTTCGTGCTGTTACCGGTTGTGCTGCCGTCGGGCACGCCGAGTTCCGGCGGCACGGTCGAGCAGGCGGTGATCAGGAGGCACAGCACGAGCACGGGTGCGTAGTTGAAAAAGCCTGACATTCGAGGTTCCTTATGCTTGGACACCAGACCCGAGCGGCACGCCGCACGCCGGGTACGGACCGGGGCTGCGACTGGTACTATGCGCCTTATCGTCCACGCAGCACCGGAGTTGACCCCCGTGCTCGCACGACGACGTAGGCATTTCTGCCGTATTGTCTGTCGCGGTCACCGCGCTGCGCGCCGGTCACCCGTCACGCCGTTCCCGCCCAACCGCGCGATCTGTTGCCCGATAACCAGCGCTCCCGCTTCCCGCGGACGCCCTGCGCTTTGGGCGGCGGTGGCACGGTCCAGCGTCGCCGAGCGTCGTTGTGCGGTGCCAAGGTGGCCGCCGCGACGCTGGGCCGTGCTGTGGCCGCCACTACCTGGCTGCGTCACGCTTCGCCAGACCGTGCCGTTCGCCGCCGATCCCCGCACCCACCCCTCCGTCCCGATTCACGCCGGCCGCGGTTGACTTCGCACGGGTGGCGGGAAGAATCCATAGAGGCGACAGGGCCGGCCGCTGCGCGAGGAGACGGCGACCGGAGAGACTCCGCTCTGCGCCCAGGTGTTGCCGGCGCTTGTGGCCGCGACCACGAGCGCCCTCACGCGGGAGGCGAGGCAGACGATGACCGCAACAACCGCACCGGTTCCCGCGAACCGACTCGCGCGCGCCACCTCGCCTTACCTTCAGCAACACGCTCACAACCCGGTCGAGTGGTACGAATGGGGGACCGAAGCCTTCGCGAAAGCCCGCCGCGAGGACAAACCCGTCTTCCTGAGCATCGGCTATTCCGCCTGCCACTGGTGCCACGTCATGGCCCGCGAGAGCTTCGAGGACCCGCACGTGGCGGCCGTGATGAACGACCTGTTCGTCAACGTCAAGGTCGATCGCGAGGAGCGGCCGGACCTCGACGAAATCTACATGCAGGCCACGCTGATCCTCAATGAGGGGCAGGGCGGCTGGCCGATGAGCGTCTGGCTGACCCCCGACCTCCGCCCCTTCTGCGCCGGCACCTATTTCCCCCCGGCCGCGAGCTACGGGCGGCCGGGCTTCCGCGAGCTGTGTGCGAAGATCGGGCTCGCCTGGCAGCAGCGCCGCGCCGAGATTGCCGAGCAGGCCGGCCAGCTCGCCAACGCCGTGCGCCAGAGCCTGCTGGTCCGTCCGGCCGACGGCGCGGAGCTGACCCTCGCCATCGTCGACGAGGCCGCGGAGAAGATCGGCGCGGCGTTTGACGAGACCAGCGGCGGGCTCGTCAGCGGCGGGTCCAACAAGTTTCCGCCCAGCATGGCGATGGACCTGCTGTTACGCTCCGCGGTACGGCGAGTCGACGGCAGTGCCCGCCGTCTGCAACTGCTCGCCCTGGTCGAGCTGACCCTGGTGCACATGGCCCAGGGCGGGATCTACGACCAGCTCGGCGGCGGCATCCATCGCTACAGCACCGACGTCGAGTGGCACGTGCCGCACTTCGAGAAGATGCTCTACGACCAGGCGCTCGTCAGCCGCATCTACCTCGACGCCTTTCAGCTCACGAAGAAACCGCTTTACGCCCGCATCGCCCGCGAGATCCTCGACTACGTGCTGGCCGACCTGCACGCGCCCGGCGGGGGGTTCTACAGCGCGCGCGACGCCGACAGCGAGGACCGCGAGGGCCGCTACTACACCTGGGCGCCCAGCGAAGTGCTCGACGTTCTGGGCCCGGAGTGCGGCGAGAAGTTCTGCGCGTGCTATGACATCAGCGCCAGCGGGAACTGGCGGGATGCGCGCGATCCGGGCGCGGCCCAGAGCGTCCCACGCCTGCTGCGCGACGAGGAATGCTGCGCGCGGCTGTACGGCATTACCGTGGAGGAGCTTCACCAGCGGGTCGGCAATGCCAAGGAGAAACTCCTCGCGGCGCGGGCCCGGCGCGTGCCGCCGGCCGTGGACGACAAGATTCTGTGTGAGTGGAACGGGCTGATGATCGCCAGCCTGGCCCGCGGCGGGTGTGTGCTCGCCGAGCCGAAATACATCCGCGCCGCCAGCGGGGCCGCGGTTTTCGTCCTGGAGAACCAGTGCCGGCAGGGCCGGCTCGTGCGGTCCGCGCGTGACGGCCGCACGACCGAAACCGCGTTCCTGAGCGACTATGCGTGCTTGATCGAGGGGCTCATCGAGCTATACGAGGCGACGTTCGAGCGACGGTGGCTGGATCGGGCGGTCGAGCTGAATCGCACGGTGATCGCCCAATTCTGGGACCGCGACGGCGGAGGCTTCTACTTCACGTCCGATGACCACGAGCCGCTGCTCGCCCGCAGCCGGGACGTTCGCGACAACGCCACGCCTTCGGGCAACTCCGTGCAGCTCATGAACCTGCTGCGACTGGCGGCGCTGCTCGGAGACGGCGAGCTGCGGGCGCTCGCGGACCGCACCATGTCCACATTTGCGGGCGACGTGACGCGCTCGCCGTGGTCTTCCGAGCGTTTTCTGGCCGGCGTCGATTTCGCGCGCGCCGGGCCGGTCCGAATTGCGATCGTCGGCGACCCGTCGCAGCCCGAGACACAAGCACTCCTGCACCAAGTCTACCAAACCTACCTCCCAAACCGCGTGCTCATGCTCCTCAACCCCAATTGTCCTGCCGATCACGTTTCGTCGCCCCTCCTCGCGAACCGCGCGCTCGTCGCGGGCAAACCCGCGGCCTATGCTTGTCGCAACTCCACCTGCCGCCCTCCGGTCACCACCCCCGCCGAACTCGCCGAGCAGTTGGCCCAGTGACGGTAATCATGTTCGGGGGCGCGCTTGAGCCAGGGTGAACCGGGTGCGCCGAACGCCACGCTTTCAGCCCGCGCCCTCGCGCGGTAAGCTCACGCGCGCATGCCGCCCGGCGAATCAACCGGGCGCGGCGTGAAGGTAGTGCGAAGTTTAACTTCGCACTACCGTAGGATTACGCAAGGGACTCGAAGATGACCACACCCACGCGCGTTTCGCGTCGGCGGTTCCTCACCGGGGCGGCGGCGGTCGCGGCGGCCCCCTACCTGCTCTCGGCCCGGGCCTGGGGCCGCATGGCGGCCAGCGAGCGGATCACGCTCGGTATGATCGGCATCGGCAACATGGGTGGCGGCCACCTGAACAACCTCGTCAATGACCGCGAGGTCCAGATTCTCGCCGTCTGCGACGTCCGGCGCGACAAGCGCGAGGAAGCCCAGAAAAAGGTCGAGGAGGCGTATGCCGCCGAGAAGACCGACGGCACATACAAGGGCTGCGACACGTACAACGAGTACGAGGCTGTGCTGGCCCGCGACGACGTCGACGCCGTGCTGATCGCCGTCCCCGATCACTGGCACGCCCTGGTGGCCATCGCCGCGTGCCGCGCGGGCAAGGACGTGTACTGCGAGAAGCCGCTGTCGCTGACCATCCGCGAGGCGTGGGCGATGGCGGCGGCGGCCCGTCAATACGGCCGGGTGTTCCAAACGGGCAGCCAGCAGCGCTCGGACGGCAACTTCCGCCTCGCGTGCGAGCTGGTCCGCAGCGGACGCATCGGCAAGCTGCAAACCGTGCACGTCGGCATCGCCGGCCCGTCGAGCGAGAAGTACCTGCCCGAGGAGCCGGTTCCAGACGGCATGGACTGGGACCGCTGGCTCGGCCCGAGCCCGTGGTACCCCTACAACGGCGAGCGCTGCAGCGGCAGCTACAGCGGCGGCTGGCGGCTGATTCGCGAGTACTCCGGCGGCATGATGACCGACTGGGGCGCCCATCACTTCGACATCGCCCAGTGGGGCATGGGAATGGACGGGTGGGGGCCGGCCGAGGTCATCCCGCCCGACATCGCCGAGGCCCGCACGCTCACCTACAAGTACGCGAGCGGGGTCGTGATGTATCACGGCGGCGCGAACGGCGTGCTGTTCACCGGCACCGACGGCAAAATCGAGGTGAATCGCGGGTACTTCAAGACCTGGCCGGACAGCATCGGCCAGGAGCCGCTCGGCCCCAACGACGTGCACCTGTACGAGAGCCCCGGGCACCACCAGGACTGGTTCAACTGCATCCGTTCGCGGCAGCGGCCGATTTGCGACGTGGGCATCGGTGCCAGCTCAGTCACCGTCTGTCATCTCGGCAACATTGCCTGGTGGCTCGGCCGAGCGATCAAGTGGGATCCGGCCAAGCAGCAGATCGTCGGCGACGAGGTCGCCGCCCGGTGGCTGGACCGCCCGAAGCGCGCCCCGTGGCGACTGTAGGAAGAAGATGCGGGCGGGCACGATCCGCCCGTGTGCTCAAAGGGAGCATTCTCGTGCGACCGTACCAATCACTTCCGCTGATCGTCCTGCTCGGCCTCGTGGCCGGCCAGAGCCGACCCGCCGCCGACGTCGCTGACCTCATCAAGCAACTCAGTGGCCAGAGCGCCGCGCCGCCGCGTACGCCCGAGCAGTTCGCCGCCGACTACGCGCGCGCGCTGGATGCCTTGCTGCCGGGGATGGGGGCGGAGGCGCTGCCCGACCGCGAGGCGCCGCAGCAGAGCTTCGAGAAGATCTGCTTCTACGTCGGCCGGCCGGGTGCGGACGTGGAGCGGCGGACCTTGTGTGAGGCCGTCGCGGGGCGCCTCGGCTCGCAGACCGCCAAGCCCGCCCGCGTCTGGCTGCTGCGCCAGCTCGAACGCCTGTCGGGGCCGGAGTCCGTCGCGGCCCTCGCTCCGCTGCTGGCCGACGAGGACGGCGAAATCCGCGACCTCGCCCGGCGTGCGCTGCAGAACAACCCCAGCCTCGCCGCGGCCGCCGCGCTCCGCGACGCCCTGGAAAAAGCGAAAGACCCGCCCTGGCAAGTCGCCCTGATCAACGCCCTCGCGGCCCGCGGCGATGACGCCAGCGCCCCGCAGCTCGCCGCCTTCATCCAGGCCAAGGACCCGGCGGTCGTGCGGGCCGCCGTCGCGGCACTGGGCGACATCGGGGGCCCGACGGCGCTGACGACGTTGCCGCGCTGCTGGAGCGATGCGCCCGCCGAGGTGCGTGTGCCCGTGGCCGAAGCGCTGCTGCGGGCGGCCGACCGTCTCTTGCAGCGCGGCGACATCGAGGGCGCCGCGACCATCTACACGGACGTGTTCATGTCGGCCGAAGTTCCCCCGGTGCGCATCGCCGCCCTGCACGGCCTGGTCGCGGCGCACGGCGAGGAGACGGTGCCGATGCTCATCGGCATCATGGCGGATGACACCGGCGACCGTGCGTTGCGGGCCGCGGCGGCCGACCACCTCGCCGCGCTCCCGAGCGAGCCGCTGACGGACATTCTGGCGAACACCTTCCCCGACGTGTCGAGCGCGTCCCAGGTCCTCATCCTGCGGGTCCTGGCGCAGCCCGCGCCGGCCGGCGGCGGACCGCTGCGTGTCGCGGTGGCCGAAGCAGCGCTGCTCTGCAAGGATGCGCCCGTTCGCCTGGCGGCTCTGCAAGCGCTGCAGGAACTCGGGGATGAACGGTCGGCTTTGCTGCTCGTGCAAACCGCGGCCGCGACCGAGGGTGCGGAACGCGATGCAGCCCGCCGGGCTCTGGCCCGCTTGCATGCCGGCGGGACCGACAAGCTGTTGCTGATGTCGCTGGCGAAAGCCGAGCCCAAGCTGCGCGTCGAGCTGATTCGGGCGCTCGCGGCCCGCCGGTGTACGGACGCCCTGCCCGTGTTGCTCGCCCAGGCGCACCACGAAGACGAGTCCGTCCGCCTCGCCGCTTTCGAGGCGCTCGGCCAACTCGGCCGCGACGACGACGCCCCGGCGCTCGTGAAGCTGCTGCTGACCGCCGAGCCCGACAGCGTGCGCGACGCGGCCGAAAATGCGGTCGTCGCCGTCTGCCAGCGGATTGCGGACGCCCAGCAGCGGGCGCCGGCCGCGCTCGCCGCCTGGGACGAGGCCACCCCGTCCGTACGCGTCGCGCTGCTCCACGTGCTCGGGCGCGTCGGCGGCACGGCGGCGCTGGCGAAGATCCGGGACGCGCGGCACGCGGATGACGCGGACATCGTCGACGCCGCCGTCCGCGCCCTGGCCCGGTGGCCCGGCGCCGAGGCGCTCGACGACCTCCTGGACATCGCCCAACACAGCGAGAACAAGACGCACCGCGTGCTGGCGCTCCAGGGCTACATTCGCCTGCTCGATGTCCCCAGCGACCGGCCCGCCGCCGCCACCGCGCAGCTGTATCAAACCGCCATGTCGCTCGCCCAGCGCCCGGAAGAGAAGAAGCAGGTCCTCGGCGGCGTGGCGAAGGTCCGCGATCTCAGCGTCCTGCCGTTCCTCGAGCAGTACCTGGACGACGACGCCCTGCGGGCGGAAGCGGAGTCCGGCGTGATCACGGCGGCCGGGCGTTTGGCGCCCTGGCACCGCGAGGAGGCGAACGCCGCCTTGCGCAGCCTCGCGGACAAGACGCAGAACGACAAGACGCGCGACGACGCCCGGAAGACCCTCGATCAGATTCGCGACGCGAACGGGAAAATCGCGACCTGGCAGAGCGCGGGACCGTATTTCGAGGCCGGCCAGGACTGGACCTATGTTCAGGACCACGCGTTCCCGCCGGAGGTGCCCGGGGCCGCCGGCGTGGAGTGGAAACCTCTGCCAATCACGAACGATGGGGCGCCGTGGGTCTTCGACCTGACGAAGACCGACGACGGGCAGGACCGCTGCGTCTACTTGCGGGCGGCGGTGTGGTCCGCGGAGGCGCGTGACGCGCGCCTCGAGCTCGGCAGCGACGACGGCGCCAAGGTCTGGCTCAACGGCCGCCTGGTCTATGAGTTCAACGGCCGCCGGGCGCACGAGACCCTGCGCGACAAGACGCCGATCAAGCTGGACGCGGGTTGGAACACGCTGCTGGTGAAGGTGGTGGAGGCCGACGGCCCGTGGGCCGTCTCGTGCGCCGTCCGCGACCCCGACGGCCAGCCGCTGGAAGATCACAAGGTCCAGGCCGAGCCGCCGCCTAAGCCATAGCGGCGGACGCGCCTGTTGGTCGTCCGGCTCGGTTGCTCAGCCGCGCGCCCGGGGGTACAT
>CAIWOY010000110.1 GCA_903914415.1 uncultured Phycisphaerales bacterium | reverse complement strand
GCCCGTTCGCCCATTCCACCGACATTTTCCTTGACTTCAAGCGCCGCGGGGCGTATCCGAGAAGTAGTGGCTTCCTGTAAGCCGATTATCCGGAAGGTGGAAACGGAGCGTTCTCATGCGTAGCGTGCGGCTTTGCGTCGCCCGGGGAGTGATTATTGCGGCTCTGGTCACGATCGGTGCCCTCACTGGGGCCGTGGCGCAGGACGCCCTCTTGGCGGAGCCGCAGCCGCCGCCGGCCATTCCGTGCGCTACCGACGACGACGGCGGGCCGATTGTCGGCTGCGGTAAGGGCCAAGCGCTCGTCGCCCGCTTCCTGGCTGGCCTGCCGCCCAGCGACGAGCAGAGTCTGGCGGCCGAACGCGAAGCGCTCGGCGACACAGACGTCCTGCACTACAACCTCGATATCGAGATCGTGCCGAGCACCTCGCACATAGCCGGCACAAACACGATGACCGTGCGGAGCCTGATCAACGGCCTCACGCAGTTCACGTTCCGCCTTCGGACCCAGTTCGCTTGCTCCGCCGTGATCAACGGCACGACGCCCGTGACCGTGACGACGGCCAGCACGACCACGCGGGTCGTCACGCTCGATCATGCCTGCAACGCCGGCCAGGAGTTCACCCTGACGGTCACCTACAGCGGCACCGTCGTTTCCGTCGGCTTCGGGTCGATCAATTTCACGACGCAGAACGGCCAGCCCCTGGTCTTCACGCTGAGCGAGCCGTACTACGCGTACACGTGGTGGCCGGTGAAGGACGGCGACGCCGGCCTGTCGGGCGACAACAGCGACAAGGCGACCGTGGAGCTGGCGGTCACGGCGCCCAACACGCTGCGAACGGTTTCCAACGGCGTGCTGGTGAGCACTGACACGCTTTCGGGCAGTCGCAAACGCTATCGGTGGGCTACCAACTACCCGATTGCCCCGTATCTCGTCTGCTTCTCCACCACGAACTACAACACGTGGACGCAAATCTACGACTACGGCACCGGCACGATGCCCGTCGAGTTCAACATCTACCCGGCCAGCGATACCACCTCGCACCGCACGTCCTGGCAAATCTGCCTCACCGCGCTCGCCGTCTACCGCACGATCTACGGCCTGTACCCCTTCATCAACGAAAAGTACGGGATCTACCAGTTCGCTTTCAGCGGCGGCATGGAGCATCAGACCAACACGGGCGAGGGCGTGTTCGATGAGTCGGTCACCGTCCACGAGCTGAGCCACCAGTGGTGGGGCGATGCGGTGACGTGCAAGACCTGGAACGACATCTGGCTCAACGAGGGCTTCGCCGACTACTCCGAAGCGCTGTGGTACGAGCGCAAGCCCGGCTCGACCGGCCTGCAGGCGTTGTTCAGCGCGATGGCCCTCCGTCGGCCCAGCACGGTGAACGGCAGCGTCTACTGCTACGACACCACGGACGCCAACCGCATTTTCAGCGCCGATTTCAGCTACTACAAAGCCGGCTGGGTGCTGCATCAGCTCCGCCACGTGGTCGGCGATACCGCGTTCTTCAACACCCTGACGACCTACCGCACCGCGTACGAGGGCTCCGCCGCGACGACCGACCAGTTCGCCGCGAAAGCCGCAGCCGCCTACGGCCAGGACCTTTCCTGGTTCTTCAACGAGTGGGTCTACGGCATCGGCGCCCCCGCGTACGCCTCCGGCTGGCAGACCGCGAACATCAACGGGCAAAACTACCTCCGGCTGCGCGTCCGCCAGACCCAGTCGACGAGCTACGGCACCTATACCATGCCCATCGACGTCCGCGTGAACTTCGCCAGCGGGAACCAGACCTACACGATCTTCGACAACGCCCTGAGCCAGTGGTTCGTCGTCCCGATCGCCGCGCCCGCGACGTCGATTATGCTCGACGAGAACGCCTGGATTCTCACGACCGCGAAGACGTCAGAGAGCTACGTGAACGGACCGGCTAAGCTTGTGCAGACCACCCCGCTGCCCGGGGCCGTCGTGCCGCTTGCCTCCGCCCCGTCGGCGGTGACGATCACCTTCAGCGAGAATGTCTCGGCGGCCGCCTCCGATTTCGTCCTCGCGTCCGCATCCGGGGCCGTCCCGTTCACGCTCAGCTACTCGGCCACGAACTTCACCGCGACCCTGAACTGCGGCGCCCCCCTGCCGGGCGGCGCCTACACGCTCACGGTCAAGGACACCATCAGGACGACAGCCGCGAGCATTCAACTCGACGGCGAGATCGCCAACCCCGCCAGCACCGCCTCGCTTCCGAGCGGCAACGGCCTGGCCGGCGGCAACGGGGTCATCACGTTCGTCGTCCCGCCGCGGGGCGACCTGAACTCCGACGGCCTTGTGAACCACAGCGACCTGGCGCTCTTCGCCCAGTGCGTGAACGGCCCAGACGTGTCCACGCCACCCCCGGGGTGCGATCCTGTGCTCTTCGCCGCTTCCGACTTGAACGACGACTCCGATGTGGACCTGGCAGACTTCGCCACGTTCCAGTCGCTCCCCGGCGGGTCTTGAGCAAGCGCCCGGCTGACGCCCACGGCGAGCCGTCTTTCAGAGCCCCAAGCGCGAGCGCGGGGTTTCCGCACCGGCATGGTTTGCCGGAAACCCCTGCCTCTCTCCGGCCGGCGGTCCAAACCCCCACCAGCGCTGAATGGGCGCGACGGCGTCCGCCTGCCGACGCATCCCCCTCGTTATGGGCCCGACCGGCTACAGACTTCTATCCAGCCGCCGAAAGCCGCGAAACAACGCGATTTGCGCGCTTTGCGCCGTGACTCAGCCGCCGGTCAAGTCCGGCATCTGGCCGTGGACCAACCGGTAGATCACCACACCGAGGATTCCGCCGGGCACCCCCGCGACGTTGCCGCCAATGTGCGCCAGCACCGCCGGCAGCAGGCTGCCCGTGCGAGCACGCAACTCGGCTGCCGCCCAGCCGACGACGAACATGGTGGCCACGATGATCAACCCGCCGCGCACCCCCGCCCCGCGCCAGACCAGCGGCACGTGCATGGCCGCGAAGAACGCGGCCGAAAGGACGACGGGCGGAAGCAGCCGGCCGGTTCGCGCGCCGATCGCCCCGCCGGGCGTCGCCAATCCCTGGACCAGCCCGCGCACGAAAACCTCCTCCGCCACGCTGCTCAGCAGCCACACGACGAGCACGATCTGCAGGAAGGAGAGTTCGCGCGCCAGCG
Source organism: uncultured Phycisphaerales bacterium (assembly GCA_903914415.1). Lineage (GTDB taxonomy): Bacteria > Planctomycetota > Phycisphaerae > UBA1845 > Fen-1342 > Fen-1342. The sequence continues at coordinate 1,940 of CAIWOY010000110.1, read as the reverse complement.
GATGTCGCTCGCCCAAGAGGACCATGACCATCGACACTACGGCCATCGCGACGGCCGCCAGGACGAACCACCACGCATCGCCGCGCCCCCAACGGGGCCTGACCAGCCCGAACTCGCTCCACGGCCGCCGTAGCACCGCGAAGATCGCTCCGGAAATCACGATCAGCGCGAGCTTGAGCCAGAGTTGATCGGTCACCGGCGACGTCGACCAACCCAACCGGCGGACGCCCGAGGTCAGCCCCATGCAGGCGGCGAACACGAGGATCCCAACCAGCGCCGCCGTAACCAGTCGATACGCCATGGCGTGCTTGTTCATAGTGCGTGTCCCTCTCTTGGAGCCTCATGACGGGTCAGCAACTCAGTCTGCCCGGGAACGTGCAACCTAACGCATGGAACATACGATATTGCCCAACGAGGCACGACGAAGACGGCGGCGGCCCGTAACCATGCCATGCGGTCGCCGCCGTCGGCCTTGTGTCCTCTGCTCGCCGGCGCGCCGCACTCGCGGGGCTGCACATGACCTCGCGAGCCATTCGTCCCGCTACAGGCTCCGGTCGAGCCGGCGGTACTGGATCGCCTCCGACAGGTGCGTCACGCTGACGCGCTCTTCGCCGGCCAGGTCGGCGATCGTACGGGCCACGCGCAGCACTTTGTCGTGCGCGCGGGCGGACAGCCCCAGCTCGCTGACCGCTTGCCGCAGCAGCCGCTCGCCCTCCGCGTCCACCGCTGCGTGCTTGCGAATCTCCCGCGACGTCATCCGCCCATTCGTCTTGGTCGAGCTCTCGCCAAACCGCGCGCGCTGCGCCGCCAGCGCCCGGCCTATCTGCGTGCGCATCGTCGCGCTGTCCGTGCCAGGTTGCACATCGCGCAGCGCCGCGATCGGCACCGCCGGAACCTCGATGTGAATGTCGATCCGCTCCAGCAGCGGGCCCGAGATACGCGCCAGGTACCGGTCGATCTGCGGTGCCGAGCACTTGCACGGCTTCCGCGGGTCGGTGAAGTACCCGCACGGACAGGGGTTCATGGCCGCGACCAGCACGAAGTCCGCGGGGAACTGCACCGAGCTGTGGCTCCGCGCCACCGTGACCGTCCCGTCCTCGATCACCTGGCGCAGCGACTCCAGCACGCTACGGTTGAACTCCGGGAACTCATCGAGAAACAGCACGCCGTGATGCGCGAGCGACACCTCCCCCGCGTTCGGGATCGTCCCGCCGCCGACCAGCGCCGGCGTGCTGATCGAATGGTGCGGCTGCCGCACCGGCCGCGTCGCCAGCAGGCCGGTGCCGGCCGGCAGCTTGCCCGCCGCCGAGTAGATGCGCGTCGTCTCCAGCGATTCCAACAGCGACAGCGGCGGCAGAATCGTCGGCAGCCGCCTGGCCAGCATCGTCTTGCCCGTCCCCGGCGGACCGATCATCAGCACGTTGTGCCGCCCCGCCGCCGTGATCAGCAGCGCCCGCTTCACGTGCTCCTGGCCGCGGACGTCGCTGAAGTCGACTTCGTACCGCGCCGCCGCCGCGAACAGCTTCTCGAGGTCTACCGTCGTCGGTTCCAGCGGAAGCTGCCCGGCGAGGAACCCGACCGCTTCCGTCAACGAGCTGACGGCATACACCTCGATATCCTGCACGACCGCCGCCTCTTCGGCGTTCTCGCGCGCGACGATCAGGCCGCGGAAGCCGGTATCGCGCGCCAGGATCGACATCGAGAGCGCCCCCTTGATCGAACGCACGCGGCCGTCCAGCGCCAACTCGCCCGCGATCAGATACTGGTCGGCGATGTCGCTGCGGAGTTGGTCGTCGGCCAGCAACATGCACAGCGCGATCGGCAGGTCGAACGCCGGCCCCTCTTTCTTCACGTCGGCGGGGGCGAGGTTGATCGTGCTCCGTGTCCGCGGCGACGCGAAGCCGGAGTTGCTGAGCGCGCTGCGGATGCGGTCGACGCTT
>CAIWOY010000109.1 GCA_903914415.1 uncultured Phycisphaerales bacterium | reverse complement strand
CTCGAACCGGGTCAGCGGGTGTGGGGTGCACGGTTCACCGGCTGGGGGCCGGTGCCACACCGCCGAGCGGGCCGTCAAGGCAGGCTCTGGCACTGCGTGAGCACTGATAGTATTACTCGGGAATGGAGTAAAGCAAGGCGAAGGGGCGATGGTGTTGGCTGGTGGCGGAGATTGACGGCGGGTGCGCGATTCTGGCGGATTCTGGCGGAGAAAGGCAACCGCAGAGAGACGCTGAGAGGCGGAGGAAACGCGAAGGTGGTCCTAGGGAGTGGAGAAAAGAAAGGCCGACACAAGGGCGCAGGGGGCGAACGCGAGTAGAAGACCACCACAGAGGCACCGAGACACCGCGAAGAGGGGGCCTGCGTTCGCGATGGCACGAAAAACAAGCAAGACCGCCGAGGTCGCGAAGAGCGTGGTCCGCAGATTGCGCCGATTACGCAGATTGAGTGGGGCGAGGGGCGCGGTGGCCGCTCGGGGCGGGAAGACAGCCGCGAACGTGACACGGGCGCACGTCCCGCGCGGGGGACCGCAGTAGCTCATCGACCTTCTCGGCTGGAGAAGTACAAGCACCTGCACCAGCCGAAGGGCTCGGACTCGCTACGGCCGAACGTGCAGCCCTTGCACGGAATCGGGGGGCGCCGAATCGCCTCCTTGATGCTGAGCACGCGACCATTCTGCTTGCGACAGCGTGCGCATGAATCGGACGCCGCCATGATCCGAACGGAAGCGATGCCGATCTCAAGCATCTTGTTCAACTTGATGAGCGCAGCCGCACGCTTTGCATCGTATGGATTCTCGCCGTTTAGATGTTGATCGTGGGCAAGCGCTTGGTACACGTACTCGGGTTTGGACGACCTCTCGAGTAGCTCCTGCCATAGGGACTGCCTGATCTGCTCGGACACGGGGCCGCGCCCCGGACGCCCCTGTAACAACGCCTCGTGGCGCTCGTAGTCCGCCACCGATGCGCCGAGTGACTCCATGAAACGGAGAACCCGGCTTTGGGTCTGGTGCCGTTCGATCTGCGGCTGAAGCTCGCGTTCAAGGTCTCCTGGCGTTGGATCCACTCCTGTGCGCGCCCGCAGCGCTTCTTTGTGCTGCAGATACGTCTCGTCCGAAATCCCGCCCGCGTAAAACAGCCGCCTTACAAGCCTTGCTTCCTCTGCCTGCTTGGCCGTCAGGATTGTAGAGTCGAACAGGCGTTGTTTGACATTGACGAGTACGAATCTGCCGCAATTGCGGCACTTGGCAGACGCCTTGGGGCGTTTCTTAAGCCGACTTTGGCAGTAGGGGCACGTGGGCTCGATGTCGTCATGACACTCGCGACACACGGCCCTTGTGCCGCCCTCTACGAGGAACAGCGGCTCGCCACGCGCGGGCGTGCGCTGGCACCGACCGCACACATCTGAGTTCGTGGGAGACGATTCAGTCACCGTGTTGCTCACGGTAAGGCGTGTTGCCGATGTTCCGCTCGCGCGCGGGACACGAGTCGCCGAGGAGTCCTCCTGCGCTCATTCGCGCACCCTTTGTACGTGCGGTCGACGTGCGACCGATACCTGCGGGGCCGGCGGCTATTCGACGCGCAAACCCACGTACGCGCAGGGTAGCAGGAGCCGGGACGGGCACAAAGGGCCTCGCGGGCGGGCGGGGAGCGACGGTGTGCGGGGTCCGGGGGGCGGCGGGGGAAGGCGGATCGCAAATCTCAAATCTCAGATTTGAGAGCGGCGGGGGCGAGCGGCCGCACGCGCAGAGAAAAGATGCGCTTTTGTCGCGTGGACAAAAACTGACGCAAGGGACGGAGGGGACGCTGGTTAAGAGCGGAAGCGCGCGTGCGCGGAAATGCGCACCGAGACCGCGCACGGAGGTGCGGAAAGTAATACCCGGTAATGCGCCGGACGGAGGGCGGAAGCGGCGCAACTTAAGGCGGCTGCGAGACTTGGGAGAACAATGAGGGGGCGGGGCGAAAAGGGCGTTTTCGCGACAGTACGACACGTTTGTCGCGAGTCTAGAGGTCCTAGAGTGCACTCCTCGACCCGCGAGCGAGGGGCGGTCGAGCGCTGGTCGCGGGCGGCGCGCAGTGCGGAGCGGTGCACCGGGAGCGGTTGCTGGACCATTGGGGTGTTAAGATGGGCAAATATCGTCTATCGCCCTCCTCGCCTCCGGCGGGATCTCCCGACCGTGACCTCAGCCACCTGCTTTCCGGCGCGCGAGAGCTTTCACGGTCTACTCCTACGCTGCTGGCGCTGGCGGCACGATTCCGTGGCCACCGCTCGGCGGGTCGGGCTGGCATCGGCGGCAGTGGGCTCCGTTCCCCTGTTGCGGCGATCTGGAGGAAAGGGTAACGTGAGAAGCGGCCGGATGCAAGTGGATTCCAGAAAAGAGCGGGGATTGTAGGGATTTTCACGGGTACGGATGATGGCCAGCGAGGATGAAAGAGGCGATGCGGCGGCGCGCGAGTTCGCGGCCTGGCGGCGCGCGGAAGTGCCGGCGGGACCGGCTCGGATGTTCGGAAGATTGATCGGCCATCGCCGTGCGGTCTCGATCGCAATCGCCTGCATCATTGCGGTGGCGGCTTGCGGGGCAACAGCGGCGTGGGCGATCGGCTGGTGGCAGCGCCGCAGTGGGGACATGGCCGCGGAAGAGGTCGGACGGTCACTCGACGCGGCGGATGCCGCGATAGCCGGTCTTCGAGCGGGCGAGTTCGATGCGCAGATGATGGCGGCGGAGAAATGGCTCGGGCGCGGGGCCGATGCGATGGGGAACGCTAGGTTTTTTCGGCTTCGGAAGCGGTGTGATCTCACGAAGGAACTTGGGAGCCAAATGAAGGTTGAGGTTTTCCTGGCGACGATGCGGGAAGATCAAAGGCGGGAGCGCGGCGCGAGCAATGAGCGGATTTGCAAGTTATTCATGCCGGTGTTCGATCAACTGGTGGAGGCTGGCGCCGTGGTCGCCCCTGCGGGGGCGCGGCCGGAGCGCTGGGCGTTCGAATGTCGCTACTCGATGGAGGTAGAGGAGTCGCACCTGATCGGTTCATTCGGGGTTGGAGATTGGTTTCTACTGGACGCCGGAACGCGTCGGGCGATGGTATTCGCGTGTCAGTGCTACCGCTACGCGCACGATCCAAACATGCAAAGCGGGGATTTTCGGATATCGGAGGTGCGGATCGGGATGTACTGGCGAAGCAAGAGCGGGGCCATCAGTTCGATTCACAGCGGAGCACCAGGCCCCGGAGACATCGGTCGGCTGCAAAATGTGGAAACGCGGGAACTGGAGAAGAAGGTGGAGGGATGGACGGCGACTCAGATTGCGCGAATGGAATTGGATCTTCCGGGGGCGAGCGAACTACTGGCGCGGAGAAAGGTGCATGAGAAGCGTATCGAGATGATGCTGAATGGGCCGGGCGAGTTGGGTCCGGCGGAACGGTCGTTGTCCCCGTAGGGCGAGACGGACGCGACGGCCCTGCCCCAAGTGCGGGCAGGCGCTGGCGGTGCCGGGATAGGATCACCACGGAGGCACAGAGAACCTTCGGGTTCGATCCGGTGAGACAATAAGGGGCTCCGTGTCTCCATGGTGAGGATATTTCCGGACGGGGGTTGACGGCGGGCGGCGGGTCGGGGCAATTATCGAAGGGCGGGCGGTTCAACCCTCCCCCGGCCCCTCCCTGTGAGGGAGGGGGGTTTGGTTGGGCGGGGTGGTCTGGCCCCAGGCGTTGTAGCCCCGGCCGGCGCGGGGACATGGCCGCTTGGAGACGTTTCTGCGGCGAACTGACCTCCCTGTGGCCGTGCGATCGGATTGGGTGGCGAAGGTGCGTGGGAAGCGGCCATGCCACCGTCGGCACCGCTCGAGAGCAGTGGCACACGGTCGTGATAGCCGCCGGCCGCGGCGGAAATGCAGTCGTTGGCCGGCGGGATGTTCAGTTGGCCCAGGCTGTTGCTGCCCCAGGCGACCAGCGAGGCGTTGGACCGCAGCGCGTAGCTCGTGTAGCCGACGGCCCAGATGCCGACGAGGTCGTTTCCGCTCGTGCGCACGGCCGCGTATGATCCGCGCTATGTCGCTGCCCGTCGTCGCCATTGTCGGCCGCCCGAACGTCGGCAAGAGCTCGTTGCTGAACGTCCTGGCCCGCGAGCGGATCAGCATCGTCGATCCGCGGGCCGGCATCACGCGCGACCGCGTCTCCGTCATCATCGCCCGCGACGAGCGGTACTTCGAGTTGATCGACACCGGGGGCGTCGGCACCGTGGACGCCGACCATCTCGAAACCCACGTCGAGGAGCAGATCCGCTGTGCGCTCGAGCGCGCCGACGTCATCCTCTTCGTCGTCGACGCGCCCGCCGGCCTGACCCCGCTCGACCAGATCGTGGCGGGCCTGCTGCGGCCGCTCGGCAAGCCGGTGGTCGTCATCGCCAACAAGGTCGACGACCCGCGGCACGAGGCCGAAGCAGCGCAATTCGAACGGCTCGGATTCGGCGAGCCCCTGGCGTTTTCCGCGCTCCACGCCCACGGCCGGACCGAGCTGCTCGAACGCCTGGACGCTTTGCTGCCCGAAGCCTCCATGACCGAGCCGCCCGCCCCCATGATGAAGCTCGCCATCGTCGGCAAGCGCAACGCCGGCAAGAGCACGCTCGTCAACGCCCTCGCCGGCGAGGAGCGCATGATCGTCAGCGAAATCCCCGGCACGACGCGCGATGCCGTCGACGTCCGCTTCGAGCGCGCCGGCCAGGCGTTTATCGCGATCGACACCGCCGGCGTCCGCAAGAAGTCCCGCATGGGCGACATCGACTTCTATTCCTATACCCGCGCGCTGCGGTCGATCGAGCGGGCCGACGTGGTCCTGCTGCTGATCGACGCGACCGTCCCCGTCGCGGAGACCGACCTGAAGCTCGCCGCCGCCATCCTGGAGGAGTACAAGCCCGTCGTGCTCACCGTCAACAAGTGGGACTTGGCCGTCGGCCGGACCGAGCCGCGCGAGTTCGCCGAGTATCTGGCCCGCGTCATGCCCGCCCTCGCCCATGTGCCGGCCGTCTTCGTCACCGCCAAGACCGGGCGGAACGTCGACGCCGCCGTGCACGTGGCCCTCAGCCTCCATGCCCAGGCCCACACGCGCGTGGCGACCGCGCCGCTCAACGCGGCGTTGCAGACGATCCTCGCGCTCCGCGGCCCCAGCGCCAAGCACGGCACCAAGCAGGTCCGGATCTACTATGCCACCCAGGTCTCGACCGCCCCGCCCACCATCGTCTTCTTCTGCAACGACCCCGGGCTGGTTAGCACGAACTACCGGCGGTTCATGGAGAACCGCTTGCGGGAGCTGCTGCCGTTCAAGGAGGTTCCCGCGCGCCTCTGGTTCCGCGCACGACGCCAAAACGCGGTACAATAGAAGCGGTAACGCCGACAAAAGGGCTTTGCGATGGCGATCGAATTCCACTGCGAACACTGCGGCAAGATGATCAAGACGGCCAAGGAGCACGGCGGTAAGCAAGGGAAGTGCCCGTACTGCCAGAAGATGGTCTACATCCCGGTTCCGGACGACGAGTTGGAGCCCCTCAAGCTGGCGCCGCTCGACCCGGAGGACGAGCGCAAGCGTATGCAACTCCTCGATGAAACGCGCGACCTGACGCGCCGCATCCGCCGGGAGAAAGGCACTCTGCCCCCGGAAACCCACAAAGCACCCCTGCCCGAACCCACCGGCGACGTACGCCTCAAAACGGACATGGACACGCTCGTGGTCGAGTATGTCGCCTGCATGGCCGCCGGCCGGCTCAGCGAGGCGCAGGAGTACGCGGCGGAAATCCGCCAGGACATGCCCCGCGCCGAAGAAGTCATCCAGCGCCTGACGATGGACGACATCCCGCCCTTGAAGCTGTCGAAGATCCCGCACCCCGTCCTGGTCGGCTTCCTGCGGCAGTTGCGGGAAGGGCGTTGAACCCACGCGTGCCAACACGCGCCCTGCGAAGCCCGCGCCCGGCGTGCAACCAGGCCCCGCAAGCACGAAATGAGGACGCCAACGTGCACATCCGCGAATTCCAGCAACTCATCGACCGCATGTACTCCGACAAGGACCGCGCCCGCGGGGCCGCCAAGACCTTCCTCTGGTTCGCCGAGGAGGTTGGCGAGCTGGCCAGCGCCATCGCTAAGAACGACGACCCCGCGAACCTCCGCGCCGAGTTCGCCGACGTGCTCGCCTGGCTCGTCACCCTCGCGAATGTCGAGGGCGTGGACCTGGAAGAGGCCGTCAAGAAGTTCACCGCCGGCTGCCCCGGCTGCGGCCAGCTCGTCTGCCGGTGTGCCTCCAAGCTCACCTGACGCGCCATCCCGGCTCACGCACCGCCGAGCAGAACCTCCGGCCACGCGAAATTCGAGAAAATCCCGCCCGTGTGCACAAACACCACTGGCCGCTCGAAACCGAACCGCCTACTCCGCACGCCGTCGAGCACCGCACAGAACGCCTTCGCCGTGTACACCGGATCTAGCACGATCGCCTCCGTCCGCGCCACCAGCCGCAGCGCCTCAAGTGCCGTGGCGTACGGAATCGCGTACCCCGCGCCGACGTACCCGTCGATGAAGTGCAGCAAATCGTCCCGGTACTCGACCGGCAGGTCGTACCGCGCGCTCGCGTCGCGACAAAGCTGCCCGACGTTTGCCCTGTGATACGCCACATCGTCGCTCACGGGCACCGCCCACACTCGCCAGCGGTCGCGCCGGTTCAGGAGCGTCCCCAGCACCGTCCCCGCGTGGGTCCCGCCCGAGCTGACCGCGAGCACGATGTCGCACTCGTCGATCCCGGCGCCGTCGAGCTGCCCCGCCAACTCGCTCATGGCGTGAATGTAGCCCCAGCAGCCGAGCGGCTCGGACGATCCCGCCGGCGTCCAACGCGGCACGCGGCCGGCCGCCTTCAACTCGGCCAAGGTCTCCGCGACGATCCGCTGCCGGTTCGCGGCCAACTCCGCCCGCGAAAACGACCGCGTCTCGGCGCCGAACAGCACGTCCAGCAGGTGATTACCCTGCGGCCTGTCCGGCGCCTCGGGCCGTAGCAGCAGCCGGCACCCCAGCCCCAGCCGCGCACAGACCGCCGCCGTCGCCCGGCAGTGGTTCGACTGCGCCGTCCCCTCGGTCACGAGCGTGTCGCAGTCGCCGGCGAGCGCGTCCGCTACGACGTATTCCAGCTTGCGGACCTTGTTGCCGGACACTTCGAGCCCGGTCAGGTCGTCGCGCTTCATCCACAGTTCGGCCCCGCCCAACTCGCGGCTCAGCCGCTCCAGCTTGACCAGCGGCGTCGGGAGGTTGGCCAGGCGGATTCGCTGCGGCTCCAACATCGCGTCTCCTTCGGCATGGGAGTGACCCCCACTATACCGCGCCTGCGGGGCCGACGTGCAAGCCGCCCCCGCCTGGGGTAGATTACCGCGCGCGTGTCCCTTTCGAGGCCGTTTGTCGTTGGAGTCAAGTCGTGCCCAAGCACACCCACACAACCAGGTATGCGGCTTACGTCCGCGCGGCATTCGTGGTCTGTCTGGCGCTGGCCGCGGGCTGTCAGACCGGCCCGCGCCGCACGGATAACGAGTTGGCGGTGCGCGGAGCGATCGAGCACTACCGCGCCGAGCGTGCGGACCAGCTCGTGCAGACGACCGCGGCGGCCACGTGCAACCTCCCCGACTCCAAGGACCGCTTCGAGCACACCATCTTGACGCTCGGCACCTTCGCCCGCGACGATCCGCCCGCCACGCAGGCCGCGACCACGCAATCGACGGCGGCGGCCGCCGCCGCCAGGCCCGCGCCGCCCGACGGCTACTGGCGCCAGGACCTCTGGCACCAGATGGGCCACGAGGCCCTCGAGCTCGGCAGCCACGACTTCTGGCACGGCTACAAGACCACCTTCTGGAACCTGCCGAACGTGCTCGCGCTCACCGGCACCATGGGCGCCAGCCTCGCGATCCAGGGCACCGGCGTCGACGCCACCGTCCGCGAGCGCACCAAGGGTCACAGCACACTCGGCCACATGAGCGAACCGCTCCAGATCCTCGGCCACCCCGCGACCCACTTCGCCGCCACCGGCGTCCTCTGGCTGGGCAGCACGCTGACGCAGGACATGCGTGAGCACGAGGTCGCCAAGGCACTCACCCAGGCGCTGGCCGTCAACGGCGTCACGACGCTCATGCTCAAAGCCGCCGCGAACACGCGCTCGCCCGACAACGAGCACTTCGGCTGGCCGAGCGGCCATACGTCGAGCGCCTTCACCGTGGCCGCGGTGCTGAACGAGTACTACGGGCCGTGGGTGGGCGTGCCCTCGCTCGCGGTGGCGGGTCTGGTGGGTTACCAGCGGGTCGACTCGCGCGTGCACGACTTCTCCGATGTCGTCTTCGGCGCGATGCTCGGCTACGTCATCGGCACGTCGATCGCCCGCGACGACAAGGCCCAATTCCCCGAGCTGTTTGGCATGACGGTCATCCCCTACGTCAACCCGGAGTCGAACGCGACCGGCCTCGCCCTACTGAAGCAGTGGTAACCCCCGCGCACTATCCGAACCCACCACGCAAGTGGTGGGCCTTATCCGAACCCGCCACGCGAGTGGCGGGCGATTTCGCCGCCTACCACGTCCGCCCCGACCCGAGAATCGCCGCCGGATCCTTCGCATAGTCCCGCGCCGTCTCCGGCGTGATTCGCCCGGCCTTCACCAGCCGCTGCAAGTCGTCGTCCAGCACGATCATCCCCTCTCGCTTGCCGGTCTGTATCGCCGACTCGATCGTCTCGATCTTGCCCGTGCGGATCGCCACCTGCACTGCCTGGTTCACGTGCAGCACCTCGAGCGCCAGCACCCGCTTGCCGCTCTCGTCCGTCGACGGCAGCAGGTGTTGGCAAACCACTGACCGCAAGCTCATCGCCAGCTGCGATCGCACGTCGTCCTGCGCCTCCTGCGGGAAGATGTCCACGAACCGGCTCAATGCTCCTTTCGCGTCCCGCGTGTGCAGCGTCGTGAGGATCAAGTGCCCCGTCTCCGCCGCGCTCAGCGCCATCTGCGCCGTCTCGCGGTCGCGAATCTCCCCCACCAGGATCACGTTCGGGTCCTGCCGCAGCCCGTGCTTCAAGCCGTCGGCGAACGAGTCCACATCCCGCCCCACCTCGCGCTGCGTCACGATCCCCCCGCCGCCCGGCGCGTGGATGTACTCGATCGGCTCCTCGATCGTGATCACCCGGTGGCTCGCGTCCTGCCGCAGCAGCTTGACGAGCGCGGCCAGCGTCGCGGTCTTCCCCGACCCCGTCACGCCGGTGATGACCACCAGCCCGTTGCGGTGCGCCACGAGCCGCTGCGCCAGCTCCTCGGAAAACCCCAGCCATTCCAACGACGGAATCTCGTTCGGGATGTACCGCAGGCACGCGCACCAATCCCCCTGCGACAGATACACGCTGGCGCGAAAGCGGCACAGCGTCCCCGCGTGCGCCACCGACACCGAGCAATCCAGGTTCTTGCTCTGCTCCAGCAGCCGCCGCGACCGCTCCGGCACCAGCGATTCCACCATGTGGCGCGTCTGGGCCGGATCGAGCACCGCCTCGTTCGCGACCCGCATCTCCCCGTGCACGCGGTACGTGGCCGCATACCCCGGCACCAGGTGCAAATCCGACGCCCCGCACTCGATCGCGCCTTCGAGCAATCCCAGCAGTTCAGCGGACGGCATCACCGGCTCCCCATTGCGCCGCCCCCGTGCGACATCGAGCGCTCCCTGCAGCGCCTCCGGACCCATCGAGTTCACATCAATCTCCAGCATGTTACACTTCCAACCGCCGGGTGGCACGGTCTGGCGCCGCGCTAGCGAAACCAGGCCGTGGCGTCACGCAGGCGGCCAACGCTCCGGGAGGGCGATCCCGGCGCGCCGGGACTGCCGAGCCGGCGTGTCCTCACGCCGGCCCCTTGGCCCCTTCGTCCCTTGATCCCTCGGTCCCTTGGTCCCTTCCTTCTACCCCTTCGGCCCAAACCAGTTGCACCTCGCGTCCCGCCGTCCCGCTCCCCCGGGCGGCCAGCCGAAACCGCGCCCGGCCCGATAATCGCCTTACATTTCCGCCGAAGAAGGGGTAGAATCGGCACTGTTCAGTTCTATTGCTGAATGGCGGACGGGGACCCGCCGGCCGGGCCCTTCGCTGTACAGCAGACCGGGATTCAGAAGATTTCCCGGGATGAAAGGTGGTCTGCGACCCGCAGGCTGTTTGGTGGAGAGGAGACGATCATGGCACGTCAGAGTTCGAAGCGCAGGTCGGTCGGATGCTGGTCCGTGTTGGTCGTGCTCCTCGTGACCCGGACGAGCTTGGCAGAGCGGCCGACAATCGACTGGATGGCGGGCGGACATGCGGGTTCGGTGAATTCGGTGGCGATTTCGCCCGACGGTCAGATGCTGGCGTCGGGAGCCGAGTATCCGGACAACACGATCAAGCTCTGGCGGCTCTCGGATGGAGCGCTGGTGCGGACGCTGACGGGGCACACGCTCTCGGTGAACTCCGTCGCCTTTTCGCCGGACGGTCTGACGCTGGCGTCGGGGAGCGAGGATCGTACGATCAAGCTCTGGCAGGTCTCGAACGGGGCGCTGCTGCGAACGCTGACGGGGCACACCGGCGACGTGAATTCCGTCGCCTTCTCGCCGGACGGCAATACGCTGGCGTCGGGGAGCCTGGACTACACGATCAAGCTTTGGCGGGTTTCGAACGGGGCGCTGGTGCGGACGCTGACGGGGCACACGCTCTCGGTGACTTCCGTCGCCTTTTCGCCGGACGGTTTTACGCTGGCGTCGGCGAGCGCTGACTGGAAGGTCAAGATCTGGCAGGTTTCGGACGGGGCGCTGCTGCATACGCTGACAGGGTTTTACGGCACGGTGTTTTCGGTCGCCTTCTCGCCGGACGGTGAAACGCTGGCGTCGGGAAGCGAGAACAGCGACGTCAAGCTCTGGCGGGTATCGGACTGGGCGCTGCTGCACACGCTAACCCTGCACACGAACTCCGTGAATTCCGTCGCCTTCTCGCCGGACAGTGGAACAGTGGTGTCGGGGAGTTCGGACGACACGATCCGGGTCTGGCGGGTTTCCGACGGGGCGCAACTGCACGTGCTGACGGACACGAGCCAGGTAACCTCCGTTGCCTTCTTGCCGGACGGCCAGCGGCTGGCGTCCGGGAGCTATGGCCGGACGATTAAGCTCTGGCGGCCTTACCAGGAGACGCTGCTGCAGACGCTGACCGGGCACACGAAAGGCGTGGGTTCCGTCGCCTTTTCGCCGGACGGTTACACGCTGGCGTCGGGGAGTTGGGACACGACGATCAAGCTCTGGCGGGTTGCGAACGGGGCGCCGCTGGGGACGCTGACGGACCACACGGACTTCGTGAATTCCGTCGCCTTTTCGCCGGACGGTCAGACGCTGGCGTCGGGAAGCTCGGACACGACGATCAAGCTCTGGGAGGTCGCGCTCGGGTCGGTGCTGCGCACGCTGACCGGGCACGTGGACCGCGTGACTTCCGTCGCCTTTTCGCCGGACGGTTACACGCTGGCGTCCGGGAGCTGGGACACGACGGTCAAGCTCTGGTGGGTTTCTAACGGGGAGCTGGTGCGGACGCTGACGGGGCACTTGGGCGTCGTGTCGTCCGTCGCGTTTTCGCCGGACGGTTACACGCTGGCGTCGGGGAGCTATGACACGACGATCAAGCTCTGGCGGACTTTGAACGGGGCGCTGCTGCGGACGCTGACGGGGCACACGGATATGGTGGCTTGCGTCGCCTTTTCCCCGGACGGGCAGACGCTGGCGTCGGGGAGCGCGGACCACACGATCAAGCTCTGGCAGGTGTCGGACGGCGCGCTGCTGCGGACGCTGACCGGGCACACAACGTGGGTCTATTCCGTCGCCTTTTCGCCGGACGGTCTGACGCTGGCGTCGGCGGCGGGGTCCGACGACCGGACGCTGAAGCTCTGGCGGGTAGCGGACGGGCTGCTGCTCAAGACCTACGACGAGGAGACCGGCACCAGCGCACAATCGGTGCAATACTCGCTGGATGGCCAGCACCTGGGCTACGGCCGAACCGACGCCACCGTCGTCCTGGCCCGCAATCCGTACGCACTGTGCAAGGGCGATATGAACTGCGACGGATGGGTGACGTTCGCGGACATCGACCTGTTCGTCGAAGCCCTCGCCGGCGAGTCGGCTTGGAATCAGTCCCACCCGACCTGCCCCTGGCTCAACGCCGACTGCAACGCCAGCGGCACGGTCACGTTCGCCGACATCGACCCGTTCGTGGCCGTCATCGGGACAACGTGTCAGTAGCAGCCGGCGCACGCCAAGCCGCCAAGCCGCGAAGTCGGAACCGACTCCGGCGAGCCGGCGCACGGCCGCCTGGCCGCCGTTGCTGACGCAGCCCGCGCAGGCTACGATGTGGCGATGGGTGCCACAGGTTCTGCTGCCGGGGCGTCGATGGTTGCGTCGCTCCGCCGTCGAGGTCCGCGCCGCGCGGCCGTTTTCGGGCACATTGGCGCTGCTCATCGGCGCGGAGGTAGGGCCAGCGATGAATGAAACACCACAAACGAGTATTCCGCCTCTCAACTCGTCCGCGTCCGTCCCGGCCGTCCCGGGATCGACTCCCGGGCGGCCGCAGGGGGTTGTGCTGGTTGTCCTGTGTGTCCTGGTCGCCGCGGCCGTGCTGTTGGTGCACTGGCCGGCGATGTCCTCAAAGGCCATTGCCTTCGACGACTCCGAGTACTGGATTCAGAACCGGCTGGTACAGACTCCCGGTTGGAGCACTGTGGCCCAGTTCTTTCGCGAGGTGCGCGCGCCGTCCACCGTGCAGGGGTACTATCAGCCGCTCACCATGGTCTCGCTGATGGTGGATTGGGCCTTTGGCGGACGGCCGGACAATCTGTGGCCTTTTCACTGCACGAACCTAACGCTGCACACCCTGGACACCGTGCTCGTGACGCTGTTCCTGTACCTCCTCTTCCGCAACGTCTGGGCGGCCGCCCTGATTGGGCTTCTGTTCGGCGTTCACCCGCTGACGGTGGAGCCTGTGCCCTGGATCGCCGAACGGAAGACGACGCTCGCCGCGTTCTTCGGGCTCTGGAGCCTGATTGCGTTCGTCCTGTACGCGCGCAAGTCCAATTGGCTGCTCTACTGCGGCGCCCTGGTGGCGTTCGTCCTGTCGCTGCTTTGCAAGCCGACTGCGATCGCGATCCCGCTGCTGCTGCTCATTCTCGATTACTGGCCGCTGCGCCGCCTCAGCGCGCGCGCCGTGGTCGAGAAGATCCCGTTTCTGATCGTGGCCGGCGTCTCGGCCATAATCACGTACAAGTCTCAGGCCGCAACGTCGACGATCTACCTGCCCAAGGACTACCCGCCCAACTGGGTGCCGCTCAAGCTCTGCCATGATCTCATCTTCTACCCTTGCAAGATGCTCTGGCCGGCGAACCTGTCGTCGCATTATCCCATCCCGGAGCCGTTTGACCTGTCGCAACCGATGCTGCTGGCCGGCGTCATCGGGACGGCCATCCTGGTCCCGCTGCTGCTGCTGTCCCTGCGCTGGACGCGGTCGCTCCTGGCGAGCTGGCTGTTCTTCTTCGTGGCCCTGCTGCCCACGATCGGGATCATCGGCTTCAGCAACGTCGTGGCGTCCGACAAGTTCGCGTACTTCCCGGCGCTCGGGTTGCTCATGCTTCTGGCGTTCGCCATGGCGCGGCTCTGGAAGCACTGGCGCAGCGCCGGGCGCATCGCGGTAGTCGTGGTCGTGCTTGGGGCGGGAGTCGCGGAAGGCCTCGCCACTCGGCGCCACCTCGCACTCTGGCAGAGCACGGAGGGCCTCTATCGGCACATGCTGTCGATCGCGCCGCGCTCGGCTCCGATGCTCACCCACCTCGGCGTCGATCTGGCTGAGCGGGGTCGTCTCGACGAGGCTATCGAGCTGTACCGCCAGGCGCTGGCCAGCGACCCCGGCTACTACGTCACGTACCACAACCTCGGCGTGGCGTTGGCCCGGCAGGGCCAGTTCGAGGAAGCGACCAGGTGCTTCGGTATGACGATCCGTCTGCGACCCACCTACGCGATCGCGTACAGCAACCTGGCCCGCGCGCTGGCACGACTTGGCAAGGCCGACGAAGCCCAACGTGTGCTCGAGGCCGGCCTGAAAGTGGATCCATATCAGGCCGACGCGTACTTCGGCCTGGGCGTACTGCTGGGCGAGCAGGGCCAGCTCGACGAGGCGGCCGCCCGCTTCCGCGACGCGATCCGCGTTAATGCCGGCTTCGTTAACGCGTACATCGCGCTCGGCCGCACGCTGATGGCACAGGGCAAATTCGACGAAGCGCTCCGGACGTTCACGGACGCCCAGCGGGTGGCGCCCAGGAACCCGCAGGTGGAGGCCGGGCTCAACGCCGTCAAGACCGCCCTGGAGCGGCGCGCGCCGGCGAGTCAGCCCTGACGGCCGCCCGTCCGCGTCTGGCCCGATGCCGCCGGCGCATGTCGGGCGGCGCCTTTGTCCGCTCAGGCGACAGTTTCCGACACTCCCCGCACGCGGTTGCGCGGCGCGCCGCCGTATAATCGCGCGCGTGGTCGCCCTCTCCCACCACACGACGCGGAACTCGGTCGCGGGGCGGTAGCCGGCCACGTCTCGGAGCTCGGACCAACTGACTTGGAGATCGTGCGATGACGCGAACGACGCGGACGATGACGGCCGGAACGATACTTGCCCTGCTGATGGCCGTCGGGTGGCCCGGCGAGGCCTTGGCCGCGAAGAAAATCCTGCGGCTGCGGCTGGACGGCCCGGTGATGGAGAAGCCCAACGACATGGCGGGGCTCATGAGCTTGTTCGGGCAGGAAAGTGCCCACACCCTGCGCGAGTGGGTCAAGACGATCCGCGCGGCGGCGGCCGACCGCGAGATCAACGGTCTGGCGCTCATCATCGAAGAGCCCCAGATGTCGCTGGCGCAGGTCGAGGAGCTGACGCGCGCCTTGCAGGCCTTCCGCAGCAAGGGCAAGCCCGTCTATTGCTACATGGACTATGCCGGCAACCTGTCCTACGCGCTCGCGTCCGCGGCTGACCGCATCACGCTCGCGGAGAACAGCGAGTTGGCGATCACGGGCCTGCACGCCCAGCTCACGTTCTTCAAAGGAATGATGGACAAGATCGGCGTCGAGGCCGAGATGCTGCACTGCGGCGCGTACAAGAGCGCCCTCGAGCCGTTCACGCGCACCGAGCCCAGCCCCGAGGCCGCCGAGAACGTCAACTGGCTGCTCGACAGCTTATTCGAGCGCTGGGTGGAGCTGATTGCCAAGAACCGCGGCCTGACGGCCGACGAGGTCCGCCAGCTCGTGGACGCCGCTCCGCTGACCGCGCAGCAGGCACTCGAGCACAAGCTCGTCGACGAGGTCTCCTCGTTTGGGGCCTACAAGAAGATGATCCAGAAGGAGTTCGGCAAGGACGTCGAGGTCCTCAAGAAATACCAGCCGGGGCAGGAGCAGGAGCAGGAGGTCGACCTGGAGAACCCGTTCGCCCTGTTCGGCATGATCGCTGAGATGTTCAAGGGCGGCACCGAGCCCACGGACCCCGGCGTCGGGCTGATTTACGTCGACGGCGGCATCATGGTCGGCAAGGACGACCGGGGCCCGTTCTCCGCGTCCACCGCCGGGAGCACGACCATCCGGGCCGCGCTGGAGCAGGCGCGGACCGACGACAAGATCCGCGCCGTAGTCATGCGCATCGACTCCCCCGGCGGCTCGGTGGTGGCCAGCGACATCATCTGGGACGCCGCCAAACGCTGTGCCGAAGAGAAGCCGCTCGTCGTCAGCATGGGCGCCGTCGCGGGCAGTGGCGGGTACTACGTCGCGGTGCCCGCGGACACGATCTTCGCCGAGGCCTCGACCATCACGGGCTCGATCGGCGTGGTCGGCGGCAAGATCGTTTGGAAAGGTCTCATGGAAGGCATCCTGGGGATCACGACCACGGAGTTCAGCCGCGGCAAGCACGCCGGGCTGATGAGCTTCGACCGCAAGTGGAACGACGACGAGCGCAAGTGGATCACCGACTACATGAACGCCACGTACACGCTCTTCAAGGGGCGCGTCACGTCATCGCGTGGCGACCGGCTGAAGAAGGACATTGACGAGCTCGCCGGCGGGCGGGTGTACACCGGCGAGCAGGCGCTCAAGCTCGGGTTGGTGGACAAGCTGGGCGGCCTGTCGGAGGCCATCGACTTTGCCGCCACGAAGGCCGCGCTGGCGAAGGACTGCCCGGTCTATTCGCTGCCGAAGCCGTCCGAGTTCGTCGCGCTCTTCCAGCTCCTTCAGCATCTGGGACAGCCGGAGAACGACGAATTCGAGTTGAAGCCCAAGGCCGCGCTCCAGGGGACGAGTCTGCTGCGGGCGGCCCTGCCGCTGCTGCGTGAGCTGGCCCCCGAGCAGGTCAAGGAGGTCGTGCGCGGGCTGCGCAACCTCGCGACGCTCCAGCAGGAGCGCGTCGGGTGCTTTATGCCCATCGTGCCGGTCATCCGCTAAGCGACCGCGTGCGATCTCGGGTCAGAGAATGTAACGCTCGGCACACCGGAGAATGTGGCGGTCGGCGCGATGGAAAATGTAGCGGCCGGCGTGCTGGGAAATGTAGCGGCCGGCGCCCCTGCCGGCCGTAGAAGGACAAACGGGCTACGCCCGCCTGCGGCCTATCCCGCCGCGCCAGGAGGGTCGGCCGTTGCGAGGACGCCGCCGAGTCGCGCACGGTGGTTCTACGGCGCCTGACACAACTGAAAGTCAGGTGGACGTCTCCGCCTGCCTCATGCGGGCGCGGCCGTAGCACAGAATCGAAGCGGAACGGGGGCTGTGTCGTGGCGACGGCGGTTGACATGCCAGGCACCGGGCGGCAACATATTTTACTCGGCAGCCGCCGGCCGTGCTGCGGCGGCGCCACGGGCGATTAGCTCAGTTGGTTAGAGCGCGTGCTCGACATGCACGAGGTCGCTGGTTCGAGCCCAGTATCGCCCATCCGCTCGGCAGATCGGTAGGGCGCGTCCTCGACGCGCCCTACCGACCACCAACTCGGCGCACCGTACCGACTCCTACCCCAAATCGCGGTCGCGGACCGTTCCTATGGGCACGTCGTGCCGATGCGGGCCACGAACGGGTCGATGTCGGCGAAGGTGACGTGCCCGTCGCCGTTGATGTCGCCGTGGTTCCACGCGCACTCCGGGTGCGTCCAGGCGCTCTCGCCCGCCAGCGCTTCCACGAACCAATCGATGTCCGCGAACGTCACCCGGCCGTCGCAGTTCATGTCACCCGGGCACGCCGCCGGCACGTACGGCACCAGACCCCACAACTCCACGTCGTCGATGTTCCAGCCCGGATACGTCACCGCCGAGTCCGTCGGACCCATGCCCCAGCGGACATACACCGTCGGCTGATGGTCCGCGACCGTCGCGAGGCTGAACGTCACCGGCGTCCACGCCAGGTCGCTGATCGTCGCCGCGCCGTTGCTCCACAACGTCGTCCAGGCCGTCCCGTTGTTCGAGACCTCCACCGTGGCGTGGTCCATGGCGTTGCCTTCCACGCCCAGCCAGCGCCAGAACCGCAACTGCGCGCTGCTCACTTGGCTGCAGTCGATCGCCGTCGTCGTCAGGTACGTCGCCGGCAGGTTGTTGGTGTAATCGCCGGCCAGGTTGTACCCGTACACGTTGGTCCCGGTGTGCCCGTTGCTGGGATCGCGCCCGTGGCTGCCGGCGCCGGTCGGGTGCCCGCAGGCCCACGCGCCCGCCGTCGTCCAGCCCGGACTCGTGTCCAGCGGCCAGTTGTACACCACCGCCGGCACGCCGGTCACCGTCACCGTCGCCGTCGCCACGTTCGAGTCGCCGCCGTCCGGCGGCGTCCCGCCGTCGTTCACCTTGAAGCTGAACGCGTCGGCGCCAAAGTAGTGATAGCTCGGCGTGTACGTCACGTTCTTGCCGCCAGCGGCCAGCGTGTACGGCAGGCTCGTGATCGCCCCAGCGCCCGGGTCGCTCAGCGTCCCGTGCGGCGGCAGCGACACGATGATGTAGTCCAGCCGGCCCGGCGGGTTCGGCAGGCCGTCGTCCTGGCCCTTGAGCGCGACCGACACCGGCGTGTCCTGGTTCGTGCCGGCGGCCACGTTCTGGGCCGT
>CAIWOY010000108.1 GCA_903914415.1 uncultured Phycisphaerales bacterium | reverse complement strand
TCGTCGTCGCCTGCACAACGCCGCCCACCCTGGGGACCGGGGACACCAAAACACATTCTGATTCCGAACCCAAGGCGCGCTTGTCGCCGGAATACCCGGTTCTGGCCGCCTTCCGCGCCCCCTGTGCGCGCCGGCCGAAAACCGGTGCTGCGTGCCGTCGGTCAGAGACCGGCCTCACGCGAAGCTGAGGGCTGACGGCTGAGAGCCGAGAGCTGACGGCTACTTGATCACGCCGAGCTGCCACATGAAGAACGTCCACACATCGACCTGGTCTTCGATGTACTTGGAAAGCGGCTTGCCCGCGCCGTGGCCGGCTTTGGTTTCCACCCAGAGCAGGATCGGACGGTCCGAAGTAGTCGCCGCCTGCATGGCCGCCGCCATTTTGCGGGCGTGCATGGGGTCAACGCGCGAATCGCTGTCCGCGGTCGTGAACAGCACCGCCGGGTACGCCGTGGCAGGCTTCACGTGCTGGTACGGCGAGTACGCGTAGAGGTACTTGAACTGGTCGGGGTCCTCGGCGGAGCCGTACTCGGGAATCCACAGGCGGGCGATCTTGAAGTTGTGGTAGCGCACCATGTCGAGCAGCGGGACGGCGCAGTCGATCGCGCGGAACAGGTCCGGCCGCTGGACCATCATCGCACCCGTCAGCAGGCCGCCGTTGCTGCCGCCGCGGGCGCCGAGCCGCTCCTTGGAGGTGTATCCGTCGGCGATGAGCTTCTCGCCGGCGGCGATGAAGTCGTCGAAGCAGTTCTGCTTTTTGTCGAGCATGGCGGCCTTGTGCCAATCCTCGCCGAATTCGCCGCCGCCGCGGATGCAGGCGACGGCCCACACGCCGCCGGCGTCGAGCCAGGGGATGCCGCCGCGGTAGAAGCTGGGGGTTTGGCTGCCGTTGAAGCCGCCGTAGCCGTAGAGGACGGTGGGGTTGTTGCCGTCGAGCTTGAGGTCCTTCTTGTGGGTGACGAACATGGGGACGCGCGTGCCGTCCTTGGATTTGAACCAGACCTGGCGCGTCTCGTAGCGGTCGAGGTCGAGCTTGACCTTCATGCGGTCGATTTCGGTGGTCGCCTGCGTGCGGGTGTCGTAGCGGAAGACGACGGGCGGGTAGGCGAAGGACTGGAAGTCGAAAAAGAGCTCGGGGCGGTCGGGCCGGGCGCTGAGGGCGCCGACCGAGCCGAGCGTGGGCAGCTCGATGTCCTTGATGAGTTGGCCGCTGGGTTCGTACAGGCGGAGGCGCGAGTAGGCGTTTTCCATGAGGCGGACGGCGAGCTTGCCATCGACGATCTCGAAGTTGTTGATGACGCCGGGCTGCTCGGGGATGACGTCCTTCCAGTTGTCCGGCTCGGGCTTGTCGATGGGTGCGATGGCGATGCGGTAGCGTGGGGCCTGGTAGTTCGTGCGGATAATCAGGTTGTCGCCGAGGGCGTCGGCGCCGGTCAGGGCTTCGAGGCCGACGGCGACGGGGCGGAATTGCGTTTCGCCGGTCTTGCGGACGTAAAGGTCGTTCTTGGCCCAGCCCCAGGCGACGGTGAGGAACTGGTAGCGGTAATCGCTGGAGTCGCTGACGTCGGCCATCACTTCCTTCGGCTGGCCGTCGCCCCAGATCTTGGGGTCGCTCTTCCAGTCGGTGCCGAATTTGTGGTAGTAGACGTGGCGGAAGTAGTTTTCGTCGCCGGGCGGGACGGTGTTGGGCTCGGGGTAGCGCGTGTAGGTGAAGCCGCGGGCGTCGGTGTCCCAGGCGATGCTGCAATAGCGGGTGTAAGGGATGACGAGGTCGAGGTCCTGGCCGGTTTTCACGTCCCGGAGGTAGAGCGTGCTTTTCTCGGAGCCGCTGGCGGACTTGCCGTAGGCGAGCAGGGAGCCGTCGGGCGACGAGCTCCACCAGTCGAGGGCGACCGTGCCGTCGTCGCTGAAGGTGTTGGGGTTGAGGACGGCGCGCGGCTCGGCGGTGCGGCTGCCCTCGCAAACGTATAGCACGGCGTGGTTCTGAAGCCCCTCACGCTTCGTGAAGAAGTAGCGGTCGCCGAAGATCGCCGGGACCGAGCTGACGTTGGCGGCGTGCAGCTCTTCGAGGCGTTTGGCGAGGGCTTCGCGTTGGGGCTTGAACTGGTCGAGCAGGCGGCGCGTGAGGGCGTTCTGCTCCTCGGTCCACTTCTGCACGGCGGGGTCGTCGCTGTTCTCGAGCCAGCGGTAGGGGTCGGGGATCTTGACGCCGTGGACTTCGTCGACGACATCGACGGTGCGGGTGGGGGGGTAGGCGGGGCGTTGGGCGAAGGCGGCGGCGCCCAGTAGCAGGAGAGCCAGCAATGACGGGGTGGTCCGAGAGACGCGACGTTGGTTGAACATGCGGTCAGTCCTCCGTGGGGCGGTTAAACACGTGCGGGATTCTATGCGGCGGCGTGCGGTTGTGCGACGGGCGGCCTGGCCGCGGTAATATGATCGTCTGTGACGCGTGAGACCGACGAAGCCCGCGTGGAGCGGCTGCGCGAGAAGATCGCGCAGTTTCCGAAGGCGCCCGGCGTGTACCTGATGAAGGACCGCGAGGGGGTCGTGCGGTACATCGGCAAGGCGGCGGATCTGCGGTCGCGCGTGGCGAGCTACTTCCAGGACTCGGCCGACCTGCTCAACACGCGCGGTCCGTGGATCGTCCACATGGCGTCGCTAGTGGACGACATCGATTTCCTGGAATGCGAAACGGAAGTCGATGCGCTGCTCAAGGAAGCGCGGCTCATCAAGGACATTCAGCCGCACTACAACGAGCAGCTCAAGGACGACAAGACTTTTCCCTACCTTGAGATTACGACGGGGGACGATTTTCCGGCGGTGTACGTGACGCGCAAG
>CAIWOY010000107.1 GCA_903914415.1 uncultured Phycisphaerales bacterium | reverse complement strand
CGCTCCGTGATGCGCCGCACGGCGAGCTTCAACGTGGGGCAGCGCGGCGGCGCGGCCACCGCTCGGCTGCAGATCGACATCGAGCGGCAAGACACCCAGCGACAGACGGCCATGCAGCCGCGCGGCAACCGCCTCGGCGACACCCCGGGCGAAGAAACGCCCATCGACCGCGACGCCGCCACCAGCGAGCGCCAAAACACGGTCTGGACGCACGTACGACGGGACACTAAGTTGGAAAATGCGCTCCTGGCGGAGTTGCAGGATCGCTGCGCGCGATTGACGGCGGACTCGGAGCCGGCCCAGACCGGCGCCCCGGGGCCAGCCGGCGCAGAACCCGCCTCCGACCGGTCCCGCACCACGACCACGCAGCCCGGTCGGTAACCCACACTGAGGAAACGAACGATGGCGTCGCACCTGGCACGACCCTTGGCCGAGTCCGACCCCGAGGTCATGGCGATCATCGCGCGCGAGGAGGAGCGGCAGCAGAACACGCTCGAGCTGATCGCCTCCGAGAACCACGTCTCGCTCGCGGTCCGCACCGCCAACGCGTCCGTCTTCACCAACAAGTACGCCGAGGGCTACCCCGGAAAGCGCTACTACGGCGGTTGCGTCAACATGGACGCGATCGAGAACTTGGCCCGCGAGCGCGCCAAAAAGCTCTTCAGCGCCGAGCACGTCAACGTCCAGCCGCACTCGGGCGCGCAGGCCAACACGGCCGTGTACATGGCCGTCCTCCAACCTAAGGACACCGTGTTGGCGCTCGATCTGGCCCACGGCGGGCACCTCACGCACGGCCTGAAGGTCAACTTCAGCGGCACGATGTATCAGATCGTCCCCTACGGCGTCGAGCGCGACACCGAGCAGGTCAGTATGGCCAACGTGCGGCGCCTCGCCCTCGAGCACAAGCCGAAGCTCATCATTTGCGGGGCGTCGGCATACCCGCGCACGATCGACTTCGCGGCGTTTGCTGCGATCGCGAAGGAGTGCGGCGCCCGGCTGATGGCCGACATCGCGCACATCGCCGGCTTGATCGTCGCCGGGCTGCATCCTTCGTCGATTCCCCATGCGGACTTCACGACGACCACGACGCACAAGACGCTGCGCGGGCCGCGGGGCGGGATGATCTTCTGCCGGGCGGCCGACGCGGCGCTGATCGACAAGTGGATCTTCCCGGGCACGCAGGGCGGGCCGCTGATGCACACGATCACGGCGAAGGCCGTTGCGCTCGGGGAAGCGCTGCGGCCGGAATTCAAGCAGTACCAGCAGCAGATCGTCGCGAGCGCCCGCGCGCTGGCGGAGTCGCTGCGGTCGCGCGGCTATCGGCTGGTCTCGGGCGGCACCGACAACCATCTGATGCTCGTGGACCTGCGCAACGTGCATCCCGACCTGACCGGCAAGCAAGCCGAGGCCTGGCTCGAAGCCGCCGGCGTCATCGTCAACAAGAACATGATCCCCTTCGACGAGCGCAAGCCGACGCAGACCAGCGGGCTGCGCCTCGGGACTCCGGCACTGACGACCCGCGGCATGAAGGAGCCGGAGATGGTGCGGGTGGCCGACCTGCTGCACCGGGCGCTGAAGGCCGGGGACGACGAGGCCGTGCGGGCGAAGGTGTGCGGCGAGGTGCGCGAGCTCTGCCGGCAATTCCCGCTGCCACAAGCGTGATCCGCCCGATGTCGCTCACCGTCGCACAGCGCAGCCACGGCCCGCAACCAAATGTAGCGGCCCACCCGCAGAATGTAGCGGCCGACCCCCGTGTCGGCCGTAGCGCGCCAGAAGATCTGCGCCGCGCGCGAACATCCCGGACGTTTGTAGTACGAAGGACGCTCGCGGCCGGGCTCCTGCCGCTGCTCGCCGCCCTCGCCGGCTGCCAGGGTGGCGGCCACGTCGACGTCGCAGCGCTGAACTATCGCGACATCGATCCGCCGGCGCCCAACATCACGCGGCTCGACCTGGATCGCTGCTTCTGGTGGACGGACGAGCAGGATCACGTGTGGATCGCGCTGGAGCGCGACCAGCCGTTCCTGCTGGGCCCCGAGCACTTCGTCTTTCAGCTTTCGCTCGCACTCGACAAGCCGCCCGCCGGCCGCTCGCGCAACTACCTCGCGAGCAACCGCGAGCTGCGCGGCGTCGCGTGCTTCGGCCCGGCCCAGAGCCGGTTTGTGTCGATGGCCGGCATCGTCGCGCTATATCGCGAGCCGGGCGAGCGGCTACGCGGCAGCTTCCGCCTGGACGTAATGCGTCACGCGCAGCAGCTCCTCGGCGGCTGGAACCGCGCGGGCCGCTACCTCATGCTCGGCACGTTCGACGCGGTAAAGGACGAACAGCAGGGCCGCCGCATCGCCGCCGCGACCGAAGCCCACGGCTGGGACCGCGAGCCGCCGGCGACGCAGCCCACAACGCAACCGGCGACTCAGCCCACGTCACAGCCTGCGAAGTAGCCCACGCCGCCGCAACCCCCGGCCGCCGACGCCCCCGCCCTCCCTCTTTTCTCCGCCCCGACGCCAAAATCGCGAAATGCGGCTGCCGTGGACTTGACGGCGCCATAGTTTCGGTGTACCATACGAGTATGGGTACAATAGAACAAGCCGTGGCCGCGCTCGGCGAGGCCGAGAAACGGCTCGGAGAACTGGTCGGCTCCGCTGCGGCTTTGGGCGAGTACGACGTGGCCATGCGGCTGGCGCACTGGGCCAAATCCCTCGCCGCGCTGCACGCCAACACCGGGCCGGATGGCTACGCGGAACCTCAATCCGATCGCGACTCAGACACGGAAGAGGTTTCGTCAGCGTTGCTGCCCACGCGTGGAATCGAGTCCACGCGTCACGCCGGCCGCCGCGCCCGGCACGCCCCACCGAAGGGTGAGTATCCGAAGTTCTATCGCCGAGGCGACCAACTCGTGAAGATCGGCTGGTCTAAGAAGGAGCGCGCCGAATACGAGCACAAGGCGCCCCGGCGGG
Source organism: uncultured Phycisphaerales bacterium (assembly GCA_903914415.1). Classification (GTDB taxonomy): domain Bacteria; phylum Planctomycetota; class Phycisphaerae; order UBA1845; family Fen-1342; genus Fen-1342. The sequence goes on along the minus strand of CAIWOY010000107.1, from coordinate 21,346 downwards.
CGATCGAACTGCTGGCGGATGTCATTGCACGAAAAGTGGGAAATGGTAAGCTGTTTACATCCGAGGAAGTTCTGCCGTTGCGAGACCCAGCGGATGGCAGCGAAGTTCCGGGGTATCAGGGGTATGTGGCGCTTGCCTGGTTTAAAGCTGCGGGGCTCATCCAGCAGAACGGCCGGCGGGGCTATTCCACCAAGAAGGGTATCGCCGTGACCGACGGAGCCGCTGCCCTGTGGGCGGGTCTACTCGAGCAGGAAACGTAGGTGCTTTTGAGCGCAGTTCCATCCGACGTGGGCGTTGGCAAACGTGGGCAACCAAGAGTGGGCTGGTGAGATGACTAACGAGGAAATCCGAGAACTCTGCGTCGACTTGCTTCACGCCGATTCGGAACCGGCAGTAATCGCCATCCTAGAAAAGGCTGGTTTCTGGGACGACGCAAAATCGTGGCGGCTATACGGCGATATCGACGGGAATTTCGCGACCATCGGCAATCAGGCAAGCCGGCCAGAGGCTGCGCTCGTCGAGAAGATCATCAACGCCGTTGACGCGCGCCTCATGAATGAGTGCTTGCGCCAGGGCATCGATCCCTCGTCGGACAAAGCTCCGCTGACGATCCGGCATGCGGTCTCGCGCTTCATTGAAAGACGTGAGCCGATTGACGGTCTCTTTGGCACTGTGCAGAGTTGGCCAACTTCTCGACAGCGAGACGAAGCCCAGCATATCACCCTGGCTGCGACCGGGTTCTCGGCGAAGGAAGGATCGCCGTGCATAGTGATCGCCGATACCGGCGAGGGTCAGACCCCCCTCGGAATGCCTGATACGCTTCTCTCGATCGGTCGGTCGAACAAGCTGCGCATCCGCTTCGTCCAAGGGAAATTTAACATGGGCGGCACGGGCGCGATGAAGTTCTGCGGACAGGCAAGTCTCCAGTTGATCATCAGCCGCCGGAACCCCGAGATCGTACGTGCAGCGGAGAACGACGCAACGGCGGGTCGCTGGGGATTCACCGTTGTTCGGCGCGAACGGCCGCGCCAGGGTGCCGGCGAGGCGCGCAACTCGGTGTTTCGCTATCTTGCGCCGGTGGAGGCGGATAGCCGGCCGGAGCACGGCGACGTGCTCTCGTTCGCTGCCCCCGATCTTGGATTGATGCCCGACGGCAATGACGCTTACGCACGCCCGGTCGAGCACGGGACGTGCATCAAGCTGTACGAATATGACATGAAGGGGTTCAAGAGCAACATCATCCTGGGACGCGATTGCCTAAAGACGCGATTAGAGACTCTGCTCCCGGAGCCGGCGCTACCGGTTCGGCTCCACGAGTGCCGCAAGCTCGGGGGCAAGACCCACCCAGGAAGCTATGCGACCACGATGTTGGGGTTGCTCGGGCGCCTCGCTGCTGACAAAGCCGAGAACATCGAAGTCGGCTTTCCGAGTTCCGCGCCGCTTAGGATTCACGGGCAAGAGTTCCTCGCTTCTGTTTACGCCTTCAAGGCGGACAAGGCCGAAAGCTATCGGACGAACGAGGGGATTATCTTCACCGCCGACGGACAAACACAGGGGACAATTCCGAAGAGCTTCTTCTCCCGTTCGTCTGTCAAAATGTCGCGCTTGGCCAGATCGCTGCTGGTCGTTGTCGATTGCTCGCGGCTGGATGCGGATGCTCGTGAAGACTTGTTCATGAACAGTCGTGATCGTCTGAGCAGCGGAGCGCTCAGAAAGGCTGTCGAGGAGGCTCTAGAAGATCTCATCAGCAAGCACCCCGGCCTGCGCGAGCTTCGAGAGCGCCGACGCAGCGAGGAAATCGCCGAACGGCTGGAGGACTCGAAGCCGCTGGAGGACGTGTTGCAGTCAATCCTCAAGAGTTCGCCGAGCCTGGAGAGACTATTTCTGCTGGGCCAGCGGCTGAGCAGACCGTACCGATCAGGTGCGTCCGGCGCGCGCCCTGGTGGTGGACAGGGAGCCGAAAACGGCGACGGCGAATTTGCTGGGCGTCCGCATCCGACTTACTTCCGCTTCTATCGAAGGAGGGACGGCGAGACGCTTGTGCGCGACGCCGAGTGTGCTCGTCGGTGCCGAATCAAATTCGAGACCGATGTCGTGAACGACTACTTCTGCCGGGATGCGGATCGTGGCCGGTATCACGTGGAACTCGCATCCGGCCCGCTCCAGGGAACCGAGCTCGATAATACGCTGACGCTGCACAACGGAATCGGAAACTGGAGCATCAGCATTCCCGACGAAGGCGTAGCCGAAGGTGATGAACTCACCGTGCTCTGCACTGTCAGCGACGATGTGTTGCCCGACGCTTTCGTCAACGTGGCGCGGCTACGGGTCGTCGCCCAATCGCGGAGTAACGGTGGTGGTGGCGGCCAAACCGGCCGCAGTGGGACGGGCCAGCGCGGCCACGGAGGCAGCGGCCGGGGTGGGACGGGCGGAACGCAGGGCGACGATGGGCCGCCCGATGACGCCGGGCTCCAAATGCCCGCGATAGTCGAGGTGCACGAATCGGATTGGGCGCGACACGAATTCGACGAGCGCTCGGCGTGCAAAATATTCGAGGATGGGGTGGCGGACGGTGATGATGATAAGTCCGTCTACACCTTCTACGTTAATGTCGACAATCTGTTCCTCCGGACCGACATGAAGAACGGGGCCGATGACGTTGCGGTGAAGAAAACCAAGTTCGTTTTCGGAAACGTCCTCGTGGGGCTCGCCCTCATTCATGATCACCGCAACCGTCCGAAGCGTGGGAACGGGGATACGGAGAACGAGGAGCAGACGATCGAATCGGTGGTCGCCGGCACAACCCGCGCCCTTGCGCCATTCTTGGTCCCGATGATCGACTATCTCGGTGCGCTGACAACCGATGAAGGCGCGGGGCTGGCTCAGGTTGGAGACGAGGAGTAGCCCAGCTCAGACAGCGCGGTGGACCAGAACGACCTCACGTGAGGAATGCAGGTCGCCTTTGAGATTGGCGTGCCACCGTCTCCGCGGCACCGTCCGCCAGATGCGCCGACACGCGCCCCCCGCGGCATCTGCGAGCGGCCGGACTTCTTCGAACCCGCCGACGAGCATGTTCGTCAGATACCGACGCAGGTGGTTCTTCGGGTCGCCGAACGCGACCATCTGAACAACGAGTGCCCCGTCCTTCATCACCCGGCGCAGGGCGCGCAGCGTTCGCAGCGATTCCTCAAAATAGCCATCGGCGGCCGTATCACGCCTATCCGCGAAGTTGTAGAATGCATTTCCCCGACCATCGTTGCAGGCTGCAATCCAGTAGGGAGCAGGGGTTTCCCGTCGCCCATCGACCTGCCAGCGATGATAAAGGATATGTATGCCGGGGTATGGCGGGCTTGTCACGACGAGATCGGCCCGCACGCCTTGGGAGAACGGCACCTGCTCAGCGAGGACGGCTGAGTTGACGTTCATCAGCATTGGGAGACGGGCCGCGCTCGGGATCGCCGACACGCGTTCTCGAAGCGCTCGGGCCGCGGCCAACATCTCTCGAACGGCGCCCTGCACCAGCTCCCTGAACTCCCAGAGGGGCGTCGTACGCTTGCGCCCGTTGAGCGCCAACTGCCCCACGTTCAATAGCGCACAGCGCGCGAATTCGCGGCACCGCTCGGTCGGCAGCGACGACAATCCGTCGAGGGCGAGGGCGATAATCTTCTTGATTGGTCGGGCCATCGCCAGCGACAAATTGCGCGTGCGCCGCGAGCAGATAACTTGATTCGGTGAATCTACATCGGCGCGATAGCTCAGCGCCGGGACAGTATCATCCGCCCACCGGAGCAGCGCTGCGCATTCCCGATCGCCGAGGCAGGTTGTCTTGACGCGCGTCACGAACACGGCCAGCGAGTTGAGGTCGTTGCCGATCGCGTGCCGACCGCGCACGAGTGCTTCGATAACGGTCGTCCCGCCGCCCATGTGCGGATCCAGCACCACATCGCCGGGACGCGAGAACGCTTCAATGGCCGCCCCTGCGAACATGGGGGAGAACCTAGCTGGGTATCGATAGAAGCAGTGCGTGAGACCCTGGATCGGCGATCGATCCAGCGCGGCGCGCCGCAACTCGCCTAACCGTACACGCAGCGATGCATCGTCAAGTACCATACGCCGTCCCTGGCAGCCTTCTCATTATACGATTATCGGCCGTTCCTGTACAAACACCAAACCTCCCTGTTCAAGCTGACTGCTGAAACCGCGGAGGCCGCCCCATCATCCAAGTGACCCGCGAAGCGGCCCCGCCCCCGCCCGCCCTCAACTCGCCCGTTTTGCCCGGAGTACCAGGCCCAGCTCTGCGTTTTCTCTGCTTCTCTGCGTCTCTGCGGTTGCTTTTTTCCGCCACCCGCCGCCAATCTCGCGCAAACCGCCCGCCCCGCTTGCCCCCGCCCGCCGCCGTGCTAGTATTCCTAGTATGCCCGCTCCGCGCCTCCGTCCCTCCGTCTCTTCGTCCCTCGGCCCCTTGGCCCCTCGACCCCTGCGCGCGAGTTATCGGAAATTCCCATTTACGACCCCCGCAAACATGAGCATCTTGAGCACCTTCGGCCCGCACGCTCGGAAAAGCGATATTATCGCGCCTTCAAGACGCTCATTGAGCATCTTCCCGCCCCTGCGCCCCTTCGGCCCTCCGCTCCTGCGCCCTCGTTCAAGAGTGCCATTTGCGCCCCCTGCAAACTTGATACTCTTGGCACCCTTCGCCCCGCCGCAGCCCCAGCGGCCTTTTTATCCGGAACATCGCCAACCGCTTGGCACCCTTGGCGGTCTTGCCCCCTCGGCGTCGCTCTGCGGTCGCCTTTCCGTGCGCCCTCACAGCCAGGAGTCTCAAATCCGCCTCACACAAACTTGATACTCTTGAGACTCTTGACTTTCCAGCCCACGAACCGCGCACGCCGCCACCGACCGGCCCAGCCTGGCCGCCCACGCCGACGGTGATAGGCCGACGATTCCCGGGTATGATCCCGCCCAGGGAGTCGAACATGGCCGATCAAACCGCGACCGTCGCCGAGCTGCGCGAGCTTGTCGCCGACTTCGTCGCCGAGCGGCAGTGGCAGGGCTACCACGACCCCAAGAACCTCGCCATGTCGATCGCGATCGAGGCCGCCGAACTCATGGAGCATTTCCAGTGGGTCAAGAGCGACGAGCTGCCGGCACTGCTCGCGGACGACAAGCGGCGGGCCGGCGTCCGCGACGAGGTCGCCGACATCCTCTGCTACGTGCTCGCGCTGGCCAACGTGCTCGAGCTCGACCTCGCCGCGGCCCTGCGCGACAAGATGACCAAGAACGCCGCCAAATACCCCGCCGACCAGTTCCGCGGCCGGTACTTCAAGCCCGCGGAGTGACACGTCCTCAATGAGCATCTGGCGTTCTGGGAGGGCGAGCCTTCTGGCGAGCCGCGGCTCAGCTGGAGCCTCGCCCTCCCGCTCGCGTGCGGGGTGGATTGCCGCTCCGTGACGGTCGCGGTTCGGAATCGCGCGCTCGCGGCGCGGATCACACGCCCCACGCGGCGCGCAGGCGCTCCGAGAGGTGCAGCGTCCGGCCGGTTTCGACCGAGCGGCGCTCCAGCCACGCCAGGGCGACGCTGGCCCGCGACGACGCCGGCGTGCAGCGCTCCACCGGCCGGCCGTTCAGGACACACTCGATGAAGTAGTCCAGCTCCAGCCGCAGCGCGTCGCCCGCGCACGCGATGCGTTCCGGCTCAGTGCCGCCGTGGTAGAACAACACGTCCTGGCCGCGCGTGGAGTTCCACGTGAGCGTGCCGCGCTCGCCGTGCACGGTGATGCCCATCTCGAACGGCCACGGTGGCGTGAAGGTCCAGCCACCCTCGATGACGGCGTAAGAGCCGTCCTGGTAGCAATACGTCGCGACGATGTGGTCCACGCCGCCGTTGCCGCCGGTCAAGCCGTGGGCGTAGATGGCGGACGGCACGCCGAGCACGTGCTGAACGAAGTCCACGTCGTGCACGTGCAGGTCGAGCAGCGCTCCGCCGCTCTGCCCCGCGTCGCGCAACCAGTTGCCGGCCGAGTACGTCGGTGGGCTGGCCAGCCGGTGCAGCGTCATGAAACGCACGGCACCGATCCGGCCCTCGTCGACGTACTGCTTGATTCTCGCGTACTGCGGCCAGAAGCGGATGCACTGCGCCACCATCAGCGTGCGGCCGGCGGCGCGGGCCGCCTGGATCATGCGCGTGCAGTCGTTGGCCTGTCCCGCCATCGGCTTCTCGGTCAGCACGTGCCGGCCCGTCTTGAGGGCCGCGATCGCGACCGGCGCGTGCAGCGGCGTCGGCAGCGTGATGAGCACGACGTCGACGTTGCGGTCGGCGAGCAACGCCTCGGGCGTCTCGTAGGTTCGGATCCCCGCCAGCGGCGCACGGCCGCCCTGGGTCTGCACGAGGTCGAGGTTGCCGAGCGTGTCGTGCCAATCACCCGCCCGCCGAGCGGCGTCGCGATCGCACACCGCGACGACCTCAGCCCGCGGGTGCCCGTGCAGCCGCGCAAAGTGACTTTGCCCCATGCAACCCAGGCCGCAGATACCGAAACGCAGCTTACTCATGCGGTCCCTGCATACCCGCGGGCCGTGCGTGTTTCAATCGTACATGCCCGGGCCGCGCTGCAGCGCTGCGTCCGCCTACGGCGTCGGCGGCTGCGGCGGGCGGCCGCCGGGCGTCGGCGGCGGTGGCGCGGGCTTGTCGGATTTCACGTACTCGTCGAGCCCGCGCATCAGCTTCTCGCAGTCGGCCTGCCGCATCCGGAATATCCGGCGTTGGGCGATGAGCGCCGCTTTGCGTGGCAGCTCGCCGGGCCGCTCCTGGGTCATGTTCACCACGACCTCGGTACCGCCCGCCAGACGGATGGTCAGCGTGGCCGGCGTATTCACCAGTCCCGCGGCCGGCAGGTCGCCATCGCGATACGCGAAATACTCTTCGGCGCGGAACTGCGTCAGTTCGCCGATGAAGTCTTGGACCCTCTTTTGATCGAGCTCGACGTACGGGTCGGGCGCGTACTGCCACTGGTCGGCGACCTTGTCGAGCTCGAGCGTGCCACCGGGCGCGACGATCTTCACGCCGGTCACTTCCTCCGGCTTGAAGGTGAAGAGCCGGGCGTCGAGCAGCTCAGCGGTGAGCGTGCGATAGACGGTCTCGTCGAGCTCGAAGACGTACTGATCTTCGTCCTTCATCGCAAACGACCCCTTAGGCGTCGTCCCGATGCGCAGCGTGTGGGGCACGATCACCGGCGGCTCGGCCGGTGCCGAGCTGGGCGCGGTTGTCGGCTGCGTGGCCGCCGGTTGGGCGATCTCGAAGCGTAGCGTGGCCGCGGGGTCGCTCAGGCCGAAGGCGGCCGGCTCGCCCTTGCCGACGACGTTCTTGCCGCGGAGGTGCGACAGGTCGTTGGCCAGTACGGTGACGGCGTTCAGGTCGATGGGCGCATCCGCCGGCTCGGTCAGCTTCCAATTGCCGCGGTCGTGCGCAAGCGAGTAATGAGCCGTGCCGCGCTCGACCTGGACGGTGCGCAACTGGTTGGCGGGGAAGCTGAAGATCTCGCGAGCGCGCAGGGTCAGCGGGCTGATGGCCAGCCGGGCGGCCTGGGCGGCACTGATCACCAGGACGGTCGGCGCGTCGCCGCGCTGCACGTACGCGTTCTTGCCGCTGGCGGTGTCGCTGCCGACACGGAGCGTGACGGGGGCCAGCGCGCCGGCGGTGGTCACAGTGAGGACCGCCCGCGGCGGGTCGAGCCCGTACTGCGCGAGGTCCTGGGGCTGATCGAGGTAGTCGATCGCGCGCAGGTCCTCGAGGGCCTGCAAGACGTCGGTCACGGCGGGGGTGTCAAGCTGCGCCAGGTCCCCGCTGCCCTGCCAGACGCCGTTGACCTTTTGGAGCGTGGTCAGTGTGCCCTGTGCGCCGGCGATCTCGAGCGTGGTGACGTCCGCCGCCTTGACGCGCGTGATGCGCGGGTCGCGCAGCTCCTTGAGGTTCGGAATGAGGCCCTTGGCGTTGGCCTCGGTCACGGTCGCGACCCACGGCTCGTTGCCGGAGCGCAGATAGCGTTTCTCCGACTTGAGGTCGGCGGGGCTACCGAGCGTGACCTTGAACATGGCGGTCGTGGTCTCGAACTTCGGCGCGGCCGGCTGCGATTCCGCACTCTGGCTCGCCGGTGCCTCCGGCGACAGCGGCCGCTTGGTCTCGATGGTTACGGTACAGGTCAGGTACGGCTCTTCGAGCCCGTACTTGGCCAGCGAAGTCGGGGCGTCGTCGACAAACTCCTCGGCCCGCAGCCCGCCGAGCTTCGTGAGCAGGCCGCGCACCTTGTCCTTGTCGGCGTACGCGCGCATGGGCTGGTCGAACATCCACTCGCCATCGGCCCCGCGGGTCAGCTCGTGAGTCGTGCCTTCGTGGCGGATCTCGATCTTGGTCGCGTCGTCGGGCTTCAGGTCCATGAGCCGCTTCGAGCGATATTCGCTGAGGTCCTTCTTGACCTGCGGCAGGAGGTCGCGATTGGCGACACGGATCGTCTTCTCGCCCGCGACGCGCACGTACGTGTCGCTCGACATGACGACCTTCTGGCCGACGTCGAGCGCGTACTTCTTGCCGCTCTCGTCGGTCATGGTGATCGTCGCGGCGGGCGGGTCCAGCCCGGCTTCGGCCGCGGTGGGCTCTCCGGCGGCGCCCGGCTCGAACTGCGTCCGTGACTGCACGTTGCCGATGGTCGAGACCAACGTGCTGACGGCGGACGCCTCCGCCCCAGTGGTCAGCGGCTCGACGACGCGCCACTGGGCCGGCGGCTTGGGGGTCTGGTCGGTCTTCTCGGGCGGGACACGCTCGAGGGAGATCCTCGGCGTGCCGGGCCGCTCGATCTCCACGCGCGTCAGCTTCTCGGCGTCTGGGGCGGGGTCAAAGACGGCCTTCGGCCCGGCGGATTCCGGCTTGGCCACCGTCGGCGGGGCCGCCGCCTGCTGCGACGCAGGCACCAGCCACCAGATCAGCCCCACGAGGACAAGCAGCACGACCAGCGTAATCGTCGTCTTGAAGTTCATCCGTACCTACCTCCGGCGGAACAGCCAGACTCCGCCCCCCACGACCAGCGCCATGCCGGGCCAGATGCCGACCAGGAAAACGTGCCAGAAGGTCAACCAGCGATCATCTTTCAGCTTGCTGAGCCGCGGCGCCTCGGCCCGCTGGGCCCCGACGGAGATGCGACCGGCGTCGTTGGTCACCCAATACGCGGCGTTGATGAACAGATCGGGGTTCGCCGGGTAAGCGGGCACCGTCTGGAACCCGCCGCCGAGCAGCACGACTCCGCCCGGCGTCTCCAGCATCGGGTTGCTGACGAAGCCGGCGCTGGCGAACACTACGAGGCGCTGGTCCTTGTCGTTTTTCGCGGCCACCGCGACCGGGAAGGGCGCCGCGACGTCGTCATCGCGCCGATAGGTGCCCTTGTTGCTGCGGAAATCCTCGTTGAGCCGCATGATGTCCTTGATGGCCCACACGTCGTTGGTGCCGCGGATCAGCGCGACGGGCTCGGCCGTCACGCCGGCCGGCACCTTGTCGCCGCCGGCCAGCTTCAGCGGGCAGGACTCGTTGATGCCACCCGGGGCGGCGTGCAGCGGCCTGGCGATGGGCTGGTCGGTGAACTGCAGCACCGGGCTGTCGATGATGGCACGTTGCGTGTCGCGCGTCGGGATGAAGAGCTTCGGGTTCTCGGGCGACGGCGCGAACGACAGCGTCAGGTAGGTGTTCTCGACCTGGATGCCCCACGTCGACGACAGGTACTCGCCGTAGTCGTACTTGCCCTCCCCCATGCCCGGCACGGGCGAGGTGGGCGGCGTCCAGGCGGCCAAGAAGATCGCCCCGCCCGCCGCGGCATTCACCGCGTCGGTCACGAGCTTCACGTCGGCCGGCGACATAGTCGGGGGCGGGGTCGGCCGGCGCGGATCCTGCTGCGGCGGCGGGGCGGCCGGGAACACGACGTACACCGAGCGGGCCGTCCCCTCCGGCTTGGGCGGCGTCTTCTGCGTGGACACGTCCCAATCCTGGGTGAGGAAGTTCTCCTTGAGCAGCAGGTCGTTCAGCGCCCCGTACGGCGCGCGCGGCATCTGCCGCATGCTCATGTTCATCTGCGAGAAGTCGGGTGTGATGGGCGACTGTCCGCCGAAGCGGGTGAAGATGAGGGCAGTCTTCTCTTTCTGCGTGAGCTTGAGGATCGCGGAGGAGATGGCCTGCTCGCCGGCGAATTCGCGTTCGTCGCCGTCGGGCGGGGGCGGGGCGTTCTGGTCGGTGCGGTAGGGCCAGACGTCGTTGAACGCGACGATCTGGGCCTTGTCCGGCGTCTCGACGAGGATGGGCGGGGCGTTGGCCCAGCGGTCGAGCTGATCCGAGAGTTCCTCCAGCTCGACGCGCTTGAGGCCCTGCGTCCGGGTGGTGAAGTCGGTGAGCTTGGGCAGCAACGCCTGATACGCCTGGCTCGCCTTCTGGACGAAATCGAGGGCCGCCGCGGGCACTTTCTCCGGCGAGGCGTTCTGCACGTAGTCGGCGACGTCGCGGAAGAACTTGTCGACGGACTCGATGTGCTTGCGGGCCTCCTCGACGGCCTGGCCGTAGCGCGGGATCTCGGCTTTCTGGAACTCCTGGATGGTTGACATGAGCTCGTCGCCGCGGCGCGCGAGGTTGCGCAATCGGAGCGAAAGATCCACAACGACGGTGCGATTCAGGGTCGGGTCGGTGTTGAGCAGGCGGTCGGCGTCGGCAGCCTGTGGGCCGATCACGTCCGCGATTTCCTTGTTCAGCGACGGGAAGCTCTGGAGCGCTTCCTCATGCTTCTTGGCCTCATCTTTGTAAGCGGGCTTGTCCCGCAGCCGGCGGAGCAGCGCCGGCAGTAGGACGCGGTCCTTCATGGGGTCGACCAGGTTGGCGGTGACCTTGCCGCGGCCGGCCGACTCGTAGAGGGCCAGCACGTCGCGGACGGTGTCGCGGCGCTTCTGGGCGCGGGTGTCGTACTCGCTGAGCACGGTATAGATGCCGGTGATCGTCACGTTCTCCGGCAGGCTGCGGAGCATCGTGGTCGTGCGCGGGCTGAGGCTGTTGACGCCCGAGCGGGTGAGGTCGGCCTGCCGCTTGTAGCGCTGCGACAGGTAGACGGCCCCGACGACCACGAGGATGACCAGCACGATCTGCAGGACCGCGTTCGCGCCGTAGACGACGCGGCGCCGTGCCACGCTTGTCGCTTTGTCTACCGCCATCGTCGCGACTCCACCACCTTGACTGCCAGGAAGAGAAAGAGCGCCGCCGTCGCCAGGAAGAAGACCACCCCGTCGGTCGTCACGAGCCCGCGGCTGAATTCATCGAAACGGCCGATGACGTTGACCTGCTGAAAGACCACGCGTACCCAGCCCTGCACGAGGCTGACCACGAAGAACGCCAGGCAGGCGAACAGAAGCAGCGGCACCCACCCCAGAATCCACGCCACCACCTGGTTGCTCGTCAGGCTGCTGGCGAACAGGCCGAACGCGGTGAACATCACACCGATCAGCAGGAGCCCGAGGTACGACGAGAGCGACGCACCCCAGTCCGGGTTGCCGAAGGCTTCCATCAACACGACGTAGACGAGCGTGGGGGCCAGCATGATTACGTAGAAGATCAGGGACGCGAAATACTTGCCCAGCACGAGCTGCAATTCGCTGACCGGAGCGGTCATCAGCGACTCGATCGTCCCGCTGCGGTATTCCTCAGAAATCGCCCGCATGCTGATGGCCGGCACGATGACCGTCAGCATCCACGGCGTCCAGAAGAAGACGTCCCGCAGCGAGGCGGGCTTGCCGGGCGAGAAGCTGCCGGTCCAGAGCACCGCCACGCCGGTGATCAGCAGGAACCCGGCGATCACGATGTAGGCGATCGGCGAGCAGAACAGGGAGAGCAGCTCGCGTCGCATGATCGCAGAGACGTTTCTCATAGGCGGAGTCCTCAAACGAGCATTCGGCAACAACTCACTGGTTTCAGCGCTCGGCGGCCGCCTCGTCCCGGCCGTCGTGCTGCTCGCGCGTGCCGGTGACGACCTTGACGAAGAAATCCTCGAGCGTGGCGATGTCTCGTCGCAGCTCGCGCAACGGCCAATGCTTCTCGATGGCCAGGCGGAAGATGTCCTCGCGCAGATCGCGCTGCGCGGCGACGCTGACGCGCGTCCAGCCGTCCTGGAGCGTGGTGCGGACGTCGGCCACGCCGGCCAGCTTACGCACGCTGGCGCCGATGTCCGACTCCGGGCCTTTGAGCTCGGCGATCAGGTTCGACTCGGTCGTCATCCGCTGGCGGAGCTCGTCGGGCGTGCCGCTGGCAACCAACCGGCCTTCGTGAATGATGATCAGCCGCTGGCAGGTCGCTTCGACCTCCGGGAGGATGTGGCTGGAGAGGATGACGGTGTGCTCCTGGGCAAGCTCGCGGATGAGGGAGCGCGTCGCGCGGATCTGGGCCGGGTCGAGGCCGATCGTCGGCTCGTCGAGGACCAGCACTTTCGGGTTGTGCAAGAGCGAGTCCGCCAGCCCCACGCGCTGCCGGTAGCCCTTCGACAACTGCCCGATCGGCCGGTCGATCACGTCCCGCAACCAGCAGCGTTCGACGACGCGGTCGATGGCGGCAGCGCGGTTGGCACGATCCATGCCGTGGAGCCGGCCGCGGAACTGGAGGTACTCGCGGACGCGCATTTCGGGGTAGAGCGGGACCGATTCCGGCAGGTATCCAACAACCGCCCGTACCTGCATGGACTCGGTGAGGACGTCGTGCCCGGCAATGGTCACCGACCCCGAGGTCGCGGGCATGTAGCACGTCACGATCCGGAGCGTGGTCGTCTTGCCGGCCCCGTTCGGGCCCAGGAAGCCGACGATTTCGCCTTCGTTGACCGTGAACGAGATGTTGTTCACGGCCCGGTGGCTGCCGTAGTGCTTCGAGAGGTTCCGTACTTCAATCACGCGCAGGTCCTCCCGCCAGGTTACGTTGTTTAGTTCCAGACCGCCGGAACCGCGTCATCCTGTCAATTTCCCTGGCGGCGCCCGTCCCGCCAACCCGTCCCTGCCGGCGCAATCCAAGCCCACGGAGGTCCGACAGGACGGACCAGGCTGCTGGCGACACGTCGCAGAGACAAGGTGTGGAATTCTATGGCCCGTCCGGGGGCTGTCAAGCTCGCCGCATCTTCCAGCGGGTTCCTGGGCGTCGTTGTGCCTGGCGGTGAAATCAGCTTTGGGCGAACCGGGCCAGCAGCCAATCGCGGAAGGGCTCGTACCGCGCAGGCATCCGCTCGTACGTCTCCCGGCGCTGCTCCAGGCCGGCCAGGCTGGGCGGGACCTCCGGGCTTACGCCGATGGTCGCCTGAATCTCCTCCGGGAATTTGGCGGGGTGCGCCGTCTCGACGCAAACGGCGAGGTGGTCCGCGCTCTCCGGGCGGTCGTTCAAGAAGTGCTCCAGACCCGCCCAGCCAACCGCCCCGTGCGGTTCCAGGATTACGCCGTACCGCTGATACGCGTCTTTGATCGTGGCGCGCGTCTCGTCATCGGCAATGCTGACCGCGTACAGGTCGCGCCGCATCCGCTCCAGGTCGGCCGGCTGGCGCACCAGGCCGGTCTCGTCCATCCAGCCGCCGTAGACATCGACCAGCCGCGCCAGATTGGAGGGATGGCCGACGTTCATGGCGTTGGAGATGCACACGCGGGACGGGCTGATTTTGCGATACTGACCGGTTCGCAGGTAGTTGGGCACTTCGTCGTTCGCGTTGGTCGCGATCACGATGCAGTCGATGGGGATCCCCATCCGCCGGGCAATGATGGCCCCCATCATGTCGCCGAAGTTGCCGGACGGGACACACATGACAACGGGCTCCCCAATGTGGGTGGGGCGGGCGTCTCGCCCGCCAAGCTGGGCCAGATTCACGTAGACGTAGACGTAGTACACGCTCTGCGGCAGCAGGCGGCCGATGTTGATCGAGTTGGCTGAGCTCAGCCGGATGCACGCCAGGGCCGGGTCCGCAAACGCCTGTTTGACCATAGCCTGGCAGTCGTCGAACTGGCCGTCGACCGCGATCGTCGTCACATTCCCACCGATGGTCGTCATCTGCTTCCGTTGGCGGTCGGAGACCTCGGCCGGCGGGAACAGGACGACGACGCGGACGCGTTCGACGCCGCAATAGGCGTGGGCGACGGCGCTGCCGGTGTCGCCGGAGGTGGCGGTGAGGATGACGAGCTCGCCGCCCCGCTGGCGCATGAGGACGCTCATCCAGCGGGCCATCATGCGGGCGGCGAAGTCCTTGAAGGAGGCGGTGGGGCCGCGGTCGAGGCGCAAAAGGTGCCGCCGGCCGGTCACGTGCTCCAGCGGCACGTCGTAGTCGTACGCATCATCGCAGAGCGCCCGCAGCGTCGCGTCGTCGAACACGCCGGCGGCGTACGGCCGCAGGACCGCGAACGCGACGTCGCGGTACGGTTGACCGGCCAGCGACCCCAGCTCGTCGGCGGTTAGCTGTGGGAAGCGCTCGGGCAGGAAGAGGCCGCGGTCCGCGGCCTGGCCCTGGAGCAGGGCCTCCGCGAGCGTGGCCGGCGGGACGTTGCGGTTGGTGCTGTAGTAACGAATGAGGTCGGCCATTGGACGTCCCGGTGGCGACAGTCGCTCTGGAGCCGGCCGCGCGTCAGCCGGTCTCCGGCATCCTCAGACGATTCTAAGCGTTGCCACGGCGATGGTCGAACGGGCTGCCGGGCGGGGTGCAGCGGGCGCGGCGGGCCGGGGGCGCGGTGTCGGAACTTGTCGTGCGCGACAGGGGGGTGCTGACCGGGCCGGGGGCGGGGCGTAGAATTTGCGGCGATGGGGCATTGGGCCTCCGCAGCAGAGGTGTGCCATGGCGGGTTCACTGCGAGACAGGGTGCCAGCCGTCCGCTACCTGGCACACGGGGACGGGATTCGTACCCACTAGCGAAAGGAGACGTATCGTGATCGCCCGTATCAGATGGCTCGCGTTGGCCGTGAGTGGTTGTGCGCTGGTCGCCGCGTCCGCCGAAGAGCGACGCCCAACGGATACCCAGCAAGGCATCGATGTGGCGGCGATTGCCCAGATGGTGCAGGGCATGCCCGCGCCGGGAGCCGAAGAGCCGCCGCCGTACCCGGAGTTCGCCAAGGTCACGAAGGGGATGGTGGCGGACAAGGGTCTGTTCACGCTGTGGCACTATCCGCCGGACGCGAAGGACAAGAACCTCGAGACCCTGTACTGCGAGATTCCGGCGAAGTTCCTGGGGGAGAAGTTCATGCTGTCGACGAGCTTCTCGGGCGGCGGGCTGATGACGGGTTTCCCGATCGATCAGCGCGTGGTGCAGTGGGAGCTGCTGGACAAGCAGTTGCTGCTGATCGAGCCGGAGACGCGATTCATCGTCGACCGCTCGAAGGAGGTGGCGGACGTCGTGCGGCGGACGTACCCGGACTTCATCCGGGTGGCGGTGCCGATTCTGACGAAGACGCCGGGCGGGGACCTGGTGATCGACTTCGGGCGGCTGCTGAAGAGCAACTTCGCGGACATCGTGTGGACGTCGTTCTTGGGCATGGACGAGATGGGTGGCGCGGCCATCAACCCGATGCTGAGCAAGTGGGTGAGCCGGAAGCCGTTCGAGTTGAACGTGGAGGTCACAGTCGAGTTGGCGGTGATGCAGCCGTCGCCGCCGGGCTCGTTCGAGAAACGGCTGGTACACTACAGCTTCTGGAAGTTGCCGCAGACGGACTACAAGCCGCGGGCGGCGGACGACCGGGTGGGCTACTTCCTGACGGTAAACCAGGACTGGGCGAAGCCGGCCGACGTGCGGGACATCTTCAACCGGTACATCGACCGCTGGCACCTGGTGAAGCGCGACCCGAGCCTGAAGATGTGCGAGCCGCGCGAGCCAATCACGTTCTACATCGAGAAGACGGTGCCGGTGCGGTTCCGACGAGCGGTACGGGATGGGATTCTGGAGTGGAACAAGGCGTTCGAGAAGGTCGGGTTCGTGAACGCAATGGAGGTGCGACAGCAGACGGACGACAACGAGTGGAAGGACCTCGACCCGGAGGACATGCGCTACAGCTTCATCCGCTGGATCGTCGTGGGCGCGGGGTTCGCGATGGGGCCGCACCGGGCGAACCCGTTCACGGGCCAGATTTACGACGCCGACATCATCTTCGACGACGCGATGGTGCGGTTCTTCGAGCAGGAAGCGCAGACGAACCTGCCGTCGCCGGCGATGCTTCTGAAGCTCAACGACCCGGTGCTGGCGAAGTTCCTCGCGCACGTCCCGCGCTGGCAGCCCCCGGCGTACGAGTGGGAGGAGGCGTGGCTCGGAAATGCCAAGGAGCAGCAGTTGCTCGAGCGGGCGCAGCAGCGGGTCACCGCGTGCGGGCAGCCGCTGTGCACGTACATGCAGGGCATGATGCACGAGATGGCCCTGGGCAAGGCGGCCCTGGCCGGCCAGCCGCCGGAGGTCATCGAGCGCTTCCTGTACGACACGGTGAAGGAAGTGGTGACGCACGAGGTGGGGCACACGCTGGGCCTGCGCCACAACTTCATGGGCAGCGCGATCTACTCGCTGGACGAGATCCAGAAGCGCCGGACGACCGAGGAGCCGACATGCGGCTCGATCATGGACTACAACCCGGCCCTGCTGTTCGCCAAGAACTCGACGGAAGGGCACTTCGTCACGCCGTCGATCGGGCCCTATGACTACTGGGCGATCGAATATGGCTACCGCCCGTTCGACGGCAGCTTCGAGAGCGCGAAGGCCAAGACCGAGGAACCGAAGAAGGAGGGCGAGAAGAAGGAAGGCGAGAAGAAGGAAGTCGCAGCCAAGCCGGAAGCCGAAAAGGAAGCGGCCGGCGAGGAGGGCCAGGTTGACCTGAGCCAGATTCCGAAGGAGGTCCTCGACCAGATGCCGCCGGAGGTAAAGCAGATGCTCGCGGCGGGCAAGTCCGAGGCGCACGCGGGCGGGGTAGGGCGAAGTTCAACTTCGCCCGCACCGGGCAAGAAAGGCG
Organism: uncultured Phycisphaerales bacterium; assembly: GCA_903914415.1. Classification (GTDB taxonomy): domain Bacteria; phylum Planctomycetota; class Phycisphaerae; order UBA1845; family Fen-1342; genus Fen-1342. Next base: position 4,338 of record CAIWOY010000107.1, on the reverse strand, counting down.
GCGCGGGGCTGGTGGCCCCGCCGAGCGGCGAGGAGGCCATGCTGCGCGAGATCGCCAGCCGGGCGTCTGAGCCGGAGCTGCTCTACGCGACGGACGAGGACACGACGACGCTCGGGCCGGATCCGCGCACAAATCGGTTTGACATGAGCTCCGATCCGGTGGCGTGGGCGCAGGCCCGCATCGAGCTGGTCAACACTCGCCTGGCCGACATCGCGGAGTGGGCCGTCAAGGACCAGGAAAGCTGGTATTACCTCCGCAACACGTTCCTCACGCTGATGTCCGAGAAGGCGTCCGCGCTCAACTACGTGGGGCGCTACGTTGGCGGGCAGTACTTCAGCCGCAGCCACCGGGGCGATCCGAACGCCCCGCCGCCGTTCGTGCTGGTGCCGCCGGAGCGCCAGCGGGCGGCCCTGAAGTTCGTCGAGGACAGCCTGTTCAACGAGAAATTCTTTGACCTGAAGCCGGAGTTGCTCAACCAGCTCGCGCCGTCGCGCTGGTGGCACGAGGGTATGATGGTCAGCTTCACGCTGGACTTCCCGGTGCACCGGTACGTCGCGGCGTTCCAGCGGATGGCGCTGATGCAGGAGCTGCTGCCCAACACGCTCCGCCGCATTCAGGACAACGAGCTCAAGAGCGACAGCGCGGACAAGCTCACGGTGGCCGAGTACATCCAGCGGGTCCAGAACGCGGTGTGGTCGGGGACGACCGACGTGCAGCGCGTCAAGAGCCAGTCGTGGGACGACAACGCGCCGTTTGTCTCCAGCGCCCGGCGGTCGTTGCAGCGGGAGTACCTGGGGCTGGCGGAGCCGCTGGTGCGGCTGGGGCCAGGAGCGGTGCTGTCGCCCGACCTGCATGCGATGTTGACGTACTCGCTGCAGAAGCTGACGCAGGATTTGCAGAAGGTCATCGAGGCCGGCAAGCTGGACTTTGCCTCGCAGTCGCACCTGGTCATGTGCAAGTCGCGCATCGACCGGATACTGTCGGCCGAGCTGAAGGAATATGACTAGTTCCGGCTCGGCGGCACGATGAGCCAGCCGGGCGGCGACGCACGGACGCCAGAGCCGTAGGCGACCGGCATACGCGAGGGTGGCCCGCGGGCAAGGCCGTGGGCCACCCTCTGTTTCGCGCGGGCCGCCCAATGTGTTGCCCGGCACCGGCGCGCGGGTATATTGACACTTGGTTCGGCCCGGGTCGGGCAGCTCCCCGGGACCACGGGGCGGGACTTCGAGCAGCGGTGACCCCCGCGTACAGGACCGGCCGGTACGGGGCGGACCGCGGCCACGAAAGGAAAACGCGATGACTACGACCACGACCAGCAGGGTCCCCAAGGGCAAAATGTTGAGCGGAGCGGAGCACATCGAGCTCGCCGAGCGCTACGGGTCGCATAACTACCACCCATTGCCGGTCGTGGTCGCCCGGGCGGAAGGCGTGTGGGTCGAGGACGTCGACGGCCGGCGGTACATGGACCTGCTGGCGGCGTACTCGGCGATGAACTTCGGACACTGCCACCCCGAGCTCGTCGCGGCCGCCAAGGCGCAGCTCGACCGCCTGACGCTCACGTCGCGGGCGTTCCACAACGACCAGATCGGCCCCTTCTGCCAGGAGCTCGCGGCGTTGTGCGGCATGGAGATGGTCCTGCCGATGAACACCGGAGCCGAGGGCGTCGAGACGGCGGTGAAGACGGCCCGCAAGTGGGGTTACCAGCGGAAAGGCGTGCCGGAGGGCCGGGCGAAGATCATCTGCTGCGAGAACAACTTCCACGGCCGCACGACCACGATCATCAGCTTCAGCACCGATCCGCAGGCCCGCGCCGACTTTGGGCCGTACACGCCGGGGTTCGAGATCATCCCGTACGGTGACATCGACGCGCTGCGCAAGGCGATCGACGCGAACACGGTGGCGTTCCTGGTGGAGCCGATCCAGGGCGAGGCCGGCGTCGTCATTCCGCCCGACGGGTACCTGAAGCAGGTCCGCGAGCTATGCACGCAGAAGAACGTGCTGTTCATCGCGGACGAGGTGCAATCCGGCCTCGGTCGGACCGGCTACACCTTCGCCTGCGAGCATGAGGGCGTGAAGCCGGACATGTACATTCTCGGCAAGGCGCTGGGCGGCGGGATCATGCCGATCTCGGCGGTCGTGTCCTCGCGCGAGGTCCTGGGGGTGTTCAAGCCCGGCGAGCATGGGAGCACGTTCGGCGGCAACCCGCTGGCGTGCGCGGTGGCCCGCAAGGCGATCGAGATTCTCAGGACGGACAAGTACCAGCGCAACGCCCGCGAGCTGGGCCGGTACTTGTTCGAGCGGCTGCGGGCGCTCAAGACCAGCAAGGTCAAGGAGCTTCGCGGGCGGGGCCTGTGGGCCGGGATCGAGCTCCACGCGGAGGCGGGCAAGGCGCGGCCGTACTGCGAGCGGCTCATGCAGGAGGGGGTGCTGTGCAAGGACACGCACGCTCAGACATTGCGTCTGGCCCCGCCGCTGTGCATCACCAAGGACGAGTTGGATTGGGCGCTGGAGCGGGTCCAGAAGGTGTTGGTGTAAGGCGCTCCGCGCGCTTGCGGAGAGTGGGTGGATCGTCATGTCGCGACGTGGCGCTCGAAAACGATGACGGCGGCTGCGAAGGCATGCTCGTCGGCGAGCGGCCGGCCGGCGGGCGGGGCGTGGGTCAGCGCCGCCGGGCCCGGGAAGCTGATCCTGCTCGCGGTGCTCGGCGCCAGCCACGTTTCCTGCCTGTTCGCGCCGCCGACCACCACGGCGACCAGCGCCACGACGGCAGCCGTCTGTCAGTTGCGCGACGCCCGCATCACCGAAGCCTCCGGCATCGCGGCCAGCCGCCGCTACGTCGGGCTGTACTACGTCCACAACGACTCCGGCGACAAGCCGCAGGTCTACGTGGTCGATCGGGAAGGCCGGACACGGGCGACGATCCGCCTGCGCGGCGCCAGCGCGATCGACTATGAGGACATCTCGCTCGCGCCCGGCGCGAAGCCCGGCACGTTCGACGTGTGCGCGGCGGACATCGGCGACAATAACGCGCGCCGGCCGAACGTCGTCATTTACCGCTTCCCCGAGCCCGAGCTGGACACGTCGCGGACGGCGGAGGTGACGATCGACGTGGAGGCGGCGGCATTTCGCGTCCGCTACGCCGACGGTCCCGCGAACGCGGAGGCGTTCTGTGTGCACCCGCACACCGGCGACGGGTACATTCTCACCAAGCGCATCGACGGCACGTCCCGCGTGTACAAGCTCACGGCGCCGTGGGACGCGACCCACGAGACGGAGCTGGCCCGGCTCGCGACGGTGGAACTTCCGCCGGCGACCGGGCTGGCGCGCGTCGTGACGGCCGCGGACATCGCGCCCGACGGCCGGCAACTGGCAGTGCGTTGCTATTTCGACGGATGGGAGTGGCAGCTGCCGGCGGATGCGAAGGAGGCGGACTTCGACGACATCTTCAAATTGCCGCCGACAAGGCTGTCGCTGCCCGCGGAGCCCCAGGGTGAGGGGCTGTGCTATTCGGTGGATGGGAAGTCGTTCTTGACGATCAGCGAAGGCGCCTCGCCCACGCTATACGAGACGTCAGCGCCCTGAGCGGCACCGGAGAGGTGCCGCGCGGCGGTCACTGCCCGTCGCCGACCGGGGCGAAGCCGTACTTCTCCTGCGGCTGTATCCCCTCTTTGGGCTTCTTGTCCGTTTGGGCGGGTTTCGGCTGGCCGTCACTGGCGGTCACACCAGACTTCGACTTCGACCCGCCGGCGTAATGCACGACGACGATGAGGCCGCCCACGAGAACCGCGAGAACCACGATCGCCTTCACGAGCTTGGCCATGTCACATACCTCAGACGGTGCGACCAACGACAATCCATTTCTGTATTGTACGCCGCACTGCCCCGCGGCGTATGGCGGGGCCCACAATCGGCCCGGGCTGTCCCGGTCGCGACCGGCGGCGTCATCCGTTACAGTGCGCGCCGGTCTTGCGAGCAAAAGTGCCTGTTTTTTCGGATGATGACGTATGCCCGCTGACCTAGAGCGCTCCGCGCTCCCCAGCCGTGCCCGGAATCCGCTCCTCCGCTTTCTCTCGAGCATCTGGCTCGGCGTCACGCTGTTGGCGCTGATCCTCGTCTACAGCTCGGTCATCTCGGCCCTGCCGCCCGTGCGCTGGACACTCGAAATGACCGAGATGCAGGCGTTTCGGCACTGGCTCTTCGTCGCGCCCGTCGGGCTCTTCTTCGTCGCCCTGCTGGCGGCGACGCTCTTCCGCACGCGTTGGATCCCGATCAACGTCGGGGCGCTCACGGCCCACATCGGCCTGCTGCTGCTGGTCGGTGGGGCCATCGTGTATTTTG
>CAIWOY010000106.1 GCA_903914415.1 uncultured Phycisphaerales bacterium | reverse complement strand
TGATCGGAATCGCCTTGCGCACAGGTCTCATCCTCCTCTGGAAGATAAGACCCGCCAAGTGCTCATGCGTTGGTATAAATATGAGGCGCTACACTAGTCGGTTTCAGGCTGTCCGGCGGGTTTCGTTTGGGCGACCTGGCCGAGCAGCAGCGCGCCGGTCGCGAGCATGGCCGGCACGGCGAGCACCAGGGCCTGGGAGAAGCGAATCGGCCGCGCGCGATTCATGGAGTCGCTCCTGCATGTGCGCCCCGAACGTCGAGGCCCAACTATAGCGCGCGGCTGGCCCGTTCACAACATTGTGATTCCAAAGCCGAAACGTGCGATTTGACACTCTTCGGGCGGCGGGTTAGCACACCACCCAGGATTGCTGGGGCAGCGCCGGGTTCCGGGTGATCGGATCGTCCGCAACTCGGGCGGATGACGAGACAGGCGGAAAGCGATGCTCTTTCAGATCGGCGTTAGTCTTCTGGCCGGCTTCGTACTGAGCGCGCCGACCAGTACCACATCGGCTCCGACGGACGGCCAGTGGCTCCAATGGGGCGGGCCGCGGCGCGATTTCACGTGCGACGCCGGGGGGTTGGCGGACAAGTGGCCCGCCGACGGGCCGCGCCAACTCTGGAGCCGCGAGATCGGCCCCGGGCACTCCACGATCCTCGTGGACGGGGGCACGCTCTACACGATGTGCCGGCGCGATGACAAGGATACGGTGCTGGCGGTCAGCGCCGCCGACGGCCAGACGATCTGGGAGACGCAATACGACGCGCCGACGAAAGAGGGGATGGACCTGGAGATGGGGGCCGGGCCGCACTCGACGCCGCTGATCGTCGGCGACCGCATCTTCACGGTGGGCGGCACGGTGCTGTTTCACTGCCTGGACAAGCGGACGGGCAAGATCCTGTGGTCGCACGACCTGATGGCGGAAATGGGCGCCAGCCACCTCCGCCGCGGGTACGGAGCGAGCCCGATCGCCTACAAGGACCTGGTGATCCTGAACATCGGTGGCACCGAAACCGGCGTGGCCGCGTTCAAGCAGGACACCGGTGAGTTGGCGTGGAAGAGCGACAAGTTTCCCGGGGGCTATGCGTCGCCGGTCCTGATTCGCCTCAACAATGAAGACCACCTGGTTATTGCGTTGGGTGGCGACCGAGCGGCGCTCGATCCAGCCACTGGCCGCACGAAGTGGCATACGACGGTCGACAGCCAGTCGTTCGGCATCATGAGCACGCCGCTGTGGATCGAGCCGGACCTGATCTTCTGCTCGGCGGGCTACGGCGGCGGCACGCGTCTGCTCAAGATCAACGTGAAGGACGGCGAATACGCCCCCGAGGAGCTCTGGCACTACCGCAAGATGCAGGTCAACCACGGCACGATGGCCCGCATCGGCGAGTACGTGTACGCCAGCAGCGGCGGCAGCTTTGACCCCGCGTTCATGATGGCGATTGACCTGAAGACGGGCAAGCCGGCGTGGCGCGACCGGACGTTCGCGAAGGCCAACGTGCTGCTCGCCGGCGGCAAGCTCGTTATTCTCGACGAGCAGGGCATGCTGGCGATCGCCACCGCGACGCCGGAGAAGCTGGAGGTCCACGCGCAGGCCAAGGTGCTCGAGGAGAAGGCCTGGACGGCGCCGACGCTGGTGGGCACGCGGATGTATCTGCGTGATAATCGCACGATCAAGGCACTGGACTTGAGCGCGGCCGGGAATTCCTGACCGACTACCGCGGCGCGCGGGAGGAGAGGTTTATGCTCCGGAATGAGACGCGAGTCCTTGCGCTGACAATGCTGGCCGCACTGCTTCCGACACCCGCGCTGCTGGCCGCCGACGATGTTCCGCCGCGTTCGACCGGCGGCCAGGCGCTTGTGGTTCCCAAAGAGCACCTGGACTTGGGCGAGGTGTATCACGTCACGCCGGGGGGCGATACGCAACTGATCTGCCAATCCGACGCGCCGCTGCTGCGGACCGCGTTCGTGTGCAACCGCGTGGTCGGGTATGTCGTCGCGCCGTTTGATCCGCAGGAGAACCAGCCGCCGATTCTGGCGGGCGCGCTCCGCATTCCGGTCGCGTCGCTTCGCTGCGGGATCGACGGCCTCGACGAGCAGCTCCACGGCCCGCCGATGCTGAATCAGGCGGAGTATCCGGAGATCACGGTTCGCCTGACGGGTGTAAGCGACGCGAAGCTGGTGAAGGACGAGAACGGCCGGCGGAGTTACACGCTCAAGGCGGCGGCCGAGCTGCACGTCAAAGGCAAGACCGTGCCGCTGGAGGCGCCGCTGCGGATTCTGTTCGCACCGTTCACCTGGGGCACAATGAACCGCAACGTTGGCGACCTGCTCGTTGTGCGCACGACGTTCGAGGCGAAGATGACGGACCTGGGGCTGGAGGCTCCGCCGGCGAAACTGAGCGACTTCGGGGCCGCCACGGTCACGCTCGACCTGTTCGTGCTGTGCAGCACCATGTCGCCGGAGAAGAACCTCGACCCGCGGATCAAACTCGAGCAGCATCTGAAGCAGCTTCAATTCCTGACGCTGCTGCGCGATTTCAATGATCCGGACAAAGCGTACGGGGCTGCGCGCGAGCACCTGCGCACGATCTGGGACGACGCACAGGCGTTGAATCGGCTGGCGTGGGCGACATTGACAGAGGCCGGCATCGAGCGACGTGATCTGGGCTTCGTGTCCGGCGCGGCCCAGCGTGCGAATGAGCTGACGGATTCCAAAGACCCGCTCTGCCTGTACACCCTGGCACGTCTACACTACGAGAAGGGCGACATCGACGTGGCCGTGAAGTGGGCGCGGCAGGCCACGGAACACGCAGACAAGGCGCGAGCCGAAGAGGCCGCTGAGATCCGCGCCACGCTGCAGCGCTACGAGGCGCAGGCGGAGAAGGCAAAATCGTGAGCGGTCGGCTAGTCGTGGCCTTTGTGCTTGTGCTGGTGGGGACGGCGCTGACTGACGCCGCTGCACCAGCATCACAGCCAGGCGCGGATGATTGGCCGATGTGGGGCCGCCAACCCAGCCGCAACGCGGTCTCCCCCGCCACGGGAATTCCCTACACATGGGATGTCAGCACGAAGCAAGACATCCGCTGGAGCGCGCCGCTGGGCACAAACAGCTACGGCGGGCCGGTCATCGCCGGCGGCAAGGTCTTCATCGGGACGAACAATGGCGGGCAGTTTCGGCCGGAAATCAAGGGCGACAAGGGCTGCGTGCTGTGCTTCGACGCGCAAAGCGGCAAGCTGCTTTGGCAGGCCACGCACGACAAGCTCGCGAGCGGGCGGGGTAACGACTGGCCCGAGCAGGGGATCGCGTCGACGCCGTACGTCGATGGTGACCGCGTCTACTACGTGAGCAACCGCTGCGAGTTGGTGTGTGCGGACGTGAACGGCTTCCGCGACGGCAAGAACAACGGGCCGTTCACGGACGAGAAGTACACGGGCGAGCAGGACGCCGATTTCGTGTGGATTCTGGACATGATCGGCGAGCTGGGCGTGTACCCGTTTATTCTGGCGGCGTGCTCGCCGGTCGGTGCCGGTGACCTCGTTTATGTGTGCACGGGCAACGGCGTCGACGAGGAGCATGAAAAGCCGCCCGCCCCGGATGCGCCCTCGTTCATCGCCGTCGACAAGCAGACCGGCAAGGTCCTGTGGAAACGCAACGACCCCGGCCGGAACATCCTCCGCGGCCAATGGGCCTCGCCTGCGTACGGCGTGATCGGGGGGCAGCCACAGGTCATTTTCCCGGGTGGCGACGGCTGGTGTTATGCGTTCGAGCCGCGGACCGGGGAGTTGCTGTGGAAGTTCAACCTCAATCCGAAGGACGCCGTCTGGGAGTCGAGCGGCACAGGCACCAAAACGAGCATCGTCGCGACACCCGTGATCCATCACGACAAGGTCTTCCTCGGCGCCGGCGACGACCCCGAAGCTGCGAAAGGCCCCGGGCACCTGTACGCGATCGACGCGACGAAACGCGGCGACATCACCGAGACGGGCAAGGTCTGGCACGTCGGCGACAAGGACTTCCGCCGCACGCTCTCCAGCGTTGTGATCGCCGACGGGCTGCTCTACGCGGCCGATCTCGACGGCTATCTGCATTGCTTTGATGAGCGGACGGGCGCGCGACGCTGGCGCTACGACATGCAGGCCGGCGTGTGGGGTTCGCCGATCATCGCGGACGGTAAGGTGTTCCTCGGCAACACCGACGGCGACCTGGTCGTGCTGCGGCACGACGCGGGGGGAGCAGCGGCGTCCCGCCGGTCGGAGCCGGAAGTTCTCGCCCGCAACGACATGCGCAACGGCATCTTCGGCACCGCGGCGGTCGCCGGCGACGTGCTGTACGTCGTTACACAGAAGATGCTGTACGCCATCGCGGCGGCTACCGACTCCCCTCCCTTTCAGGGAGGGGCCGGGGGAGGGCCCACGTCTGCACCATCCTCGCAGCCCTCATCTGCTCCCGCCACTACGGGCTCCGTGCCGTCATCCGCGCCGGCCAGC
>CAIWOY010000105.1 GCA_903914415.1 uncultured Phycisphaerales bacterium | reverse complement strand
AAGGCCGCCACCAGCTTGTCCAACGCGTCCGAACGCGTCGCCGTGCTGCGCATGGCGAGGATATACGCGCGTGCGCGCTCCCGGCGCAAGGGCTAGGCTGCAAAAATCTCAGACAATCTTGCAGACGGGTGAAGTGTTACGTCGGAGATAATCCATATGGAATATCTGCAATAAATTTGACTACAGATAATGGTGCGCCGATAAACGATATGTTACAGGAAGACGCCGCATTTAGAAGGATCTCACCTGATGGAAGTCTTCAAAATGGAATGTTTTATACTGATTTAGGAATCGGGAATCCAATACAAGGAATTGCATACACACAGAATCACGCAATCATGGCTGTTGACGGCGGTTTCCTGGTTTATGATAAACTGGCCTTCCAGAACCACATGGATTATGCTGTCCCAGAGCCAGGCACGCGCCTGATATCGATTATGCTTGGCTCGTTCTTGCTACGTCGAAAGCGCGTTGCCTGAGCCGGTTCGACGGCCACTCCCTTCGCCTCACTCACGTCGCGGCCTACTGACCACTCCGGGTAAAGCGGCAGGCATCTGTTTCCTACACTTGCCCCACGCGGACGACGCGCGGCTCCCGCTGGCATCGTGGCGACACGTCCACGGCATGTTCGCGTCCAGGCCGCGCTGCGGCCCCGCCAACCCGTGGCCGGTGAGCCCGGCTCGATGCGTACCGCGCAGTATAACCGCTTTCGGCCGTTCCCGCCCGGCCGCCCGCCCCGCCAGCAGCCGCCAAAAACGCACCAAATCGCACAGCCCCCGCCTATCTCCGCCAACCCCCCCGCCCCCGCCGTTGCCCGCTCGCGACACTCTGCTATACGATTGCCGAGCGGACGAAACAGCGTCGCGACTCCCCGGTCGCCCGCGGAGCCTCGACCTCCCGCGCATTCACGCGCACTGCCCCGCGGCGGAGTAAGAGCATGAATCGCATCCGGCGTCTCACGCTTCTGACACCGTTCACGGCGCTGCACCACAAATGTCCAGAACCCTGCCGCGGGGCGAAGATTCCCTGTATGCTACGTCGGCCACGGGGGGCCGACGCTACTGGACGGGGGGCCGACGCCACATGCCGTGGGGCGACACTGCGCATTCGCCGTCAGCCACAGAGGGCCGACGCTACTTTGGTCGCGGCCCTCGCCGCGCTGTGCTTCTCTTCCGCCTGCCAGCAAACAACCACGTCGCCGCCCCACGCCGCTTCCTCACGGGCGCGGTTCGGATCGGGCGCGCCGGCCGCCTTGCCCGGCCCAGCGACGCGCCCCGCGAACGTCGACGAGGAGCGCTGGCGGGCGAGAGTGCCTGGACGCACCCGAAGTGCGCGGGGAGCCACGGCGACAGCAACGGCGACGGCAAGGTGACGTTCGCCGACATCAAGCCGTTCGTCGCCCGCAGCGGCACGACGTGTCCGTAGGAGCCCGTCCGCAGATTGCGCAGATTACTTAGCGCGGGCTTTGCCCGCAACCCAAGGGGCGGGTGCAAACGGTTGCTCCGTGGCGTAAGGTGAAGGTCGCCAAGACAGTCCTTTACGCCAGGAGCAACACGATGGAGTCGTTTATACAGCGACACGCGGACGCTGTCCTGGGGCTGCTCAACGGTTTCGACCGGTTGCGATTGCGGGGCACCAAGCGGTTGCTGGCCAACGCCGGCGGCATGCGGAGTT
>CAIWOY010000104.1 GCA_903914415.1 uncultured Phycisphaerales bacterium | reverse complement strand
TGTCCGCGACGCGATTCGTTCGGCCCGCCGCACTTGGCCGACGATTGGCCATTGCTGGTGACACGTCGTCGTCGCCTGCACAACGCGACCCACCATGAGGACCGGGGACACCAAAACACATTCCGATTACGGACCCAAGGCGCGCCAGTCGCCGGAATAGCCGGTTCTGGCCGCCTTCCGCGCCCCCCCTGCGCGCCCACACCGCCGCGCGCCGCCGCCGCGCCCATGCTCGCGCTCCGCTTGCCGACGGCCACGGGTTCGCCCCATAGCACCGCAGGGCAGGTCGCGTTTGTGTGCGACCTGCCGGGCGCCTTCGTCCGGCGCGCTTGACCGGTGCGCGGCTTTGGACCACTATGCCGCGGTCTTTCCTACCCGGCGTACGCAGGAGCGGTGTCGGCATGGCGATCAAGCACTTGACCGCGGAGCAAGTCCGGACCTGGACGCTCGAACAGAAGGATCGCTGGTGGCTGGAGAACGTGTACGGGGGGGACGTGCCGCAGTTCACGGTGCGGTCCGTCGTCTGCGGCTTCCTGCTGGGCGGCATCCTCTCGTGCACGAACCTGTACGTCGGGGCGAAGACCGGCTGGACGCTGGGCGTCGGCATCACGTCGGTCATCCTCGCGTTCGTCGTGTTCAAGATCCTCATGCAGGTGGGGCTCGCGAAGGGGTACTCCGTACTCGAAAACAACATCATGCAGTCGATCGCGACGGCGGCGGGGTACATGACCGCGCCGCTGACCTCGTCGCTGGCCGCGTACATGATGGTCACCGGGCGGATCATCCCCTGGCAGCAGACGATTCCCTGGCTGATCGGGCTGGCCGTGCTCGGCGTGCTGTTTGCGTTTCCCATGAAACGCCGGTTCATCAACGACGAGCAGCACCCGTTCCCCGAGGGGCGGGCGGCGGGCGTCGTGATGGACGCGCTGCACAGCCAGGCGGCCGGCACGGTGACGCTGGCGCCGAAGCTGCTGGTGTGGTGCGGGATCATTAGTGCGATCCTGAAGTTCTGGCAGGCCGGAGACATTCTTAAGAAGCTGCATCCAAAGTTCTGGGTGCTACCCGAGTTTCTCGACGAGTGGATTTACCGCCGCGGCTGGCAGCCGGGGATTTGGGGCACGACGTACAAGGAACTGAGCATCCGGCCGGAGCTGGATATCGCGATGATCGGCGCCGGCGGGCTGATGGGCATTCGCACGGCGCTGTCGCTGATGCTCGGGGCCTGCGTCAACTACTTCATCCTGGCGCCGATCATGATCGAGCGCGGCGACATCCTCGGCAAGATCAATGCCGCGGGCGAAACGATCTACGGCTTCCGGCAAATCACATACTGGGCGCTATGGGGCGGCGTGGCGACGATGACCGTGGCGTCGCTCTTCGCGTTCTTCGCGAAGCCGGCGATGCTGGTCAGCGCATTTCGCGGGCTGTTCGGCGGCAAACGGCTGAGCGAAGACCCGCTCAAGCACATCGAGCTGCCGATGCGGGTGTTCGTGATCGGCATTCCGATTGTGGGGGCGTGCGTCGTGTGGATGGCGAACTCGTTCTTCGGCGTGCCGTGGTACTGGGCGGCGGTCGCCGTCCCGCTGGTGTCGGTGTTCTGCCTGATCGCAGCGAACTCGACGGCGCTGACGTCGATCACGCCGACGGGGGCGATGGGCAAGCTGACGCAGCTCACGTTTGCGGCGCTGGCCCGCGGCGACATCGGTACGAACCTGATCACGGCGGGCATCACGGGCGAGGTGGCCAGCCACTCGTCGAACCTGCTGATGAACATCAAGCCGGGGTACATGCTGGGCGGCAAGCCGCGGCTGCAAGCGCTCGGGCACTGCGTGGGGGCGGTGTCGGGGGCGCTGGCGTCCGCGCTGGTGTTCTACCCGCTGTTCTTGCGGGGCAACCCGGACAACCTGATCAGCGAGCAGTTCGCGATGCCGGGGGCGGCGATCTGGAAGGCGGTCGCGGAGATTCTGACCGAGGGGCTCGGGATGCTGCCGACGACCGCGATCTGGGCGGCGGGCATCGGCATTCTGATCGGGATCGGGCTGGAGATCGTGAAGATGGCGACGAAGGGGAAGTTCCCGATCTCGGGCGTGGGGTTCGGGCTGGCATTCGTGATTCAGTTCAACACGTGCCT
>CAIWOY010000103.1 GCA_903914415.1 uncultured Phycisphaerales bacterium | reverse complement strand
GTCGTGGCTGGTGCCGGTGGCCAGGTCGCACTCGTCGGGAATGCCGTTGCTGTTGCAGTCGTGCGAGTACCCGGACGTGATGTCGCAGGCATCGGGGATGCCGTTACTGTTGCAGTCTGGATCGCATTCGTCCGGGACGGCGTTGTGGTCGCAGTCGAGCGAATGCCCGCTGGCGATGTCGCACTCGTCCGGGATGCCGTTGCTGTTGCAGTCGTGGCTGGTTCCGCTGGCGAGGTCGCAGGAATCGGGCACATGGTTCCCGTTGCAATCCAGGCTCGTCCCGCTGTAGATGTCGCACAGGTCGTGAATCCCGTTGCTGTTGCAGTCAGTTGTCCCGCCCACCTCGCACTCGTCCGGAATGCCGTTGCTGTTGCAGTCCTGTGACTGCCCGCAGCCCGGATACGAGCTGCAATTCGAGTTCGGGTCCGTGCAACTGATGTCGCATGCATCCGGAATACCGTTGCCGTTGCAGTCCGCCATGAACGGCCACTTCATGAACGCCGCGTTGTAGACCTGGGCGGGCCCGCTCGTGGCGGGCTGCTGGGCCCACGCGATAATCCGCAGGTTGTTCGGGTCAGCCCAACTCCCCGCATCAAATGTGAATTGCCGCTGGACCAGTTGGCACTGCCCCGCCGCCAGGTTCACGTCTTGCGTCGTCGCGGCCTGCTTGAAGCCGTTCCGGTGGTAACTCGGCGACGCCGGCCAGTGGTCGAGCACCTGCACGATGTAGATGCGCATGTTCTTGGCCGTCCCGCCGGCCTCGATGCACACCCGGGCACCGATGTTGTACGTCGACCCGCTGACCGGGCTGCCCGAGAGCTCGATGGTTACGTCGGTCGGCACCGCGATCCGTTGGCCGTACTCGTTGTTGTAGTTCATATTCAACGTGCCGCCGACGCGGCTGATTACCCCATCAAACCACGCGGTCGGTGTTGCCGTTACGTTGTAGAACGTCGCCCGGCTGTTGCCAAACGCCGTCGTGTACGAGTCCCCGACATGATACTGCACCGCCGTGAATGTCGTCGGATGCGCGGTCAGGAGGCTGCTCAACGCCGCACCGGCGTATGGGCAGTACCCTCAGCCCGTGTTCGAAAACTCTTCGCCCAACACAACCCGCTGGGCACCCAGCACGGTCGGCGGTGCGGCCGCCAGCGCCGTCAGGGCGATCAACGGCCACCCGATCCAAGGCCCGCGCTGCATGGTACGCCTCTTCATCGCGATCGCCTCCTTCTGATTGGGTAGGGGGAGTTGAACCGTCCTTTTTTCACAGAAAAGGGCGCCCTTCCCGCTCCATAGCGGCGCATTAACCAACGCCTCTCTACCCTAATGTCTTTCGAGTCCTCGGTCAACGAGAATATCCCCGCGCGGAATTATCGGGCCAGCGGAACAAGGGCCACAGGAACGAATGGTAGTAATTCAGGCCTCATTCTCCTTCCGCGCCGGGCTTTGGGCAACGGGGCGCGCGGCTGCGTCTAGCCCGACCTTCGCAGATTTGAAAGATGCGACGGCCCCGAACCGGGCTGGCGCTAGTGTAGTGTCTCGTTAATTCATTTACAAAGTCCTTCGATCTTCCTCAGGATCAGGTCGGCACTCGCGGTCCAGACGAACGGCCGCGGTTGCCGGTTGTGGTGCTCCAGGTAGTCCATGATCGCCTGTTCGAGAGCCGGTACGCTCCGGAACGTCCCACGCCGGAGGCGCTGCGTCGTAATCTTCCTGAAGAACCGCTCCACTAGTGTAGTTCTTCACGCTGTTTGCATCTTATCCAAGACGGCCCGGGCACGGCGGACTTTCTCCAAAATCGCCTCGGCTTTGGCCGTCCAGACGAACGCGTGCGGGTCGGCGTTGTGCGCTGCGATGTACGCCGCGCTCG
>CAIWOY010000102.1 GCA_903914415.1 uncultured Phycisphaerales bacterium | reverse complement strand
GCCGGGACAGAAGGTGGTGCGCTGGAGGCCTCTGATGCGAAGGGCGGCGTCGAGGCGGGCGACAGCGTCTTCGGGCTTGTCGAGGTGGTCGGCGAGGTAGTGGCGGTCCTGTCCGCCGATGGCGACGATCATGGTTGTGCCGGCGGCCTCGTTGGCCTGGGCGATTTCCTCGAGGTGATACTTGTTGTAGTTGCAGTGGTGGACCATGCACGCGGTGATGCCGTAGTGGATGTCGCAAAGGCGGGCCATGCGGTAGGTTGCGAGGCGCGGCGAGCAACCAAGCTCGGCGGCGAGGCGGTCGCCCTGGGTGTTCATGAAGCCGGTGAAGAGGTTGACCGCGTGGTCGAGCCAACTTGTCAGGGGCTCGTCTTTGGCGATGCCGATGATGGGCTGCTCGTGATCGTGGCCGTGGGCTTTGACGAAGGCGGGGAGTAGGACGCCGCGGAGGCGGGGGATGGCGTCATCGTCGGCGGGAGCAAGGGAATGACGCGACCCTCCCCCGGCCCCTCCCTGGGAGGGAGGGGGGGAAGCGGGGAGCACGTGCAGCGCTGAACCGAACTGGGAGCGGAGGCGGCGGCCGATTTCGGGGGTGTAGGGGCCGACCTCGCGGATGGTCTCGCCTTCGGCGAGGACATAGCCGTCGGCGATGCGGCGGGTGCGGTCGGGCGCGCTCAGCGGCAGCAGGAAATCCGCCCGGCAGACCGTGAAGATTGGCTTTTCCATGGGCTCCCTAGACGTGAGTAGGTGTTGCGGCGCGGGTCGGCGCGGTCAGCTCGTCCGCGGCGGTGGTCGCAGATGGTGCCGCGATCGTGCCGAGCGCCCGCAGAATCTTCTCCGGCGTGAACGGCCAGCGGCGGAGCCAGATACCGACGGCATCGTGGATCGCCGCCGCGATGGCGGGCGCGGCGCCGTTACAGGCGATCTCAGAGACGGACTTGCTGCCGTAGGGTCCGAAGGGGTCGTTCGTGAAGACGAGGTCGGCGCGGAAGTCGTCGGGCAGGTCGCCGATGGTCGGGACCTTGTAGTCCAGCAGGTTCGCGTTGAGGCAGCGGCCCTGCGCGTCGAGGACCATCTCCTCCCAGAGCGAGTGGCCGATCGTCTTGAGCACGCCGCCATAAATCTGGCCGAGGGCCAACTCGGGATTGATGGGCGTGCCGCAGTCCTGGAGGGCGTAGTACTTCTGCACGGTGACGAGGCCGGTGCGGGTGTTGACGGCGACTTGGCAGAAGTGGGCGCCGTAGGGGATCGAGGCTTTGTCGCTGACGAAATTGCCGGTCGCGGTGAGCTGGCCGCAGCCGGTACCGGTCTGCGTGTAGGCGGCGATGTCCTTGTACGTGACGGAGCCGTGCTTGCCGCGGACGGTGGACGGGAAGGCGACTTCGAGGTCGCTCTCGGGCTCTTTGAGCAGCTCGGCGGCGACGTGGAGGATTCTCACCTTCATCGCGGCGGCGGCGTTGAGGGCGGCGCCGCCGGAGAAGTACGTGCCGCTGGAGGCGTAGCAGCCGGTGTCGAAGGGGGTGAGGTCGGTGTCGGCGGCGATGAGGGCGATGTCGGCCATGCTGGTGCCGAGGCACTCGGCGACCATCTTGGTGGTGACGGTGTCGAGGCCGGTGCCGAGGTCGGCGCCGCCGGAAAGCAGCATGAAGGTGCCGTCGCCGAGCATCATGACGGCGGCGTTGGCCGAATCGAGGCCGGGGAGGCCGGAGCCCTGCTGGACGATGGCGACGCCCTTGCCGATGCGGACGTCGGGGTCGTCGCTTTCGGCGCGGATGCCCCATTCGATGCGGCGGGCGCCCTGTTCGAGCGCGGGGCCGAGGCCGCAACTCGAGACACGCTGGGGGATGCCCTCGCGGCCTTCGCCGAGGCAGCGGAGGATTTCGAGCATGGCACCTTCCCGCGCGCGGTTCAGCTCAAGGAACTCGCGGTGGTCCATGCCGAGCTTGGCGGCCAATTCGGCGGCGGCGAGCTGGAGGGCGAAGGAGCCTTGCGGGGCGCCGTAGCCCTGGTACGCGCCAGTGGGCGGGATGTTCGAGTAGTAGGTCGTGACCTGGAAGCGCACGTTGTCGCAGAGGAACAGCGGGAGCGACTTCGAGCAGGCGTTCATGGGGACCGTCAGGCAGTGTGAGCCGTACGGACCGGTGTTGGCCTTCAGGTCCATGAAGATCGCGGTCAGGCGGCCGTCGCGCTTGGCGCCGAGCTTGATGCGGATCTTCATCGGGTGGCGCGTGCGCGAGGCGATGAACTCCTCGCGGCGGTCGAAGCGGAAGAGGATCGAGCGGCCGGTGACCCAGGTGCAGTAGGCGGCCACCTCTTCGAGGACGATGTCCTGCTTGGCGCCAAAGCCGCCGCCGACGCGCTCCTTGATGACGCGAATCTTGTTTTCGCTGATGCCGAGGATGTAGGCGACGATGCGGCGGATGTGCCAGGGAACCTGGGTCGAGGCGTGGATGACGAGGCGGTCGCCGTCCATGCGCGTGTAGACCACGTGGGGCTCGGCCGGGGTGCACTGGACCTGCGAGGACTCGTAAACGGCGTCGTGGATGACGTCGGCGTCGGCAAAGCCCTGGTCGATGTTGCCGATGCCGCCGTCGACGCGGGCGGCGATGTTGCGGCGCGGGTCGGCGTGGATCGGGAACTGGTAGATGATCTTGCCGTCGCGGGGGTCGGCGCCGGAGTTATCGAGGTTGGCCGGCGCGCCGGCGACGTAGGCGATTTCGCTGTTGTGCACGATCGGGGCGCCGTCCGCCGCGGCTTCGTCAATCGTGAGGACGGGCGGCAGCACGTCGTATTCGACCTTGATCGTGGCGAGGGCGGCGGCGGCGATCTCCGGGGTCTCGGCGACGACGGCGGCGACGCGGTCGCCGACATGGCGCATCTTCTGGCCGAACAGCCGGCGGTCGTAGGGTGAGGGCTCGGGGAAGCCCTGGCCGGCCTGGTTGTAGGGGGCGTCGGGGCAGTTCTTGTAGGTCAGGACGAAGACGACGCCGGGCATGGCCTCGGCGGCGGTGGTGTCGATGCTGCGGATGTAGGCGTGGGCGTGGGGGCTGCCGAGCATCTTCAGGTGGCAATGCCCGGGCTCGACCATGTCCTCGACGAAGGCCCGTTCGCCACGAGCCAGACGCGGGCCGTCGACCTTGCGTTGGGCTTTGCCGACGAGGCGGAGGTCATCGCGGAATTCGGGGGCGATCTCGCCCTTGTAATTCGGGTCGAGGCGGCGGCGGCAGGCCAGATCGACGGCGGCGAAGATCTGCTCGTAGCCGGTGCAGCGGCAGAGGATGCCGGACATGGCGTCGCGGACCTGGTCGCGGGTGGGTTGCTCGACGCGGTCGAGTAGTTCGTGAGCGGCGAGCAGCATCGCGGGGGTGCAGTAGCCGCATTGCACGATGCCGGCGTCGATGAAGGCGGATTGGATGGCTGAGAGGGTGCGGTTCCTGGCGAGGGAATCGACGGTGTAGACCTCCTGGCCGTCGAGCTGCGGGGCGAGGAGGAGGCAGGAGTTGACGAGCTTGCGATTAAAGAGGATCGCGCAGGAGCCGCAGGAACCCTGGCCGTCGCAGCCGTTGCGCACGGAGAAGATGCCGGTGCGGCGGAGGAGGTCGCGGGCCGATTCGCCGGGGGCGGCGTCGAGGGTCCGCGGGGCGCCGTTGAGTTTGAGCGTGATCTGCATCGCGGCTAGCGTCCTCCGTCGCGATACGCCCGGAGCAGGGCCTTGGCCACGAGTACGCCGGCCACGTGGCGCTTGAATTCGATGCTGCCGCGGAGGTCCGCGATCGGTGCGACGCGGCTGGCGACCAGGCGTTCGAGCGCGTCGCGTTTGGGCAAGGGCTTGCCGTCCAGCGCGCGCTCGATAGGCGCGAGGCGGATCACGTGCTTCGCGACGCCGCCGGCAGCGATGATGGGGCTGATGACGGCGTCGCCGTCGCGGGCCAGGGACACCGCAGCCGTGAGGATGGAGATATCGTTGGCCGTGCGCGCATAGCGCTCCACGGCAGCCCGGCGGGCCGAAGCGCTGGTCCGGATGCGCACGTGCGTGATCAACTCCTTTCGCTCCCCGGCGATGTATTCTAGCGCTGGAATCGCGTGTGTTCCGGCGGGGTCGGCGAGGTCCACGGCGGCGTCGAGCGCGACGAGGATCGGCAGGAGGTTGCTGCACGATTTGTTGCTGCCGAGCTGGCCGCCGATGGTGGCCATGTTGCGGATGTTGCGGTTGAAGATGTGCCGGGCGGCGGCTTTGATGATGTCGGGCACAGCGGGCGAATCGACGAGCTGCTGGATGGTGCAGCAGGCTCCGATAATGAGGTCGGTTGCGGTCGCCTGGATGGCGGTGAGGGCGAGGTGCTGGAGGCTGATGACGTGTGCCGGCGCGGACGGAAACGCCGCGGAATTGACCTCGGTGCCGCCCGCGAGGAAGACGGCCGCGTCGCCGAGGCGCTGCTTGAGCGCGAGGGCTTCGGCCAGCGTGGGCGGGGCGTGGTACTCCTTGATCATCCGGGCGTTCCTCTCGATTGGCGCACCAGCAAACGCGGCCTGCGGCGACATCCGTCTCTGCAAAAGCCTATATTAGCATCGTACCCAGCGGGGCCGGCGGTGGGAACTTGAACTTGATCCGGCTTCGTACCAGACCGGCGGGGCGATTATCATCATATACAGCGGGGCGAGGTTCTATCGGCGGCGAGGCGAGATGGCGTTGAAATTGGCCGTTAGCGGCAAGGGCGGGGTCGGCAAGTCGACCGTGGCGGCCATGTTTGCACACTTGGCCGTGGCGGACGGGCTGCGTGTGCTGGCGATCGACGCCGATCCGGACGCGAATTTGGCGGCGGCGCTCGGGTTGCCGGAGGCGCAGCGGAGGGGGTTGGTGCCGCTGGCGGCGCGGCGGGCGCTGATCGAGCAGCGCACCGGTGCGAAGGTCAAGCAGTACGGGCAGATGTTCAAGCTGAACCCGGACGTGGCGGACATTGCCGAGAAGGAGTCGGCGGAGTTCCGCGGCATTCACTTGCTGGTGCTGGGGGCGATCGAGGGCGGCGGGTCGGGGTGCGCGTGCCCGGAGAGTGTGCTGCTGCGGGCGTTGCTGATGGACGTGGTGTTGTACAAGGACGACTGCGTCATTCTGGATTTTGAGGCGGGGCTGGAGCATCTGGGGCGGGCGACGGCACAGGGCGTGGATTTGATGGTGGTTGTGGTCGAGCCGGGGCGGCGGTCGCTCGAGACCGCGGCCAGCGTCCGGCGGATGGCGGGGGAGATTGGCGTGCGGCGGTACGCGATTATCGGCAACAGGGTGGCCAGCGAGGCGGACCGGGCGTTCCTGGAGGCGGAGCTCGGCGGCGAAAATTACCTGGGCGGTCTGCCGTTCAGCGAGACCATCCGGCGGGCGGACCGCGAGAATCTGCCGCTGGTGGATATCATCGAGACGCCGCTGCGGGCGCAGTTCCGCGACGTGTGGGAGAAGGTCAAGGAGCGCGCCGCGCGGTAGCTCGTGTTGGAGGAGGTTGGCAGTGGATTTCCAGCCGAAGTGCATGGCGACCGCCATCGGGTCGATGCCGCACAGCGACCCCGCGGCGGCGTTGGCCGTGATCTTCGACGCGCTGCCGGAGGCGCCGTTCTGGCCGCAGCTCTCGAAGCGCGGGCTGCGCGAGCAGATGGAAATCCAGTATTCGGAGGGGCTGCCGCGGGTGGTGATCGACGAGGCGAAGGGGCGGATGTTCATCGACACGGCGGGGGACTATTCGGAGGACCTGGCGCGGTTTTACGAGGGGTACTTGGCGGCCGAGGAGAGCGGCGATTGCGCGGCGGGGGCGATTTCGCCGGCGTTTGCGGCGGGGATTCCGGCGCTGGAGAGCCGGCTGCGGGCGCTGGGGCGGCGGCTGCCGTGCGTGAAGTGCCAGACGACGGGGCCGCTGTCGTTCGCGCTGACGATCGTGGACGAGAACAAGCGGGCGATCTACTACAACGACGAGTTCGTGGACGCGGTGGT
>CAIWOY010000101.1 GCA_903914415.1 uncultured Phycisphaerales bacterium | reverse complement strand
CGTGGGACCACAGCCGCCGCCGCCGCCGCCGTAGTATGTCGCGGTCCCCGTGATTGAGGACGAAAGGCCGGCGCCGCCCGTAAGCCCAGACCCGGTCGCGCCGGCGCCGCCGCCCGCCTGGCCGCCGTCCCCGCCGGTGCCACTCACACCGTTGTGGCCCTGGCCCTCGAGGCCGGCACCGCCGGCGCCAGAGCCCCAGGCGCCGCCGCCGCCGCTCCCGCCGGCAGCGCCGGCCTTGTTGCCGTTGTTGTTGTACCAGCCGCCCCCGCCGCCGCCCAGGGCGCCGTATCCAGACTCGGCGGTCCAGGTGCAAAGCTCCAGCTCGTCGAGACCGACGTAGGCGGCGCCGTTGTTCTCGGTCACATCCAGGCGGTAGTACAGGTATGAGGTCGCATTCGTGAAGGCGAACTCTCGCGTCCCCCCGATGCTAAAGGTCTCATCAATCCGCGTGTCGAGCGTGGTCCAGTTCGTGCCGTCGTTCGAGCCCTTCAGGGTCCAGTCCCGTGGTGCGTTCGTGGCCCCGTCTGTCGAGAATCGGGCGCGGATACGGTAGCGCGTGATCGCTACAGCAGAGGCGAACTGGTACTGCAGCCAGCCGGTCGTCAGGCCGTTCTGGCTCACCCAGGAATACCACGATGGGCTACCACCCGCGGCGTGGTCGAAGGCGCGCCACGGCTGGTAGTCGGAGTTGTACTGCGAGGACGCTGAAGCCACACCACTGGGCGCAGAGTTCGAGGTCATCGTCGGGACCTGATTGGTCGTGGCCTCGGGGGTCCAGTCGCCCAGCTCGCTGCTCCCGCCGTTGCCGCCTATGGCGTTGACGTTCGGGGCGGCCCCGCCAGCGCCGACGACGATGTCGAGGTTCCCCGTCAGCGTGATGTCCGCCAGCTCGCGCACGCCCCCCGCGCCCCCGCCGCCGCCGCACCAGGTGCCGCCGGCGCCGCCGCCACCGACGATGAGAACGTCGGCCTCATCAATGGTGTCGAGACAGGTGAGCGTGTCGCTCTCAAGGAACGTGTGGACGGTGTAGTCGCCGTCGAGGGTCTCCGTGCCGCCGTAGGCTCGAGGGGTCGCGAAGCGGATCGCCACGATGCCGGAGCCGCCCTGCCCGCCCGTGTAGCCGTAGAAGCCGCCGCCGCCACCGCCGCCGGTGTTCGCCGTTCCGGCCGTTCCGTTGCCGGCGCTTCCGGCGCCGCCACCACCACCGTGCGACGCCGTGCCCGCCGTGCCGGTCTGCACGGTGTTACCGCCGCCACCGCCACCGACGGACAGTCCGTTCCACGTGATGCCGGCGCCACCGTTGCCGCCCTTGATGGTGCCCGAGAGGCTCGCGTCCTGGCCCACGCCACCCGCTCCGCCGCCGCCGCCGGACGGGTAGGGGGCCACGAGGCCGCCACCGCCGTGACCGCCGTCGTAGCCCTGGCTGCCGTGCGTGGCGCTGCCGTGCGCCGTGATGCCGCTGCCGTAGCCTGCGCCGCCGCCGCCGCCAGATGCGCCGTCGGCGCCAGCGCCGGTCGCGTCGTCGTCGCCGCCACCGCCGCCACCGTAGGCCGTATTGCCGGCGAAGACGCTGTTGCCGCCGCTTGCCCCCGGTCCGCTGTTGCGCTCGGGCGCGCCAGCGCCACCGTTCCCGATCGTCACGGACATCGCCCCGGAGATAGCGACGTCGGTCAGCTGGAGGACACCGCCACCGGCGCCGCCACCGCCTGCGCCTCCCCCACCTCCGCCAACGATGAGGACGTCCGCGACGCTTACCGAGGCAGGGGCACGGAACGTTCCCGCCTGATGAAACCTGACGATCGTGAAGTCGCCGTCGACGACGGGCGTCTCGCCGTAGTAGGTCAAGGGTGCCTCAGCCTCAGGGATTCTCGATGCAGAGCTGATACTCGCAGCCGGTGTTCTGCGCCTGCGAGGACGGCGTCACCATGCGCACGTAGACAGCCACGTAGTCATCCTCGACGTAGTCGGGGCTCGGCAGGGCCACGCCAGCGCCCTTGCTCGCTGCAGTCGAGAAGCTGCGGCCAGCCGGCGCCGTGTTCTCGTTGGTGAGCGCGGCCACCTCCGTGTTCTTGGCCGCGGCGAAGGCGAAGGCGTAGGTCTCGCCGTCCACGGTGTACGGGGAGTTCGGGTCGCGCGGCTGGTAGCCGATCCAGGCGACCGGCTCCGGCCAGCCGGCCACGTCGCCGCTCGTGTTCTGGATGTAGATGACCCGGTAGCGAGTGATGCCGGTGCCGGCCTCGGTGCCGGTGACGTCGTCGAAGAGGTTGTTGAGGGCGGTCGCCGAGACTTCGACGCTAGACTTCGCGCCGCCGACGGAGATGCGCGGATCGGCGTTGCTGGCGCCGCCCGAGAGAAACGCTTTGAGGTCGGATGAGAGGACAGTCATCTGGTCTCCCTTTCAGCCGGCGCTGCGCCGGAGGTCGAGTGATGTGGCGGACTTGGCACTGTTCGTCGGCGTCGTCGAGAGCGGCACGCCGACCGCGTTCGAGGGGAAGCGCGCGACGTATCCGGAGTGGCCGAGGTCGAGGCTTACGGTGTCGGCACCCACGTCCACGGAGACGCCCGTGACGACGGTATCGGCCGCCACTCCGGGGCCGGTAAGCAGACAGCCGGGACGCACGAGGCTGGCGCCGGCGATGGCCTTGAGAGTCACGGACCCGCAGCCCTGATTTGGACGCTGCTCGATGGCCACCGACTGTCCCATGCGCGCCGCGGCGAGGATGCCGCTCGCGCCGGTCCCGTCCACGAACACGACGCGATCGGTAGCGCGCGGCGTCCACCACTCATCGACGAGCTCGTAGACGCCGGCCGCATCCACGGTCAGGAATGACGGCGATGAGACCGCGAGCTTGCCCGCGACCGGCGTGGCGGCCGGCGCCATGTAGGAGACGAGCACGAGGTCGACGGCGCCCTCGCTGGTCGTGCCGGCGCCGGTCGTGTCGACGCCGGGCTCGTCGGTCAGGTCGTAGGCGCCGTCGGGCTTCTTGCGGATGCGCAGGACGCCTCCTTCCCACCAGCCGTAGGACATGTCGCTCGGGTAGAGGGCGAGCAGGTCGGCGACGGCCGCCGGCAGGGTCGTCGCGTTGCGGATCGCGATGGTCGTGCCGGCGGAGCCGTCGAGCGGCGGCGGCAGAATCATCGGCTTCACGTCGCAGCCAGGGACGAGGATGCGGAAGACATCGGCAAGGTCGTCACAGTCGCTCGCCGCGTTCGGCGCGTAGCCCTGAGCGCGTACCTGGAGCCCATAGATGAAGGCCCACTGTCCACGCTGTGCCATCAGCCGAGTGCGCCCGACCCACGCACCGCGGATGAGGTGCGCACTGGTCACGGCGTACATGTCGTCGAGGCTCTCGGGGAAGCGGATCGCCCTATAGGCCGCGTACCAGACAAGGTACTTGCAGGCCACGTCGATCGTGACACGCCCGCTGGAGTCGTACAGGCAGTGACCGAACTTGTAAATCAGGTGCGGGTCATTCTCCATTCCGTCGGGGCGGTCGGTGGGGAGGTCCGCGAGGTCGTCGCAGGCATAGAGCGCCATGAAGCAGTTTGCGGGCGGCGCGGCGCCGTAGAGGCCGCTCCAGAGGTTCACGTCGGGGTAGGTGGCGAAATGGTTGACCTCGGCCTCTTCCGTGCCGTAGAAGTCGGCGTCCTCGCCGGCCGGGACCACGGGCGCGATGGGCGCGTCGTAGTCGGGCGTCGTGAGCGCATCGATGGCTGCCTGACCGAGGTCGGCCACGGGGATGAAGCTCACGCTGCTGATGCGCTTCGACGTGGCGCCGCCGCCGATCTGGTAGTAGGCGGCGGTCCACAGGGCTTTCGCTTTGGGAAAGTCGCTCGCGTGCCAGCCCGGCGGCGGCGTGTTGCCGACGTATGGCCGGTAGTCGGTGAGCGGCTCGCTCGTGTCGACGAGCACGAGGTCGGTGCCGGTGTCGGGTTCGATCGTCGGCCAGAAGAATGCGATCTTATCCGTGATCTCGACGTTTATCTGCCCGTCGGACCAGCCCTCCCAGCCGGAATCCATCGCGTGCCACTGGCCGAGGTCGCGGTCGATGAAGACGCCTTCGATGGTGCCGTTGCTCTTGAGGTCCTCGGCCGGACCCTTGCAGCTCACGTGGTAGAGCAGGCGCTCGCCGACCATCGCCGGGTCGCTGGCCGACATGACCTTGCCCTCGAATGATGTGACGCCTTCAAGCGTGATCGTGGCGACTTCGCCCTCAGCAGGCGGCGCCCCGTACTGGTCCCAGTCGGCGGTCCCGAATCCGAAGGCATCGACGTTCTTGACCTGCAGGTTGATGGCTCCGGGCGCGATGTCCACGGATGTGCCAGGGATGAGGCGATGGGGGATCTCTCCGCGAGTGCCGCTCATGCGTGCGTCTCTTCGTAGGTGCGCGGGCACGGCTCGTCGCCGGACTCGTCGTTGTGGGTCATGTACTCGGGAAGGCGCCGAATCGTCACGTGCGGATCGTCGCAGAGGCAGACGGGCAGACCGAACTCGTTGTGCTCTGGGTCGGGGTCGGTGCCGGTGATCAGCGGGTAAGTGACTAGATCTTCATCCGCAGTGGGGATGCGAATGATGACCACGCCGTCGCCGCCTGCGGGTCCCGGGGTCGGCACGCCGAAGACTCCGCAGCCGCCGCCGCCGCCACCGGTGCCGTCCACGCCGGGATGGTTGACCGCTCCGCCGCCGCCGTATCCGGCCCGTCCGTCCGAATACGACCACCACGTCTTCTCTTCCTTGCCGGCCCCGCCGCCGCCGAACCAAGGCACGAAGAAGAACGTCTTCGCCGTCTCCTCCCACATCGGCCAGCCGGCGATATCGCAAGGCACGCCGTGACCGCCGTGACGCGGACCCGCCGACTCCTGGTATCCGCCCTGGTCGTAAGTGAAGTACGTCGTGCCGACGATGGGGTTGCCTTCACTATCATTCAGCCACAGGTCGTGCGCGCCGCCCCCGCCGCCGCAGGTGATGTTGTACCAGGCCGTGTGCCCCTCGCCGTCGCCGCCGTCGTGGCCCTGCTGGCGCGTCACGGTCCAGAACTCCTGGCCGTCGGCGTCGGTCCAGTGGTCGGTGGGGATGCCGCCCGCGTAGCCGTTCTCACGTGCGGACGTCCAGTAAGCTGCCACGTCACCGTCCGCGTAGGGGACGTCGCTCTTGCTCTCCCAATCGCCGGCCGTCGCCTTGCCCCCGTGACCGTGGTAGTGGTCTTCTTCGGGCACAGGTCCGGCGCTGAACGGGTCGCCGCCGCCGCCAGAAGCGCCGTCGGCCGCTGCGTAGTTGAACGCTCCATCGTTCCCGCCGCCGTAGCCGCCACCGATTGCACTGAGGCCCGCAAACGAGCTGTCTCCGCCGTTGTGGCCGGCCGATAGGCCGATCTCCCACGGCACTTCATCTCCGCCTGTCCCCACGACCACATTGCCGTCGTTCTCCCCCGCAACGATGGGGACGCCGTGAACGTCGATAACGCCGCCCGCGCCGCCACCGCCGCCGCACAAGGTCCCCGCACCGGCGCTTCCGCCGCCGGCTACGATGAGCGTGTCGGCGTCGAGCGTTTCCTTCGCCGCGATTGTGAACTGACTCGATGCGCTGAATGTGTAGACGGTCCAGCCGTCGGCGCTCTTGCCGGCCACCGGGCCCCCTTCCGAGAGGTTGAGCGCGCAGTCGATGGCGCGCAGCCGGTAGCGTTTCTTCTTGTTCGTCGTGCGGTCGAGGAATCGGCGCACGGCGTGCGACTTGGCCTGTACGGTGTCGTTCGCCCACACCACGCTGTCGGGCTGGTCCTGGTCGGCGTCGTAGACCATGTACGCGAGCAGGCCGGACTCGGCGTCGCAGGCGGCGTGCCAGGTCAGCAGCTTGCCCGTGCTTCTCGGGCGCACCTTGAAGTTGTCGGGCGGCGAGGGCGGCATGGTGTCTGCGCTGGCGAACGACCTCGTGGGGATGATGACCGGCACGCGCGCGCCGACCGGGATCGTGCCGCCGTCCTTGGTTCGCCCGACGACCCGGTACCAGACCATGAGGCCCTCGGGAGCATCGGTGTCGAAGAAGGCCTCGGCGCGCGTCGTGCCGATGAGGATGCCCGTGAGTTCTGCGGGGTCGGCCGTTCGGTACACGTCGAAGCTCTCGAACGCCTTGCGCTTCAGATAGGCGCCGCCGGGGCCGCGGGCGAAGTGCGGACCCTGCCCAGAGTCCCATGCAATGAGAGCGCGGCCGGGGGCGGTCCAGTGCATGCTCAGAAGCCCGTGCCGGTGACGCGGGCGCCCATGCCGTCGAGCTCCGGCTTGAGCCAAGCGGCGAGGCGTTGCTTCTCGCGCGTGGAGGGCTCGCCGGTGAGCGTCTGCCAGGTCAGGGTGACATGCCTCTCAATCACGGTCGCGTGCGTCGGTGCGGCGGGCGCGGCGCCGCCTCCGAGGGCCGCCTGGGCGAAGCGGCCGACCTTGCTCTCGGGGACCACGTACTCGCCCTCGCCGCCCTCGGCGAGCACGACCGCAAGGCCACCCGGCCGTGGAGCGACCCATCCGCCGGAGGCCATTTGGAAGCCGCCGCCCTTGTCGATGTGGCCGCCGCCCTGCAGTCCCCGGCGTCGCTGCAGCGCGTTGGCCGCGGCGTTTGCGGCCTGCCGCGCCTGGTCGCGCATGCCGGAGAAAGCAGACGTGACTTTGCCGATTTCGTTGAGCAGCTTCTCGGCGTTGACGCCGCCCATGCGGATGTCCTTGGCGGCTTCCCGGCGCAGCTGCGCGATGCGCTTCTCCGTGGCCGCGGCGGCCTGGTTGATTGCCGGCTTGAGCACGTCCTGCGGGCGCCAGTCCTTGAACATCGTCTTCATGAGCGCGTCGGCTTCCTTGATGGTGATGCCGAGCGAGGTCGCGATACGATCTCGGGTGGTTCGCAGCTCGGCGTCGGTGTGCTCTTTGTCGATGTTGCCGAGCGGAATCTTCTTGGCGGCCAGCTCGCGGAGCTGCGTCACCTGCTTCATGGTGGCGGTGAAGGCCTTGCCGGACTGCGTTGCCGAGGCCGCGCCGAGGTCAACGATGGCTTTGTCGATGACGGCCTTCGCGCGACGTGCCTCGTCCGCGAGAACCTTGGCCTGCGCCGCCCCCCACTGACCGGCAGCAAGCGCGGTCCCCGTGTTGCCGGCGGAACCGGCCATGCGCCCCATATTCAGGCCACCCGCCGCGGCCTGCTTCGCACCGGGACCCTCAGGCTTCGTGCCTCGGCGTACCCACTCCGCCAAGAGGATGCCGGCGCCCGCTGCGATGCCGACGAGGATGACTGGAGCTGCGGCGCCCGCCAGCGCGCCACCGGCCGCGCCAGCCCCGCTACCCGCCCCGGCCGCGCCCGGAATCAGGCTGCTGGCGACGACCTGGCCGCCGCCAGCGCCGGCCAGGTCGGCGAGGCCACCGGCCAGCTTTCCTCCGGCCAGCAGGCCCTTCATGGTCTTGAGCGCCGTGTTGATCGTGTTGAAGCCGCTGGCGATCTTGGCGCCGACAGCGAAGGCTCCGAGTCCGAGAGCGATGTACTTGAGGCTCCCGGCCAGGGGCGCCGCGGCCCGCTGCAGCTTCGTGAACATGCCCACCATGGAGGTAAGCTCG
Organism: uncultured Phycisphaerales bacterium; assembly: GCA_903914415.1. Taxonomy (GTDB): domain Bacteria; phylum Planctomycetota; class Phycisphaerae; order UBA1845; family Fen-1342; genus Fen-1342. The sequence goes on along the minus strand of CAIWOY010000101.1, from coordinate 13,902 downwards.
GGGATCACGCTCTTGCCGGCCTGCTGCAAGAAGCCGCGCCAGGCCTGCGAGAGGTCTGCTTGAGCGGCGGCACTCTTCTTGTAGTCGGCGAGGTCCGACTCGCTCATGATGGACCCCTGCTCCTTGAGCGCGCTGTTCACCTTGGCGATGCTGGCCGGCGTCGCGTCGAGCCACTTCAGCATGGCCATGCCGCCCCTGCCAAAGAGCTTCATCATGAGAGCGGCGCGCTCGGTCTTGTCGGTCATCTGACTCATCTGGTCGCGGACCTTGGCCATGATCTCGCCGCCGGTCATGGTGCTCAGGTCGCTGATGGTGATGCCGAGCTTAGCGAATGCCTCGATCGAGGCCTTGGTGCCGCCCTTGGCGGACTCGATCTGCTTGCTGAGCATGATCAGGCCACGCTGCCCGGCGACAGCATCGACGCCGAATCGCGACCACTGGCCGGAGAAGGTCGAAGCGGCATCCGCCGAGATGTTCGTCAGCTTCGTGAGCGCGCTCGTCGCCGAGCCCAGCTTGTTGTACTCGAAGACGCCCTTGGCGATGACGCCGCTGACGCTGGCGAAGCCGATGGCCGCGCCGGCGCTAGCCTTCTGCATGACGCCGCCCCAGCGCTTGAAGGCGCCGCTGCCAGCGGTCGCCTCCTTCTTCAGGGATGCGAGCTGCTTCTCGGCGCGCTGGATCTGCTTCATGTCGGCTTTGCCGTAGACCGAGAGGATGACGGCCATGCCTAGTACCTCTCTCCGGCCGCGTCGAGCTTGGCCTGCACCGCATGTTCGGCCTCGCCGATGGCTGCTTTCAGGTCGCGCTCAAAGACTGACTTGTGCTTGTCCCAGGCATCCCACATGAAGCGCCCGGGCTTGCCGAAGCCGTCGAGCCACTTGACCATCGCCGCGCCCTGCGGCGTGATCGGGCCGCCGCTGCGCGAGCGCCCCTTGGTCCCGGCGAACTCGAAGATGGAGGTCTCCTTGTCCGCGGCACGGAGGCTCATGCCGGTGCGCTTGCCGCGGCTGGAGGCGCGGATGCGGTAGCTCATGCGGTGTCCGGGAGGGCCGCTCGCGGAGGCGGCGCTCTTGACCTTGGTCAGGGACGCGCGAATCGTCTTGTTCATGCGCTTCAGCGCCTCGGGCTCTAGGGCGCGCAGCGCGGCGATGGTCTGCTCCAGGCCTTCGACGCGGATCTCCGCGGAGAAGCCCTTGCCGCTCGCCCCTGTCACCTTGCCGCTGTATCTGGTCACCGCAGCCGCTCCCTAGCCTTCGCCATCAACGCCTGCCGCTTCGCGGCCTTCTCACGCTCCTCCAGCCGGACCATTACGGCGACCAGCACCTCAGCGTCTCCGCGTCAGGCGGTCACCGAGCGCGCATAGCCGCGCGTCACGGGCGTCCTCGCGGGCTGCTTCGCCGCCGCCGCCGTAGAGCAGCTCAGCCATGGCATCGAAGACGCCGGGAGCGAATCGCGAGACCCCGAGCAGGTCACAGAGGTCACCGACCGGCTGCAGGGAGTCGAGGGCCACCCGGGCTAGGCTTCGCTCGGTGGCCCGTCGGATTCCCCCTCGGCCCCGGCCGCGTCTTCGTCTTCGTCGTCGTCGGGCAAGGTCACGAGGTCGAGCCAGTCGACCCACGTGCCGTTCGTGTGCGGCTCGCCGCTGCGCCTGGCTGCGAGAAACACGCCGTACATGCCGCTGCGCTCCGCCCGGAGTGCCTCGTCGTCCGGGTACTCGCTGCGCGCCCAGTCCTGCGCGCGGATCGAGTCGCCGAGCGTGACTACGATCGCCCTCTCTTCCAAGGTATCGACGTAGATCACGAAGATCTCTCTGCTGCTGATTCCCATGCTCTGCCTCCCCCTTGAGGATTCGGCTCAGTAGGGCCCATGGGCGTTCACGACCGTGGCCGTGAGCACCGAAGCCGGCGTGCTGCCGTAGCAGCGGCCGGTCAGGGTCAGCTCAGCCGGGCCGCCCTTGGGGTCGGCGTCCGGCTCGCCGGCCTTCCATGCGACGCGCGTCGCCGCCAGCTCGAGCGAATCGGGAGCGTTGGCGAACACCAGGTCGAGCTCGCCGTAGGGCACGGTCCCCGTGATGGCTGTGCCGTCCACAGCGCCCGTGAGGAGTAGCCGCACAGGCAGGAGGTCGGGGACGCGCACCTTGAGCTCGACGTCGATCTCGAGGGCGGCCTCGAAGATGTCGCCGGCCAGCATGCTGCCGCTGTAGATGTCGGCGGCGAGGTTGCGCTTGATGGTCAGCGAACCGCCGAGGATCGCAGTGCCGCCGGTGTAGCCGTTGCCGTCGAGGTCGATCGTCGCGGTCGTGAGGTGGATGCCCCGGAAGTAGTCGAGCAGGGCCTCGTCAAGACCGGGCGTGTAGTCCGCTGATGCGTAGTCGGCATCGCAGCCGGCCCACGTGGCGTTGACCTTGATCGGCTGGTTGCCCTCCCACTCAATCCTGAGCTCGTCGAGCTTGCAGTCGACGGCGGCCTTGAGGTCGGAGTCCTTCTTGCCGAACACGGTCGCCCAGGGGACCGTGGCGGCCGGCGTGATGACGTGCGAGTAGGTGCCGCCGGAGCCCGCCGCGGCGCCGCCGGCGAGGTTCGTGGCCACGAGCGCGGTGACGACGCCGACGCCCGAGTTGCCGGGCGCGAGGGATGCCGTGATGAGTGCCTTGGCCTCGGCGTCCGCGTTGATCGCGGCGCGGACCTGGCTGGCGGTGGAGGTGATGGCCTTGCCGGAGCCCGTGGCGAGGTTGACGGTGATGGCGCTGCTGGCCACGTCCACGCTGAGCTCCGCGTCGGCCTCGTCCGGGGCGTCGAGATGGACGGTGATCGAGTTGCCGGCGGTGCCGCCCGCCATGGCGAGGAAAGTGAGATCGTTGTTCGCGCCGGCGAGCGCGGTGGTGAGCACGGCTTTCACGGCGGGCGCGGTGCCGCTGCTCGAGTCGATGTCTCCAAGCGCGGCGTACAGCAGGCCGGCGACGGACTGCGGCCAGGCACGCGACTCGTAGTCGGCGGCGGCGGCGGCGGAAGAACGGAACTCGCCGGGGCCGACGATCTCGGCGGAGGTGAGCTCGTCCTCGGTCTGCTCCAGCGCGAAGGTCACGAGGGAGCCGCCGGCGACAGGCCCCATAAAATCGGGCTGAGTCTTGGCAGCGCCCTTGGCCGACTGGAGGGCGAATCCGACGGCGGACAGCTTCATGTTCATGCGGACTCCTCATCAGGGCCTGTGGTAGCTACCCGTCCATCCTCGCGGCGGCGTCACCCGAGAGGGCCTTCATGTTTGCCGCCATCGACAGAGGTAAGCGGTCGTCGCGTAGGCGACGCGCAACGCGAGCCCATACATGCGGCTGTGCTCGTCGGGCGCCGCCTCGTTGCCGGCGACGGCCGTCACGTAGGCCTCGTCGACCACGCCGCCGAGCGTCGGGTCGACGCTCACGGCGTTCTCGACGATCCGCGACAGCGCGAGGGCGCGATCGCGGGCGGTGGCCATGTCGGCGGCGGTCCAGAGCACGCTGATCCGCACCTCGATCTCGCCGAGCTCGTCGCGCTGCAGGCCGCCGGAGATGAGCCGCGGCATGGTCACGTTGAACTCGCCACCGATCCAGATGTGTTCGGCCTGCAGGCCGCCCGCCGGGTAGCCCACGGAGAGCGGCGTCACCTCACCGGAGGACGTGAGCTGCGTGGCGATCGCCGTCCCGAGCGCGTCCTGGACGGCGGCCGCCTTGACGACGAAGCCCTTGCCAGCGTTCGTCATGCGACGCGCGGGCGGCGGCGCCCGAAGTCGGTGATCACGGCGTCGACCTCGGGGATGCCGGTGGGCCTGTCGGGGCCGGCCACGCTGACGCGAAAGAAGCCCACGTCTGTAGCCTCGACGGTGGCGCGAGAGGAGAGCGCGCTGCGCACGAGGTACTCACGGGCGAGGAGCATGGCAGCCTGCACGACCGGCGCGTCCGGGTAGTCGAGGCCGTGCTTGTAGAAGACTTCGACTACGGCGCCGCTCTCAAAGTCGTAGGCGTCGCCGCGCGTCACGCGGCCCCACTCGCGCACGTCGAGGGCGGCGAGCTCGTCGGCAGTGAATGCCGTGCCGTCCACCGTGAGGCTGGTCACGCTGCGCACGGCGTTGTCGGGCAGGCACAGGGTGTCTGAGCCGTTGCCGGCCAGCACCACGCGACGGGCCCGCGGCACGAAGGCGACGCGGCAGGCGCGTTCGAGGCGCTGTTCTGCGGCAGTGCGGGCGGCGCGCATCTTGGCGTCGGGGTAGGTGGTGGCACTGGCGAAGGCGGCGTCGAAGGCGCGCATCTCGGCGACCTCGAAAAGGTAGCCGCCGCAGACCTCAATGATGGACTGCCACTCCTTGGCGGCCATCGACTTCATGCCCGTCCACGTGCAGACGTAGGTGTCGAGGGCGGCGAGGATGGCGTGGTCGGCCACGTAGGTGATGCCGCTCACCTTGCCGGTGGCGGGCGTCGCCGCAAGAACAGCGGTGCCGGCGCCGTCCTTGATGGCGATCGTCCAGGGCGTGGTTGAGGTGAACAGCGCGCCAGCCTCGTCCGGGGTCGCCACGTCGAGGGAGTAGGTGCCGCTCGTGACGAGGCGCAGGCGCTCCATCGCTTATGCGGTGCCCGCAATCGGGCTCATGTGGCGCTCGTAGGTGATCTTGTTGGCGACGGTCACGGTCTGCGGACGCTGGCAGGCGGCGTACTGGTAGTAGACCGCCGACTCGCCGGAGGCGTTCGCGGCGTTCTTGTCGACGTAGAGGCGCACGTACCGCTCCACGGGCTCCCACAGGTCGAGGATGAAGATCTGCCCGTCGTCGTCGCCGGCCACCGAGATGCCGGTGCCGAGCAGGTCGGCCATGGTGCCGCCGGCCACGTCGCTGTCGTGCTGCCACTTGAGGGTGGTCACGCAACTGTCATGGATGGCCAGGAACTGGACCACCACGAAGATGCCGCGGAAGTCGATCATGTCGATGATCGCGCCGGTGCGGTCGGCGGTGCCGCTCACGTAGGGCAGCGCCTCCGTGACCGCAAAGTCCTGGATTGACTTGGGGATGCCCATCTCTCGCGCCTCCTGATCGGTCTACGGGTGGAGTCGCAAGTAGGCTAAGACCGGCGTCACCCGCGCCCGGAGCCGAAGACCTTGCCCTCGCCGCCGCGCCACGGCGGTTCGTCCGCGTCCTCGAGGTGAGCGATGGTGAGAAGGCCCTTCAGCGGCACGGGGTCGGCCTGCGTGACCATGACCTCGAAGCCCGTCGGCCAGAGGTAGCGCGACTCATGCAGCCAGTCGGTGCGCAGCAGCGCGCAGCTCGTCGTCCACATGTCGAAGTGGTAGGCGTCGTGCTGCGGCACGCCGGCCATCACGGGATGAGTGCCATCTGCGTGCGCGAGCAGGACCTCGAGGGTCTGCGGCGGGCAGATGACATCGGTCTCGATGCAGGCGATGTGCTCGCAATCGAGGTCGTGGGCGCGGCGGACGATGAGCTGCCAGCACATCTCGATGGTGTCCCAGAAGTCGGGCATCGGCTCGACGTGCGCGGTCTCGACGCCGAGAGAGCGCAGCTTTCGCGTGTACGAGAGCGTCCCTGGTGTGTTGTCGACGAGGAAGAGGTCGCGGTCGGGATACGTGAACGCCTTGTAGGCGGCGAGGTAGGCCGGGAGCGCGTAGTCCTTGCCGCTGTAGGTCGGAGCTGCTACCAGCACGGTCATCGGAGTGACTCCAGGAAGGCGTCGACGGGGCCGGAGAGCAGGTGCGCGCAGGCCTCGATGCGCTGCCGCTCCCAGTCCCACCAACGGACCTCGAGCAGCTCGGCGATCTGCGGCTCGCTGAAGCGGTAGCGCAGGAGCCGCGCCGGGTTGCCTATCATGACGGCGTAGGGGGGCACGTCGCTGGCGACCACGGCGGCCGCGCCGATCACGGCGCCGTCACCGATCGTGACGCCGGAGAGGATGACCGCGCCCTGGCCGATCCACACGTCGCTGCCGATGACCACGTCGCCCTTGGAGAAGCCGTTGACCAGGGCCGCGCCCACGCCGAGCTCGCAGAAGGGGTAGCTGGCGACGGTGTCGATGTGGTGCTCGCCGCCGAGGAAGATGGTCACGTCCTCGGCGATGGAGCAGTACTTGCCGACGGTGCAGACGGCGCCCTGGTAGTCGAAGACGACGGTGGGCCTGCCGTAGGTGTAGGAGCCGTAGGTGTAGGTGGTGGTCACGGGGATAGGGTGGGGCGGGGGTCACTCAGCAGAGGCGGCCGGCGAACTCGGGATCGTCAATCACATGGGCGAGGCCGTTCTCTCTGAGGCAGCGCTCAAGAAGAATAATCCTCCAGTTGGCCTCGCTGAGTTCACGAATAACGCGAGCGTGCTGGCGATGGTGATCACGGCGCGTCGTTGCGAGCATGAGATTCTTGATACGGTTGTCGTCCTTCTTCCCGTTGATGTGGTGCACATCGTCGCTGCTCGATAGGGGATGCCCAAGCCACAGAGCCATCACGGCTCGATGCTCCATGATGCGCCCCTTGCCCCCGCGGCCGAACATCGGCTCGAGCAGAGCGACTTCCTCCGCGGAAAAGAAAGTCCGACAAACAGAGACGTACCCGGACTTGTTGACACTCCGGTTCGGTCTTCCTTCGTAGGGCCACTTGAGCCCAGCTTTCTTCAGTGTCTTCTTCTGAGCCCAATGCCACTCTCGCAACTTGGCCACCGCGTTATTCGGGCTACGTGCCCAGGCTGCGCCTGACCCTGAGCGACGGACCTTTGACCAATCGACCTCCCAAGAAGAGCATGCGCAAGACAACGGTATTGCGAATCCCTCCTTGCGCATGGCGCCTGCGGCGACCAGATGCCACTCTCTCGCCGATGGCTGCCATGAAAGCGGGTTTCGTGCCCAGACCTTCTGCCCCGCCGCTCCCGGCCGGTCAAGGTCTATCTCCCATGCCCTGCCCCCGTACACAGATTCCTTCGCCGCAGCTTCTCTTGCCGCAGCCCACTCATCCCGGTGTCTCTCCAAGAAGGCACGTCTCATACACTGCTTTGAGCAGTAGCGTTGATTCTTCGCCTTGGGAAGAAACACACGTCCGCATTGCCGGCACGTGATCTCCGGGTAGTTGACACGCGGTTCGTGTATCTCTCTCCAGCGCCGGTGCGACTCTCTGGCGTCTTCCTTGTGGTTCGCAGTCCTGCAGGCCTCAGAACAGTAGAGTCGAGGGCGCCCGTGTTCCCCTCTTGGGGGTAGATCGGCCCCGCATTTCAGGCAGACTTGCGACCACTCCTGTTTCAGGCTGAGCCCGAGTCGATTTGCACGGTGCTCGACGGAGCAGGCCGAACGCCCAAGTTCGGATGCGAGTGTTCTCGCCCCAAGATGGGAGCCAGCGATAAGGCACTGTGTCTCCTCTCGCGTCCAACATCTGGGGCGGCAGACCGTGGTGGTGGTGACGGAGTTGTGAGACTCAGACATGTCGAACCTCCCAGCGGTTCGTCCACGGTCCCGGGCGTTTGCGCGCCGCGGGACCTCTTTTGTCTGAGTGTGAGAAGGGTGTCACCCGACCCGGAACGTAGAGGGGCCGCCCGGAGGCGGCCCCTCTGCTGAAGCGTCCTGAGGATTGCTCAGACGGTTGCGCACCTCATGATCTGGACGGCCTGGTAATTCCAGGGTACGCCTCCCATGCGTGCCAGGCTGTAGTACCTGATGTACGGCGGGGCCGTGTACGGGTCTCTGAGGATTGTGGTGTTCCTGTGGATTCCCACGGCGTAGCCCTGGCGGATGTCGCCGAAGCCGACGGCGTACAGGCCGGCGCCCAGGGCGGGTGCCGAGTCCGTCTCCAGGACGGGCTTGCCGTACATGCTCCACACGCCGTTGCCGTCGACCGTGCAGAGCGGCACGTTGGCGTTGCTGGGCAGCGCGAAGCCCACGAAGGTCGCGAGCGTGGCGCTCGCCATGAGCCACACGGCGTTGCTGCGGAACTGGGGAGCGAGGCCAAAGTACAGTTTTATGGGTGAGGTGTTCAGTACCGTCGCGGCCGCGCCGCTGAACTGCGTGGTGTACTTCGAGGTGCCGTGGAAGAGGCCCTCGATCTTGGTCGAGCCGTTGCCGCTGACGGCGTCGGCGCCGGCCTGCTCCATGATGTCTTCGTACATCCAGCCGAGGAGCATGCCCTCGGCGCCGCCGACGCCGTCCAAAAAAGTCTGAGTTGCACGCTGGTCGCTGTAGTAGTCGTAGCAAACCAGCGTCGGGCTCGTGAACACGGGCTCGGTCTGCTCGCTGCGGGCGCCCGTCTCCGTCGCGGTCGTGGCGACGCCGTGACCGCTCTTGTACGGCAGCATGAGCGTGGTGTCTCCACTCATGTTAAAAACCGTAGCCCGGCCGAAAACAGGGTCATTCTTGCGGATCAGTTCTATGAGCGCGGCGTGCTCCGGCTCGGGCACGAGGAAGCCACCGTTGGCGTCCGTGGTGCTCAGCGAGGTGTTCATGATCTCGCCGATTCTGCCGGTCTTGAGGTAGTTGTAGAACTCGGCGCGGGCGGCCTCTTGCGGGTCGACGACCGGCTCGCCGATGCTCACGGCGGTGCCGCGGGCGATCGAGGCGCGGAGCTCTACCAGCTCGGCCTCCTTGACCTTGCCGGCCGCATCCTCGAGCGCGTGGATCTGGCCCATGAGGCTGTTGACCTCATCGCGCTCCGCGGGGGTCTGGTCTTCCTTCGAGGTCAGGTCCGTGACGCGGGCCTGCAGGTGCTTGGCATCCTCCTCGAACTGGCGATAGTCGAAGAAGCTCATACTCACTCCCTTCTTGAAAGGTCTCGGTATCCGAGGAAGGGAACGAACACCCTCACGGAGTGTGACACGGCCCCCAGGGCCGGTCGCTCCTCCGGCGCCCCCAGGGCGTCGGCGGTGTCTGCTGCGGTGACGTGCATGAGGGCCTCCGGCACGTGCCGATAGCCCAGGGCATTGAAGTCGAAGCGCGAGAGCGCCGCGGCCTTGACCGGCGCGGCCACGCTGTCTGCGTAGCCGGCCTCCACCGCCTCGGCGGCGGTGTACCAGGTCTCGGCGGCCATGGCCCCGAGGATTGCCTCGGCGTCCATGCCGGTCTTGCGCTCGTACACGCCGAGGATGGTGCCCTTGACCTTGTCGAGCACCTCGGCCATCTGCCGCATGTCGGCGCTCGTTCCCATAGCCATGCCATAGGGGTCGTGGATCATGAACAGCGCGTTGGCCGTCATCTCCACGGTGTCGCCGGCGAGGGCGACCACGCTGGCGATGGAGGCGGCGAGGCCCTCTACGTGACTCGTGACTCTCGCCGGGTGCCGCTGGATCGCGTTGTAGATCGCCTGACCGTCGAAGACGCTGCCGCCTGGAGAGTTGATGTGCAGAGCGATGTGGTCGACCTGGAGGGCCGCAAGGTCCTCCACGAACTGCTTCGCCGTCAGGCCCTCGCCCCAGAAGTTCTCGCCGATCTCCTCATAGATCCAGATGTCGGCGGAGCTGCCGCTCGCATCCTTGATCTCGTACCACTGACGTTCTGTCTTGCATGTCTTCATGGCCGCTTTCTCCTCACGGGAGTGGTCACGGTCCATCATGTGGGGGCTGTCACCCACGTTACTTCGCCAGCTCTGCGTGGCTGCCGAGGGTGTCACCCTCGAGGGTCTCGCTCAGGGTTTCTCGGATGAAGCCGGCCACGTCGAAGGGCTCGCCGGCGAGGGCGTAGGCGTCGATCGCGGGCGCCAGTGCGAGGCGTGCGAACTCCTCCGTTCGCCACCGCCCGTTCTCGTTCTTCGAGCTGCCCGCAGCGTGTACCCGGATGCGCTCGGCGGCGTCGAGAAGGAAGGGCGCGAGGATCGCAGCCGTGGGCAGCGGCGGGGAGGTCTCCCCGCCCTGCGCCTCGCCGTGGTCGCCGCCAGCGTCCGGCAGGTTGTCCTCTGGCGGGATAGCCGCCGCGTCCGGAGCCGGATCCGGAGCGGGCGGAGTCTCATTCAAGGGAGACACGGTCACGGGCCGCACCGGTAGGTAATCGAGGTCCGGGAGGCCGAGGAAGCCGAGCGCCTTGACCGGGTCGTAGCCGCTGCGCACAAGCGTGCCGAGGGCGTTGACTTTCTCCGCGAGCACGGCGTCGTCGTCGCCGTCGCTCGCGCCGTCGCCCTCCGGCTGCGACTCCGCGGGCGCGCCGCCGGCCGCGGAGGCAGCGGGCGCCGACCCGGTGATCACGCCGTCTTCGCCGACGGTGCCCAGGTTGAGCTCGGCAAGCGGCGTGTCGAGGCCGTCGATCGGGTTCATGTCCTCGAGGGCTCGCGCCTCGTTGCGGGTCATCACGCCGGAGCGCACCAGTGCCGACTCGCCCTCGGTGCGCGTCTTGTAGTCGCCGCGCAGCAGCGCGTCGAGGGAGAACTTGCCGAAGTAGTCGGGCTCCTTCACGAACAGCTTGTGGCGCACGACCCGCTCGGTGTTGACGCAGATTGGGGCGGCGCAGTGCTTGCCGAGCTGCAGGTCCTGCTGCTCCGTGTTCGAGTAGGTGCCGTTCGTGAGGTCCTGGACCATGGCCATGGGCACGCGGGTCACGGCGCAGATCTGCTGGAGCTGCCAGCGCAGCTGCTCGACAAGCTGCGCGTCCTTCATGGTCAGCGGGTTCTGCTTGTACTTGAGGCCGCGGTCGAAGACCCTGAGCTCGCCCGCCTTGAAGATGCCGGCGAAGCCCTTCATCTGCTCGCTGATTGCCTCAAAGTCGGGGTCGGAGAGCGTGTTCTCGGTCTCCAGGTAGCCGGGGAAGTGGTTGCCGTTGCCGAGCAGGCGGGCAAAGAACTGCTCGGAGCCGATGGAGACGCCGATCGTCTCGCTGATCAGGTCGATGAGGGACTTCGCTTCCCAGGGACTGCGCAGGACTGGGCCCTTGAAATGCAGGAGCTCGCGGGGCTGGAGGATCTGCGCCGGCGAGAAGTCGTCGCCGTTGTACTGGTAGAGCGCCCGCCTCGTGGTCCGGTCGACGCTCATCTGCGGCTTCTGCCCGTAGAGCGGCCAGATCTCCTGCGCCTCGTAACCATTCCACACGATGCGCGCATAGGCGTTGCCGGAGATGTCCTCGGTGAGCTGCTTCCAGCGCCAGAACTCGCCGGCGTTCATCATCTCGTTGGGGGCGATCGCGAGCAGGCGGTAGACGGGATGCATCTCGTCGGAGATGCGGTAGCGCCCGTCCTTGCGGTAGACGTCGAAGGGCAGCGCGGAGAAGGTCTCGGCGCGCACAATGAGGCAGGCGAGGACGGCGGTCGAGCGCAGCGAGCTCTCCTGCGTCACGCGGATGCCGCTCGATGAGACGGCGGCGAGCGCCCCATAGAAAGCGCGGAGCACGTTGTCGTCGCCGATGCCCCACTCCTCTTCGGCCTGGTCCTTCGTCGCGGTGAACCAGCGCAGCGGATTCAAGCTCAAACTGTCGCCCTCTCAGGCCGCTCTACGGGATGCGGCTTCTACTCTGCGGGGGCTGTCACCCGAGGGAGATGGTGCGCACGCCACCGGTCGCGGCGAAGCTCGGGCCGGCGTCCGCCTGCGCCTCGGCAAGGAAGGTCGCCATGGCCAGCGCCACGGCGCCGTCGATCTTCTCGGCCTTGCTTGCTTTGCCGAGCCTCCAGCCCATCGGCTCGCGGGGCATCTCGATGGCGTTGAGGATGTGCTCCTTGATGGACGTGCCGCGGCCGGCGCGCAGACGCCCGGTGCGCACGAGCTCGCGGAGCGTCGCAGAGGCCGGGCACATGCGCGTGTTCGTCTGCCCGAACTCTTCGACGGGGATGCCGTGGTGGCGCTCCAGGCGCTGCATTAGAAGGAGCAGGCGGTTGGGGTCGAAGGCGATGCGCGCCACGTTGCGCGTGCGGCAGAGTCCGGCGATGAACTCCTCGATCTCGTCGAGGTCGTAGTAGCCGGTGTCCTGCGGAGGTTCGTCGTAGATGTAGGGCTCGACGTGGTGCGTGCCGCCCGGATCACGGCGGTCGACGACGATGGCGAAGCAGTCTCCCTTGTTGGCGCCGTCCACGGCTATCACGCAGGGTTCATCGGGCTCGACCACGGGCGGCTTCTGGCATTGCTTCCACTCGCCCCAGCGGAAGGCGCGGCTGGCGTCACTCGTCAACGGAAAGCGGTTCAGGTGGTACTGCTCGAACTGGGCGAGCGTGAGGCGCCTGTACTCGTCACGCAGGTACTCCCCAGTGATCCACGGCGCGATGTTGACGGATCGCCATACCTTGGGATCGCCGGCGGCCTGATTGTCGCGGGCGCCCTGCCAGTAGAGGTAACCGCGGGGGTCCTTCTTGATCGCCGCGAGCCACTCCCACAGCGGCCCCATGCGGGTCGGCCCGGCGGTCGTGATGCCGATGGTGAGCGGCTCCTCACGGCCGCCCATGCCGCTTCGCAGAGCGTTGACCACGTCCATGTTCGGGTACGTGTGCGGCTCGTCGCAGATGGCGATGCGCGGGTGGATCGCCTGACCTGCGGCCGTCTTGTGGGGGATCACGTAGAACTTGGCGTCGATCTCGGGGATGTGGATCACGTTCTTGTAGACCTTCGCCAGCTCCTTGAGAAGTGGATTCTGCGCGATCATGGAGCTCGCAAAGCCGAGGATGATGCGCGCCTGGTCCTCATCGAAGGCCAGGGCCACGACCTCCTGCCCGACAACCGGCTCCATGAAGATGAAGTAGAGCCCGAGCCCGGCGGTGATCGTCGTCTTGGCGTGCTTTCTCGGCAGGCCGATAAGGGCCTCCGTGTACTTGCGCCGGCCGTACCTGTCGAGCGTCCCAAAGATGGGCTCAACGATGTGCTCGCTGGCGTAGTCGGGGAGGATGAACGGCTGCCCCGCCCAGCGGTCATCGACGAGGCGCAGCTGCGTGCGGAAGAAGGCGTCGACCAGGAGCGGCCCTAGCTCCGCCCTCGTGACGCGGCCGCCGACCGCATCGAGGATCGTCTCTCGGAGGTCGCTGGCTCTCACTTTCCCGAAGCGATCTGCGCCACGATCGCCTCAGCGATGCCGGAGTGGAGGTCCTTCATGAGGCTCTGGCCGGCGAGCCGCAGGAGCCCGGCGCGCAGACGAGCGACGAAGGTAAGCGCGTACTGGTCGGCGATTCGCAGGTAGAACGTGCCCTCGTCGCGTGCCACCTTGAGCATGGGATTCACCTTGGGTCCGAACGGCGTCTCAACCACCATGCCGTCCCGCTCGATGTACTCCTGCGCCTGCTGGTGCCGGTACAGTGACCAGGCCATCATTCGCAGCGCCTCAAGGTCCGTGTCGTTCAGGCGCCCGGCGAGCTCGCCGACGGCGCGCGTGAAGATGTCGCGGGGCAGGCCCTGAGGCAGCTCCCCGGCGATGACCTCGGCAAGGCCGGGCTCGACGACCTGCGGCACGACCTTCGTGGTCTTCTGGCCCTGCTGCGGGGCGTGCCCGGTGCCGCGCCGAGCGCGGCTGGGGTCCGGTTTGCGACCGCGCGTCATGGCGAGACGTCGCGGAAGTAGCGTTGCAGGGCGGCCTCGATCGCGTCGGCCATGCCCGCGCAGCGCCAGGCGAACTGGCGGCGAGCCTCGACGCCGAGGCGGCGGTAGGAAACGACCAGGAGAAGGGTCTCGTGCACGGCGGAGAGCACCTGGTCGTCGGGTTCAGCGGATCGGCCCACGAGGAAAGCCTCGACGACCGCGGCGTCAGGAGCCTCCGGCGGGTTGGCCGAGTCGGCGCCGAAGACTGCACGTTTGGCGCGGCCCGCGGCGATCCTGCAGCTATCGCGGCAGTAGCGGCGCCGTCGGCCGGTCACCGCTGCAGCCGGAAGATCACCCCCGCAGAACTGACAAATGCTGATTTCAAGTTTGGGCGCCACTCGCCCATGGTGCGTTTCGTGTCACCGGGGGGGGCGTTTCGTAACAGCGTGGCTAGACCCCGACTCCCCAGAATCGGGGGAACATTGGTGTAGG
>CAIWOY010000100.1 GCA_903914415.1 uncultured Phycisphaerales bacterium | reverse complement strand
CTGGGCTTCCCCGGCTCTGGCCCGGGCTCCGGCTCCGCGGGCTCGGTCGGCGACGGCCTGAGCCGTGGGGGCGGCGGTTCCTTCGGCGTCGGCTGGGCGGGCTTGGCCGCGCCGGTCTGCCGGCCCTCCAAGCCCTCGCCCAGGAACGACCCGGCGGCACCCTCGGGCGGGAAGACGACCGCGTTGTCGGCGCGGATTTCGAGCATTGGCGCGTCGGGGCCGCCGTCCTGCGAGAAGTACACGCCGCCGGCGGAGACGAACACGCGTTCGCCGGTCGCGGTCTGCGTGGGCTCGACCTTCGGCAGGCGGTAACGGATGAGCCGCGGCGGGCGCTCGATTTTGGGCTTGCGGATCTCCTCCGGGTGCGCGACGCCGCGCTCTTCCTCGGCGGCCTCGATGAGCGCCCGGTCGCGTAGCGCCTGCTGGTAGAGCGGAGATTCCTCGAAGCTCTCCAGCAAGTGCGCATCCTGGTACTTGACGATCTGGCCGAAGGTCTTCAGGCCGCGGATCAGCAGCACCTGGTCAGTGGTGAGCGTTCCGCCTGGCTCGCGGACCTCGGCGTTTTCCGAGAGGTAGACGGTCAGCTCGTGGTACTTGCGGCCCTGCGGCTCGGTCTGGCGCGGGGCGATCCAGATCACGGCGTTGTGGGCGGACATCTGCCGCTGGCCCATGTCGAGCCGGAAGCCCCCGTTGAACATCAGGACGAGCACCCCGTCCTCCTGAATCCACTGGCGGACGTAGCGGCCGCGGAGCTCGACGTTCAACTCGCTGACGGTGGAGGCCAAAACGGGCTCGTCGTTCAGGTCGTATTGGGCGAGGGCGGGGACGGCAAGTGCGGCCACGGCGACGAGCGCCGGCCCGACGGAGCGCAGGCACAGGCCGGGCGCGCGCCATGAGTTGACACAACGCTGCCGGCCTCGCGGCACGAGGCGCACGGTTACAGCCGGGGCAGACCGCACCAATGGGTCCTGATTGGGGTTACTCTCTCGTGGGCCATTATCGACCCGCGGGCCCCTTGGTCAATGGGCCGGGCGGCGAAGGTGGGGAAACCGTCCGTCGCGCCGGAGCGGGGATTGTGGTATCCTACGCACTTCCCGTGGCGGCGGGGGCGGAAGACTGCGGCGAGCAGCGTAAGCGGCGATGTCGTCGGATATTCGTCATCATTGCGGGCTCTTCGGGATCGTCGGCCATCCCGACGCGGCCGAGCTGACCTACCTCGGCCTCTACGCCCAGCAACACCGCGGGCAGGAGTCGGCCGGCATCTGCGCGGCGGACGGCAAGAAGATCGCCCTGCGGTCCGGGCTGGGGCTGGTCACGGACGCGCTCCGGCAGCGCGATCTGGCCGAGATTCACAATCCGATTGCGATCGGGCACGTGCGTTACTCGACGACGGGCTCGTGCAGCGAGCCGAACATCCAGCCGCTGCTCGTGACCTGCTCGATCGGGCAGATCGCCGTGGCCCACAACGGGAACCTGGTCAACGCGGCCCGGCTGCGGCGGGAGTACGAGGAGGACGGGCACATCTTCGTGACGACCTCCGACACCGAGGTCGTGCTACACATGCTGGCGGACCGGCGGTTCGGCGAGAAACCCGACCCCCTCGCGGCCGTGTTGCGGCAGTTGTGCGGGACGTACTGTCTGGTGCTCCTGTATCCCGATCGCATCGAGGCGGTGCGGGAC
Organism: uncultured Phycisphaerales bacterium; assembly: GCA_903914415.1. GTDB lineage: Bacteria > Planctomycetota > Phycisphaerae > UBA1845 > Fen-1342 > Fen-1342. The sequence continues at coordinate 7,155 of CAIWOY010000100.1, read as the reverse complement.
CCATCGGGGAACCGGCCGCTGTGCCTGGGACGGCTCGGCGAGGCCTGGGTGGTCGCGAGTGAGACCTGCGCGCTCGACATCATCGACGCCGCGTACGTGCGCGACTTCGAGCCGGGCGAGATCGTGACGCTCTCGCGGAGCGGGCTGTCGACGCGGCGGTTCGTGGAGGCGGGCGCGTGCCGTCGTGCGCACTGCATCTTCGAGTACGTGTATTTTGCCGACCCGTCGAGCGACATTTTCGGGGAGAACGTGCACCGGGTGCGGAGGGCGCTGGGCAGCGCGCTGGCCCGCGAGGCGCCCGCCGACGCCGATCTGGTGGTGGCGGTCCCCAACTGCGCCCGCTGCGCGGCGCTGGGGTATCACGAAGAGTCGGGCATCGCGATCGGGCGGGGGTTCACGACCAACCACTACGTCGGCCGGTCATTCATCCAGCCGACGCAGCCGATTCGCGACCTGACCGTGCGCTTGAAGCTGAATCCGATCCGGGGCAGCGTGGCCGGACGCCGGCTGGTGGTGGTGGAGGACTCGGTGGTGCGCGGCACGACGACGCGCGGGAAGATGCAATCGCTGCGGGACGCGGGCGCGAAGGAAATCCACCTCCGCGTCGCCAGCCCGCCGATCCGCTACCCGTGCTACTACGGCATCGATTTCCCGAGTCGTGAGGAGTTGGTCGCCGACGGGCGCACGGTCGAAGAAATCCGGGCCTACCTCGGCGTGGACTCGCTGGCGTATCTCTCGCTCGAGGGCATGTTGGCGGCGGCCAAGACGGGGAGCACCGACTTCTGCCACGCGTGTTTTAGCGGCGAATACCCCATCCCGATCGACCCGACGTTTCATAAGGGCGTGTTCGAGCAGGGGCAGCTCCGTTTCTTTGATGCAACAGAAGCTACGCCGCTGCAGCCCGTGAAGCCGTGCTGAAAAGAAGCGGGCCGCCCGAATTCGGGCGGCCCGCACGTGTTTCGTTTTGGATACGACGGGGCTCGTGAAGCCTAGCGCCGACGCAGGCACAGGAGCGCGCCGAGTGCGGCCAGCCCGAACGTCGCGGGCTCCGGGATGCAGCGCGTGTCGATCACGACTTCGTCCACGTACAACTGGCAGAGCTTCGGCCGAATGTAAATCTGCTCAGACGTCGGGTTCGGCGTGATCGTCAGTAGGTACGTCTCATGCCAATAGTGGGCGTCGACCGCGGTTTGCGGTTGGACGATGGCGGATTGCCCTTGCACGCCGTTCACGTAGCCGAGGACCGTAGGGTCCTCTCCGCCAGCAGCGGAATAGGTAATCTGGACCCAAATCAACTTATACGAATCCGGATCCTGGTTCGGCGTATTCGGCACATCGAACCTGATCTTATCCGGAGCCCCGATGTCCCAAACACCTTGGTGGCCGTTGTCCAAGGCGTAATAAACGAGGTCGCCTTCCGGGAACAACGTCCCCATGACGGTCGCACGCGGTGCCGGGAGGGTCTCCGTGCCGTATGGGTTATGGAGGAAGTTGGGGTCCGAAGGGATGTTCGCTTGCGTGCTGGTGCCGAACTCCCACTTCTGCTTCGTGGAACCCGGCTGGTTACGCCACGGCGGGGGGTACGAGTCGTCCGCCAGCGCGACGGCGCATAACCCGCCGGCCACAAGCCCCAAGACGAGGATTCTCGACAGTTTCATTTGCGTCTCCCTTAGCGACTAGCGCAAAAACCGGTTAATTTAAAGTGCCTCTCGCCCTCTCTGGGGCATTTCATCACTACATGGAATGCTAGGACACCCAAGCGGCGCAAAGTCAAGAATGAGGGCAAATTGGTGGACGAATTCCGGAAATGCGAGCGCGTCGCCGATCCCGGAGAGCATGATCGCCGTCATTATGGGACTATTAGAGCGCCTATCGAAACCCGGTTGTTTTGACCCTCCCCCAGCCCCTCCCTGAGAGGGAGGGGGGTTCTGTTAGGCACACTTAGAGAGCCCGGGAGCGATAACGTGCATCCCAATCCGCAGCGTGTACGCGACGGCCTCGGTATCCGCTGGCTCGGTGCCTCAGGGCCTGAAAGCGTGCCGTCGCGCTGGCCCGCCAGCGCGGCTACGCACCTCCCGGGCACGGCGGGGGCCCGCCGTTCTCGAATGATGCGTCGTGCCCCGCACCCGGGAGCGCGCACGAAACGCACGTCGGGGAGGAACTGCGGCGTCAGCGACCCCGCAGGCGGGCCAACGCCTCGCTGGCCGCGGCGCGCACAATCGGTTCGCGATCGCGCGCCGCGGCGGCGAGGGCGACCAGGACCTGATCAGCGGTCGCGGCGGTTTTGCCCAGGGCGATAGCGGCGTTCCGACGGAGCATCATGCGGGACGCGCGCTGGAGCGCGGCACGTTTGACGAGGCGGCGGTAATCACCGCTGCGTAGGGAGAGCAGACGTAGCAGGTCCACGTGCGCGGGCACGAGATCGGCAGCAAGCGCGGTGTGCCGGCCCAACGGCGCGCGGGCGTTGTACGGGCACACTTGCTGGCATAGATCACAGCCGAAGACCCACTCACCCATCGGCCTATGAAACTCGGCGGGGATTTCGCCCCGGTGCTCGATCGTGAGGTACGCGATGCAGCGGGACGCGTCGAGCACGTGCGGCTGGACCAACGCGCGCGTCGGGCACGTGTCTACACAGCGTGTGCAGCGGCCGCAGCGCGGGACCGCCGGCGCGTCCGGGGCGAGGTCGAGGGTCGTGACCGCCTCGCCCAGCAGCAGGTACGAACCGAGCCGGTCGTTCAACAGGCAGGTGTTCCGCCCGATCCAGCCGAGTCCGGCGGCGGCGGCAAGCTCGCGTTCGAGCACGGGGCCGGTGTCCACGAAGACGCGGGCCTGGAAGGGCTCGCGAAGCTGGTCTCGGGTCGCCTGAATGAGTTGGTCCAGCATGTGACGGAGGACGACGTGGTAGTCGCGTCCGCGGGCGTACTGGGCGATGCGGCCGGTCGGTTCGCCGCCAGCGGCGGCCGGTGCCGCGTCGGTTGCCAGCGTCGGGGCCGGCGGATGCGGGCGTACGTAGCCGTCGGCGCGTTTATAGGCGACAGCGACGCAGATGATCGACTTTGCCCCCGGCAGCAAGCGATCCGGCTCGGCCCTGAGGCGGACGTTGCGGTGGAGGTAGCGCATATCGGCCCCGTAGCCCGCGGCGAGCCAACGCCTATAATAGGCCACGCGCGCAAGCGGCCCGGGAACGGTTATGCCGACCAGGTCGAATCCGGCCAGGCGGGCGAGCTGCCGGATGAGTTGGGCTTTCGCGGCACTCGTCATTTTCGACGATGATACCAGGGAATTGGGCACCTGAGGCACGGGCTGCCGATGCCGTCCGACGAGTCAATGCCGACGCGGAGTAGCTTCATGTTCAACTATGACTGGTTTCATGGGATCGGGTTGCGTCGGCAGATCGACGAGGCCAAGGAGCGCTGTACCGCGCGGAAGTTCCCGGGTGCCCGCCGAACCCAGGAGGGCAACGGCAATACCGAGCACCAGCGGTACAAGGACGCGCTCGAGACCCGCACCATTTTGTATCTCAAGGACGGCTTGAGCTACGAGATGAAGGAGATGGCGGATATCGGCATCAGCAGCGCGCTGGCGTTCGAGTGCATGCCGGTGGACGAGAACTACCAGGTGGGGGCCTACGTGGTCGTCGTTCCGTTTGAGGATATTTCCCGGGTGGAGGTGTTCGCCGTGCACCCCGACGAGAAGCCGCAGGAGAACATCCGGATCCCGGGGTTCAAGGCCGGTGCTCACGAGCCACGTGAGTAATGCGAGCTCCGGGTTCAGTCGGCACAGGGTCCGGCTGAGGGTGCAAGGGAATGCGAAGGGCGTTTTACATGGCGGCGGTGCTGGCCGGCGTAGCGCTGGCCGGTTGCGCGACGCCGTTCGGGCCGCAGGCCCAAAACGGCATCACTTTCTATTGCCCCGGGGTGGGCAACGTGGACATGGGCGATGCGGGGCTGCGCGAGGGGCTGCAGAAGGCCGGGTATCGCGGCGAAGTCTCGCGTCTGACCTGGTCTTACACGTTTAACCCGCTCGTCGATCAGACGGTGCAGCCGATCGCGCGATTGGGGGCCGCCCGGCTGGCGGGCTACATCCAGGAGTACATCGACCAGTACCCGGGTCGCGACGTGAACGTGGTGGGGCTGTCGGCCGGCAGCGGCGTGGCCATCTGGGCCCTGGAGGCCCTGCGGCCGGAGTACAAGGTGAACAACGTCGTGCTGCTGAGCGGCAGCCTGTCCTCCGATTACGACGTCGGCGGGGCGCTGCAGCACGTGCGCGGCGAGATCTATAACTACTACTCGCCGCACGACGCCGTCCTGACGTTGATGAAGGTCGCGTGCACGATCGACGGCAAGATCGCTGCGGACGGGGCGGGGGCGGTCGGGCTGCATACGCCGCACGGTGCGGAGCGGGTCGTGAACGTCGAATGGCGGCCCGAGTTCGAGCGCTACGGGTACAGCGGGGGGCACGGGGACAGCACCAGCCCGGCGTTCGTGCAGGAATACATCTCCCGGCACATCGTCACGGGCCGGCCCGTTGCGCCGCGGCGAACAACCGCCGCCAGTCTCGTGGCGACAGCTCCTCCGGGCGGGCATCCGGACTGACCCCGGCGCGCTGAAACACCGCCAGCGCTACGGACTCGTCCCACTCGCGGAACAGACGGCGGAGCATCTTGCGGCGTTGCTGGAAGGCCCGCTGCACGAGCTGCACGAAGCGGGGGACGTCGTTCACGCCCACGCCGATCTGGTCGGCCGGGCGAGGGCGCAACGTGACCATGATCGATTCGATCTGCGGGCGGGGCCAGAACGCGGTGGCGGGAATGATGGACAGGGGGATAGTCTCGGCGAGCGTCTGGGTGATGACCGACACGGGGCCGTAGGCGTCGGTGCGTGGCGCCCCCGCGAGCCGCTCGCCGACTTCCCTCTGGATCGTGCAGGTCAATTGCTCAAAGCGTGGCGTCACGTACAGCAGGTCGACGAGCAGGGGGGTGGCGATCTCGTACGGCAGGTTAGCGACGAGCTTGTAGGCGCCGCCGGCTTCGGGCGGCTGCTCGGCGAGGATGCGGAGCACGAGGGGGTTGACGGCGTGCTTGCCGGCCAGGGCGTCGCCCTGGACGAGCGTGAAGCGCGGGTGGCCGCCGAGCCGTTGCCGCAGGACGCCCTGCAAGCCGTGGTCGATCTCGACGGCGACGACACGGGCGCCGCGGTCGAGCAGGATCTCGGTCAGCGAGCCGGTGCCGGCGCCGACCTCGAGCACGGTGTCGGCGGGGTTGAGGTTTGCCGAGTCAGCCAGTTTCCTCATAAGATTGAGGTCGATGAGGAAGTGCTGACCGAAGCGGTGCTGGGGTGCCAGACCGGCCTCGGCGAGCAGCGCGCGGATATCGGACAACGTCTGGCCGGGCATGGCGCGGATGGTGGTCCAAACGCGCGGTCAAGGCAAGTCGGCCGCTTGCGCACCCGCACCCGAGCGAGCCCGCATGAACGTGCCGCCCGATCCCGACGCCAAGTCGCCCACACCGGCGGACCCCGCCCTGTCGTTTGAGCAGGAAGCGCTGGGGCCGGACGTTGCGCTCGATGACGCATTGCTGGAGGAAGATACCGCACGCCGGTACGAGATTCTGGAGCAGATCGGCGCGGGTGCGACGGGCGCGGTGTACCGTGCCCGCGACCGGCGGCTGGGCCGCGTGATCGCGCTCAAGCGCATCGACCCGGCGAAGACGCGTGCTCCGGAGGCCCTGGCGCGGCTGGTCCACGAAGCCCGGGCCATCGCGAGCCTCAATCACTTCAATATCGTGCAGGTCTACGATATCGGACGGGACGAGCACGGATACTTCATCGCAATGGAGCACGTCGCGGGCCAGAGCCTGCGCGAGTTTCTGCGGCAGGTCGGGGCCCAATCGCTCGCGTACACGCTGGATCTGGGACGCCAACTGTGTCGGGCGCTGGCGGCGGCGCACGGGCAGGGGGTCATCCACCGCGACATCAAGCCCGGCAACATCCTGCTCACGGCCGCCGGCGTGCCGAAGCTCGTCGATTTTGGCTTGGCGGCGAGCATCGCAGAGGACACCTCGGACGGGGACGCGGCCGCCCGCGGCGCGCCGTGCTACGCCGCGCCGGAGCAACTGGCCGGCCCGCGACAGGCGGACGCGCGCGGGGACATTTACTCGCTCGCCGCGACTTTGTACGAAGTCGTGACGGGCGCGGCACCGTGGCCGGTCGAGGCTGCGAAGCTGCCGGCGCCGCTGCGGCCGGTGCTGCGCAAAGCACTGGAGGCGGATCCGGAGCGCCGGTATGCGTCCGCGGAGGAGTTGGAGGCGGCGCTGGGCAACATCGCCGTGGCGCTCGCCAGCGCGCCCGCGGTGCCCGTCGCGGTGAGTGCGCAGCCGTCCGTGTGTCCGCATTGCGGACGGGAGAATCACGCCCGGGTCGAGTTTTGCGGGGGTTGCGGCTTCGATCTGAAGCAGGCCGGTGCGGCGGCGGAGCGGCTCGCGTCCGGACGTGCGGCACTGGCGCGCGGGGCGTGGGAGGCGGCGCTGGGCGAGTTCGAGGGGGCCCTGGCGCTGGCGCCCGAGCACAGCGAGGCCCGGTCCGCGGCGGACTCGATGCGGCAGATGCTCGCGAAGATCGCCGGGCTGCGGACGCGGGCCAACGCGCTCGCGATGCGGGGGGCGTTGCGCGAAGCGGGCAGCGCGTGGCGCGAGTTGCTGGCGCTGGTCCCGCGCGACCCGGAGGCGCTGGCCCAGATGGCCAAGTGCGAGGAGCAGTTGGGCGTCCAGCAGCTCGGAGGCAAGTTGGGCGCCGCCCGGACGCATCTCAAGCGGCACCACTTCCAGCCCGCCGCGGACGCCTGCCGCGAGGTGCTACAGCTTGACCCGGGGAACGCGGAGGCCAAGGCGCTGTTGGAGGCGATTCCGCAATCGCAGGTGCTGTGGCTACGAAGCTCGATGAAGCGGGCGGTGCGGGCCTACCAGGCGCGCGATTTCTCCCAGGCCTACGAGCGTTTCGCCAGCGCCTACCGTGAGGCGGAGTCGTGCGCCGCCCCCGCCGACCTCCAGAAACTGGCCGAGGGAATGGAGCTGTCCCGGCTGGTGCCGGCGCTGGAGGGCCTGCACGCGACCGGGCAGCCGGACCGCGAGGTCCTGGCGTGGCTGGACGGGCTGAG
>CAIWOY010000099.1 GCA_903914415.1 uncultured Phycisphaerales bacterium | reverse complement strand
CCGAGCACGTGTCTCGAACCGGGTCAGCAGGTGTGGGGTGCACGGTTCACCGGCTGGGGGCCGGTGCCACAGGGTCGGCCGGTCAGAGACCGGGGCCACAGGGTCAGCCGGCTGAGGGCCGGTGCCACACCGCCGAGCGGGCCGTCAAGGCAGGCTCTGGCACTGCGTGAGCACTAATAGTATTACTCAGGAATGGAGGAAAGCAAGGAGCAGGGGCGAGATTGGCGGCGGGGAGCGAGGATTGGCGGATTCAAGCGGGTTTTGAATGGCGAGTAGCGGGTAACGAGTTGGAAATGGAGGGACGGAGGGGCAGAAAACGGGCGGGGGCGGGCGGCAGGGTGTTTGGGTAGGGTGGCGACGGTTACGTGACGTTTGCCGACATCGGTCCTCTCGTCGCCCGGATCGGCACGACGTGCCGGTAGGCGTGGTCCGCGACCCCGACTTAGCCCCGAATGTCTGCGTGAAGCGGAGTTCCACTTGCAACCGACGCCGTGGTCCGATATACTGGTTTGTTCAGGAGCGAGGAGATCACGCTGAAGTCTTGGGGCGGGGCGACGCCCCGTGCGTCGCTCGACCTGGGCCACCAGGTTGGTGGCGGTCACTTCTACGATCCACGCTTCACGAGCATCTGGCGGAGGACGAGAAAGCATCCCCCGCAGGACAACATTACAACGAGGAGGAGAACGCATGTTGAAGGGCATTGGCCAGTTTGTGATTGTGGCGGCGGTTTGCGCTTGCGCGGTCACGGCGTCGGCGGTGAACATCGAGACCGTCACCGTGGGCAATCCGGGGAATGCGGGCGACACGCGGTACCCGAGCGGCGGAGTGCCGAGTTTCGGCAGGGTGAGGTACACCTACCAGATGGGCAAGTACGACGTGACAGCCGGGCAGTACACGGCGTTTCTGAACGCCGTGGCCGGTGTTGACACATATGGGCTGTACACCACGTACATGTGGTCGGGCAGCACCGGCTGCAAGATCGAGCGCTACATCGGCGACGGCACTCCCGGCAACCCGTACCACTATCGTGTGGCCAATGACTGGGCGAACCGGCCGGTGAACTATGTGTCGTGGGGCGACGCGGCGCGGTTTGCGAACTGGCTGTACAACGGCCAGCCGACCGGGCCGCAGGGCTTGGCGACGACGGAGGATGGCTCGTACTACCTGAACGGCGCGACGAGCGACGCGGCTCTGATGGCCGTCACGCGGAAAGCGAACGCGACGTGGGCGATCCCCACGGAGGACGAGTGGTACAAGGCGGCGTACTATGACCCGGCGAAGCCGGGCGGCGCGGGATATTGGGATTATCCCACGCGGAGCAATACGGTCCCGAGCAACGTGCTCGATCCGAACGGCACCAACAACGCGAACTTTTTCAACAACGGTTACACCATCGGCGCCCCATACTTCCGCACGGAGGTCGGCGCATTCGCTGCCTCTCCCGGTGCTTACGGCACGTATGACCAGGGCGGGAACGTGTTCCAGTGGAACGAGGCGAACACCGTCGGTTCGTATCGCGGCTTGCGGGGCGGGATGTTCTACGGCGGCGAGGTCAACCTGCACGCGTCGGGTGGCTACGACGACAGCCCGACGGTCGAGTACAGCGGCATCGGGTTCCGTGTCTCCGAGGTTCCTGAGCCAACTTCGATGGCGATACTGGCGTTGGGTGGTGTAGGGATGCTGGTCAGGCGCAGGGGGCTGGGAAGATAGCCCTTTGCCCTTTGTCTCTTTTACCCTTTATCCGGGCGGGCAACAGCCCGCCCCGGTCTTCGCCGCCGAAGGCGGCGCGCGAGTTTTTTTGAACCATGCGCACGCGCCGCATCAGCGAGAACACCCGCAGCGAACCGCCTGTTCTGCTGGTCAAGTGGTACGACGTGACGAAGTGGCTGCTGGAGCGTGTGGACAGTTTCCCGAAGAACCAGCGGTTCATCTTCGGCCAGCGAATCGCCGACCGCACGCTCAACATTCTGGAAGTGCTGGTCGAGGCGACGTATTCGCCGCGTAAGGTGGACCTTCTGGCACGAGCCAACCGCGACATCGAGGTGTTGCGCTGCCCGTCGTGCTGCTTGTGAAAGTGCCGCCTGTAGTCCCACGCCCGGCCCGTGTAGTCCAGCTCGATCTCGAAACCCGTCGGGGTCTCGGTCGCATCGACGGAGACGAGGCTCACCGTCTCGTCTCGGTCCACCTGCACTGCGTATAACTTCATTCTTGACCTCCGATTCTCTTGGTTGCCGCCGCTCGTCCATCCCGCCGTTTCTCGGGCGGCGGTGAAGCCCCCCCCGTGGGTCGAGGTTTTGGGGCCTCTTTTGGCTCGCGGGGGTGTACTGTGGCCGGGGCCAGGGACGGACGGACGCTCGCTGCGACTCGTGGTGCGTGAACGTCGAGAAGCTGAAGGAGTTCGTCTTCGGCGAGATCCAACGGCGGGTCTCGATCGACGAGTTCCGCACGGCGCTCCGGGCTTACCTGGTGGGCCGCCTGGGGCAGTTGCTTAGGAGCGAGGTGCTCGACACCCGCATGATCGACCGGGACATCGCCCTGGCCCGGCAGAAGAAGCGACGGTTGATCGACGGGATCGTCGAGGGCGTGCTCGACCGGCACGGCCCCGTGGTCGCCCAAAAACTCGCTGAGATCGACGACGAGCTGCTGGTCCTGGCCACGCGCCGGGAGGAGATCGTCCGAGTCGTCGGCTGCGACCTGGACGCCGATGCCATCGGGGCCAGGTTGCTGGAGCGGGTCAACGACCTAGCGGGCTTCCTGGAGAGCCAGGACGTGGAGACCCAGCGGACGGCCCTGTTCGCCTTCTGCCGCCGGATCGTGGCGGACGCCCAGCGGCGGGAAATCGTCATCGAGACGGACCTGCTGGGGCTGGCGCAAAACGAAACCCCGCCAGGAGTTCCGGCGGGGTTGTGCATATCTGATCTCCCCGAGTAGGACTCGAACCTACAACAACCCCGGCGCGCCGGGATTAACAGCCGGGTGCTCTACCGATTGAGCTATGGGGGACCACGTGGACCTGCACGCCGCGAATCAACGGCACGCGAAAAGTCCGCGCGCGTTCTGCTGAAAGCTCCGCTTCGGAACCGCTCGCGACTGGTCTCGGGGCAGCGCGCCCGTTCGTCGCGGAAACACTCGGCCCACGATCCAACCGCCCGGACGGGGCCGGATGAGTCTTCCGGTATGCACAGCGACCAGAATCGCGGGCGAGCTAACGAGTTTCCTACCCAGGCACTTGCCGGCTAAATTGGCGTCCTGCCGGAAGCGATCTGGAGAGGAGACGACCGCATGGCGGACAAGTCGCAGGCGGACGCGGGTGGCCGCGCAGCCACCACCGTGCCCACGCGAGCAGACGTCGGCGTACCGCCCAGGCAGAAGGCGACGGGCTTTCTTGGCCGCTTCACCGTACTGCGCGGCGCGATGCCGGAGCTGTGGATCACCTTCGCGGTCAAGTTTCTGGGAGTGGCCGCCTACGCGGTCATGAACTCGACACTGGTGCTCTGGCTCTCCTCCGACCTGGGTTACAACGATGAGAAGGCCCTGGGCCTGATCGGCGTCTGGGCCGTGCTGATGACCGTGTTCACCATCCTGGCGGGCTCGCTGACCGATGCGCTGGGGATGCGCAAGACGTTTCTCCTGGGCGTGGCCATCTGCGTGATCGCCCGCCTGGCGATGACGTTCACGACGGTGAAGTGGCTGGCGCTGGGCGTCGGGCTGTTTCCCCTGGCGGTGGGCGAGGCGCTGGGCACGCCGGTCATGGTGGCGGCCATTCGGCGTTACTCCACGACGGCGCAGCGCTCCATTTCCTTCTCCATGTTCTACGTGATGATGAACCTCGGATTTCTGGTCCAGGGCCTCATTTTCGACGGCGTGCGCCGAGGGCTGGGCGAGTACGGCCACTTCACTCTGCCCATCCTGGGTACTACTCTCAGCACCTACCAGACGCTGTTCTTCGTAAGCCTGCTGCTGGAGGTGGTGCTGGTGCCGGTGCTTTACTTCGGCATCCGCGAGGGCGCGGAGGCCAGCGAGGAGGGCGTCAGAATCACGCCCGCGGGGGCACGGCGCGAGAGCAGTGGTACACACAGCCTCGGGCGCACGTTGGCTATGACCGTGCGCAATACGCTGCGCGACACCGGGCGGAACATGGCCGCCCTGAGCCGGGAGCCCGGGTTCTACCGGCTGCTCACGTTCCTCATGCTCATCGCCGGGGTCAAGTTCGTGTACATGACCATGACGTACGCCTATCCGAAGTTTGGCATCCGCGAGCTGGGCGCGGGCGCCCCGCTCGGCCAGCTCTGGTCCGTCACCAACTCCGCGCTGATCATCATCCTGGTTCCCATCGTCGGAGCGCTCTCGCAGAAGACCTCCGCCTACCGCATGGTGACCTTCGGCTGCTTCGTCGTGGCGGCTTCTGTGTTCGTGCTGACGCTGCCCACCGTGTGGTTCAGGGGTTTGGCCGACGGGCCGGTGGGCTGGGCAGTCGGTCACCTGTACCTGGGCCTGACGGGCAGCGTGAACCCCTGGTACCTGATGCTCTTCCTCTTCGTCGTGCTCTACTCCTTCGGCGAGGCTTTCTATTCGCCACGGGTTTACGAATATGCGGCCGCCATCGCTCCGAAGGGGCAGGAAGCTTCGTACGGGGCACTCTCGTATGTGCCTTTCTTCCTCGCCAAGCTGTTCGTGGGCACCTTCTCCGGCGTGCTGCTGACCCGATATTGCCCGGAGACCGGACCGCGGAATGCACAAACCATGTGGCTGGTCATCGCCCTGATGGCGCTGATCGCCCCGGTGGGCTTGGTGGTGTTGCGGCGCGTTATCCGGGTCCGCGAGGCCGGCCGGGAGGATTAACGAGGATCAATAGCCGTGGGTGGCTGATCGGTGGGGCGTTTCGGGCTCAGCCGTGTGCATACCGAGAACGTCATCCAGCCCTTGTGGAGCGGCCGATGCGCGGTCCGGCACCGTGCGGTGAGCCGAGCGTGCCGGGTTTACGAGACAAGGAGAGCGTGGCAGACGTGCAGCGGCGGGGAATCGTGATCGAGACGGACGTGCTGGGAATGGCGCAAAATGAACCCCCGCCACGACTTCCGGCGGGGTTGGGCATAAATCGACTCCCCGAGTAGGACTCGAACCCACCGAAAAACGGCCTTGGCGCTAGCGCCAGCGGGGGATGACTCACACATAGACTCACTCGATTCACGCGGGGAGCGGGGATTGGCGGATTCAAGCGGATTTTGAATGGCGAGTAGCGGACAACGAGTTGGAAACAGAGGGACCGAGGGGCCAAGGGGCGGAGGAGGCGGGCGGCAGGGTGTTTGGGTACGGAGACGAGGCGCTGGTCGGGTTCGAGACGGGCTGGACCGCTGGGATCGAACAGGTGGCGGCCCGTGGCCATCGGCATCCCTCCGTGCGGACGGTGCCCACAACGACCTTCGCTTTGCCACCGGCGCGTCGTCTGGCGGGGACCGGGCCAGCGCGGCCCGCTACTTGTTACATACGCGGCGAGTTAACAGAATGGTGGAATGGTGCACAGAATCGCAGGCGCGCCATGGTCACCATCCAGTGCGATCCTGCTCCGGCTGCATAGTCACAACTCGCCTAAGACGTCAGCCGCCACTGCCACGGTCGATCCCCCTCAAGTGCGCTGCTGCGGAAGCACCTTTGTTGCCAGAGTGACCTTCAGCGTATCGGTCTTTCCTGCCTCCCCGCCAACGTTCAAGAACAAGAACTTGCCCCCCGCGCCCCCCTTTAGCGAGATCGATCCGCTAATCTCCACGGTGAGTTGGGATTCGCCGGTAATGCTCCCGCGCACGCTCTCCGAGACCACTCGCAAAACCTCGTCAAGGCGCACGGCAAGTGCATTTTCGCTTTCACCCAATAAATCAACCACCTCATAATCGTCACTCTGAACCTTACCTTGTACACTCTTGGAAACGACTAGGGCTTTAAGCGACATTGACTGTTTCTCCGCTGTAAGCACTTACTCTGGTACCAACCAAGGGATTCCCAAAAAAGCAATACAGCAGGTCCGTTGCACCCGCGTCGCCCTTGCTACGCCGCGCACAGGCATACGCGTGAACGACACTTGCGCCGTTGCCCGTGAACAAGACGTCGTAAAATCGCTGCGCGAACTGTAATGCCGCGTCTGTCGGCACCGCCGCAAGCGTGCCGATAAAGACCCTCGCACCTTTCCGGTAGAACTCCTGAGCAAAGCTAGTAAAATCACCGAATTGAGGCTCTGGGCTAGCCGAGTGACATGCATTTGCAAATACGACACAGTGCCGTTGAAGCTTCACTTCTGCGGGTGCAAGCGAATGCACGCTAAAGCTCACAGTTTCGTCATCCTCCCGGGCAATCCGAAGGCGCGCCGGATTGCGATACCCATGGCAAGTAAGATGCACGAATGAGGTGGCCGACAAATGGTCAAGAAATTCAGCAAGCTTACAACCTTCGAGTGTCGTCACTTTGATCCCCGCACCCGTTCCTGCAAAATGTCGCTTGCTCGCTTCGACCTGCTGTGCTGTCAACCCCCCCCCAATAACGTGAAGAATACTCGCAACGGAAACAGCGTCTTCGAGGTCCCGAGCCGGATCGAGGGCGCCGGAGGGAGCGACCCCAAGTCCACGTGGTAACCTAAACAATGCGAATTTG
>CAIWOY010000098.1 GCA_903914415.1 uncultured Phycisphaerales bacterium | reverse complement strand
CCTTGACAGCTTTTTCCCGAGTGCTATCATGCTGCTATACCGCGTGGCGCGCGATGACCGTCCGGGCAACCGACTTCACGATAACAACCCAAGCCTCCGTCACCGACGGAGAAGCCGACAACCCGCAAGGTCGCGGGAAGCCGAACTTGTGGGTTGTATCAGATAACCCCTACCTTGCGCGCAACGCCGAAAGGTGCCCCGCATGACTGCCCCGTCCCGTCATTGCTCCACCCTCGGACTCGCTGCCCGCAAGGGCCGATGGTACGTCATCCGCTTCAATGGCTACGGCACGCAGCCTGACGGCCGGGTCGCCCCCTTCTATGTCGTGGAGTCCGGCCCCGTGCCCCGCCAGAACGCCGAGCGGCTGGTCGAGGAGCTGCGCCGCGCCGAGCTGGTCGAGCGGGCCGATGCCATCGCCGCCCGCGTCGAACCCGACTTCTGGCCGCGCAACATCCCGCTCCCGGCCCACCGACGCGCCCGCAAGGCGAGGCCGGCCTAGCCCATGCCCGCGCCCAAGTTCTATCACCGGAAGTTCGGGGTGCTCCGGCTGGCCCTGCGCGACCTGACCCGGAACGCTTCCCGCGCCCGCAAGTCCTACGAGGCCGCCAACGATGACACGCAATGGGCGCGCGAGAATGGCGGGAAGTACCTGGTCGAGGTCCGCGGCGCCCTGGAGCGCGTCGAGGAGTTGCGCAAGGCCTGCGCCGTCGAGGTCCCCATCGGCCCGGAAGTGACGCCGTGAAACGGGCCGGGACGCGCTACGCGCAGCCGGAGCTCCCCTTCGTCAAGACCAGTGATACCAGCGTCCGCGCTGCCGAGCTGGCCGAGACGTTTGCCAGCGCCGCCCGCGCGACCGTCTTTCTCGCCATCGCCGGGCACCACGGCCACGGGTTGACGGACGAGGAAGGCATCGAGGAGACGGAGATGTCGCCCAACACCTACCGGCCACGCCGCGTCGAGTTGGCCCGCGCTGGTCTGATCGCCAAGCACGGCGAACGCCCTACCGTCTCCGGCTGCAAGGCCGATGTGTGGTGGTTCCCTGACCCGGAGGTGCCCCGTGAGTAACGCCGACCGCGACCTAGCTGCCCTGCGGCGCCAGGAGAAGCGCGACGCCGCGCAGGCCTTGGCCTTGACCGCCCTCGAGTCCTGGCCCAAGACCAACCCGCGCACGGCCGTTAAGGTCCGCGTCGAGACGAAGAAGACCGGCCTGCGGAAGGTGATGCTGTTCCTGAATGCGCTCGAGGTGCCGCAGAAGTTCCCCGCGACCCCGCGCCTACTGGCCGCGGTCTACGATTTCGCCGCCGCGGGCGGCGAGGTCGTTTTCTATGGTGAACCATGAAGAGCTACCGCAGCGATGCCGAACGCAACATCTGGCACGGCGCCGCGGAAGGCTGGGAAACTTCCGGCCGCGCGCACCTGGACCCCTGCGGCTTCCCGGGCCCGCGCCGCGTGCCGCGCGTCGCACAGGTCGCCGCCGCCGTCGTCGTGGTCGGCACGGCGTTCTTGCTGTGGTTCATGGCCTGCGGTTGCGATGGCACCGAGCCGGTCTACGTCCCGCCGCCCCAGAGCGACGCGCCAACCTGCCGAACGCTGCAGGAGTCGTGCGGCATGAATGCCGACTGCTGCAGCTACCCCGACGGGCTCGCCCGCTGTGTGTGGCCGCCCGACGGTGGCGCGCGGTGCGTCCCGACGTGCCTCGAGACAACCGATTGCCCGTTGGGCGCCGTGTGCGTCGAGGACAGCCTGCACGGCCACGTCTGCCTTACCCCGTGAGCGAAGCGGAGGCCCCATGCGT
>CAIWOY010000097.1 GCA_903914415.1 uncultured Phycisphaerales bacterium | reverse complement strand
TCGAGCGCCGCCGACGTGTCAAGCTGCGCCGGCGGCGGCGCGCTGAGCGGCCTCAGGAGTGTGGACGCGGCTTGGCTTGTCGCCGGGCTGGCGTTGCCCGCGGCAGCGACGCGCGGGCGGAAGACGGTTCGCGCGTGCCGCAAGTCGCCGGCGGCACGGCGCAGGTCCGCGACCGCCAGATGCGTGATGTACGGCAACTCCAGCTCGGCACGCAGCATGTCGCCTGCGACCAACTCGTGCCAGCCGAGATCGAGCGCCCGCTCGGCGAAGGTGGCGCGGGCGAGGCGCCAGGCGCGGGCCGCCAGGGCTCGGGCGCGGTTCAGCTCGGTCTCGGTTGGCAGGCCGTCTTCCGCCCGCTCCAACTCCTCGCGGACGATCTGCTCGATCCGTTCCGCCGGCTCGTTCGTCCCGACTTGAGTGCAATCCACCGTCAACATCAGCAGCCCCCCTTCGCGCCAGGCTTCGCGCCGCCATTGCGGCGGCAAGCAGCCCGCCCCGGCCAGACGACGATACAGCGCGCCGTCGACGGGGTTGCAGAGGCGCTGCATCAGCACGTCGAGCGCTCCGTTCTCGGCGGCGGACGCCGGCGGCGTGGCCCAGGCGATGTCGAGGCCCGGACAGTCCGCAACCGACGGCGGCAGGTGCACGCTCTCCGATTTCGGCGGAGTGAGATCCGCGCGGCGCGGCGGCTCGGCCCGCGGCAGCCCGCCGAAACGCTTCCGTACGAGGTCCAGCGCGTCGTCCCGCCGCACGTCCCCGACAATCAGCAGCAGCGCGTTTCCCGGCACAAACCAGCGCTGAATGAACTCCGTTCCGTCCGCCGGCGACAGGTCCCGGCGCGACTGGGCGACGAAGCCCGGCGGGTGCGCGTAGGGGTGGCCTGGAAACATCGCCGCCAGGAGTTGACGTTCGGCCGCTTGCGTGGGGTTGTCAGGCTCCAAGCCGTAGTCGCGTGCCGCGGCATTCAGGCCGCGCGCCAACTCCTCGGCCGCGAGCGCTGTTGGGCATAGCCGTTCAGCTTCAATGTCCAACACGTGTTCGAGCCAGTCCGGCGGGCACGTGGATGCGAAATAGCACGCGTCGCGCAGCGTGCGGCTTTCGCAGCGCACGCCCGCGGCCCGCAGCCGGAGTACGGCGTCCCGCCGATGCTCAAGGATGGTCCGCGCGACGTGACACAGCCCGGGGTTGGCCGCGTCGTCACAGGCGGACCCCACGGCGTACCAGAGCTGCACGCTGACCAGCGGCAGCGTGTGGTCCTCGACGACCGCGACGCGCAGGCCGCTGTCGAGGCGGTGAAATTCGGGCGTGGCGACCGTGGTCGGCAGCAGCGCCACAATTGGCAGCAGAAACGTGAGCATTATGGTCTTCCATCGGCAACGGTGCCCCGTCTTCTGTCCAGCGCGACGGACAAAGGACGGGGCAGCCACGCGCTCTCTTCAGGGGGTCCTTCGCAGGCCCCAGGGACACCCGTAGCTACGCCGGCTTGGGCGGCGGCTTGGCGGCCGCCATCCGCTCCACCTCCGCGGTCGTCAGCAGGGCGGCCGTGATCTGCTCGGAGATCTGCGACATCCCCTGCGGGCTGTAGGGGACCAGCATCACGGTCGCCTTGCCGTGCGTGCCAATCGCGGTCACGGTGTCGTAGTGCTGCGTGAGGAGCACCATCTTGGTGGCTTCTTCGGGCGAAATGCCCGCCTCGGCACAGGTCTGCACGGACTCCTTGAGACCGTTGGCGATGGCGAGCCGCTGCCGAGCGATGCCCACGCCCTGCAACTCCTTCGCCCGCGCCTCGGCTTCCGCCTGGGCGATGACGCGGATCTTCTGGGCCTCGGCCTCGTTCTTGGCGGCCTCCCGGAGCCGCGCGCTGGCATTGACCTTGTTCATCGCCTCTTTGACCGTCGCGTCCGGCTGGATGTCGTTGACCAGCGTCTGCATGATCGTGAAGCCGAACTGCGTAATGGTCTCCTGCAAACGCTCCTTTACGGCCAGCGCAATCTTGTCCTTCTCGGCGAAGACGTGGTCCACCGCCATGTCCGGCACCAGCGCCCGCACCGTGTCGAACACGTACGAGCTGATCTGCTGCCGCGGGTTCGTGAGCCGGTAAAACGCGGACCGCACCGCCTCGTCGCTCTCGGGCACGAAGTACTGCACGGCGATCAGCAGGTCCACAAACACGTCGTCCTTGGTCTTCGACTCGACCTTGATCTCCAGCTCCTGCACGCGGTGGCTGACCTGGCCCGCGATGCGGTCGACCAGCGGCAGCTTCCAGCGCAGCCCGGGGCCCGCGATCCGGGCAAACCGGCCGAAGCGCTCGATGATCGCGCTGGTCTGCTGCTGCACCGTGAAGAACGAGCTTAGGAAAACAAACAGCACGATCAGCCCGATGGCCAAACCGATCAGCGGATGCATGGCGAGCTCCCTTTCTGAATGCCCCGACGCCTGTCAGTCCTGCGCACCAAACTCGGCACTCACCAACTCCACGTGCAACGCGTGCAGCGGGCCCGGCAGCTCGTACGACGGAATCTCGAACGACACCGCCTGGCCGCGGGCCAGCGTCTCGATCTCACGCATGAGCGCGAAAAGCGACCGGCCAGCCTCGCCGTCGCCGCGCACCCGCAGCACGACGTTCGCCAAGTCGTAGCCCCCGTTGAACACCGTCAGCTCGAGCGGCTCCGTACCCAGCAGCGGCGTCCCACCGCCCACCGGCTGCCTGCCGTAGTGCAGATGGGCCGCCCCGGCGACCGCCGCCGTCGCCTCGGCCGACACCAGCGGGTTGGGGTGCCGGATCCGGCCGGCCCCCGCCACGGCGCCGCCCGCGACCTCCAGCCGCAACCCGCACTGGCGACAGTAATGCGCCACATCCGGGTTCAGCGTCCGACACCGTGGACAGCTCAGTGACATCGCTAGCGCTTCTCCAACCGGCGGCCTGCGCCGACCGGTACCTGTACCCTGGCTCAGCGGCCCGCCGACGATAGTGTAGCAAGCCCCCGGCCGTCCGGCACTACAGAAGCGCTCGGACTTTGTAATGCCGCGCGGGACCACCGCGCGACATAAATGTCGCGGCTCCCATACACCCCAGTTTCAATGAGACACTACACTAGCCGCCGGACGGCGCACGCTGCAATTGCTGGAGGCAGATGTTGGCAAGCTGGACCAGACGCTGCCGCTGCTTCTCATCGAGGGGCAGAGGAACGGTCCGCAGCCGCTGCTCTTCCCGCTGGAAGAACGCCACGCCCTCGGCCGGGCGTCCCAGCGTTTGCCAGGCTTGCTGCATCTTCGGGTAGGCCAACAGGCCGACGGCTGGGTCGGCCTCGACGCCGGTGCGCATGGAAGCCAGGGCCCGCTCCAGCTCGGGCGGCTCGGTGGCCAGGAGCACGAAGCCGCGCGTCGCCGGTATGGACGGGTATCCCGGCCAGTGCAGCCGCCCCGCGCGTTCGAGGGCTCCCAACTCGGTGAGCACGGTCGAGGCGCGGCGCACGAACAGCGTGGACCGCGGCGAGAGGATCACCGGCACCCAGTCGTCGCTGCCCGCGAGCAGGCTGATCAGCGGCATCGTGTCGTAACTTCCGTAGCGCAGGAGGACGGCGTCGGTGCGGGCGCCATTGACCCAGGGCTGGTCGAGAAACTGCCGGATCTGCGCGGGATCCTGGCGCTGCGGATCGAACAGCGCGGTGAAGCGGATGTAGTGCTCCTCCGAATACACCTGCTGCGAGCGTCCGTCCATGCAAACCCGCGACTGCGGCAACTCGAACATGACCAGACCGGCGACGGTCCACTCGGCGAGGATGTCGATCGGCCCCTTGACCGGGCGGAGCAATTCCATCGCGTCGAACGGGTTCTGCTCGGCCGTCGTATAGCGCTGGAGCAAGTTGAATTGCGGCGCCGGGAGGTACTTCGTGACCAGTTCGCCGTACGTCACCCCCGCCGTCATCCGAACGACGATGATCGCCCCGACCCAGCCGGCGACGCCGAGCGCAACGCGCCCGTACCGGCGTAGGGACGGGGCGGTGCCGTACGCCAGGCGGGCCAGCAGCGTCACGACCGACGGCGTCGCACATATGTAATACAGCGGGGCAAAACGCCGGGCGAAGAAAGCCATCCCCAGACCCATACCGACGAGGGCCAGGTCAAAGAGCGTCAGCAGCGGCGGCTCGCGCACGACGCGGCCTTTGGCGGCGACTTCGCGCTTCGGGGTCGCGAGGCGCAGGAGCCCGAACACGCCGACGGCACCCAGCATAATGTAGAACGCCGTCCAGAAGGGCCAAACGGGCAAGCCACTCCGTATGTCTTCCCACGGCGGATGCCATTCGGCCACGTTGCGGAAGACCTGGCTGCTGCCCACCAGCGTCGGATGGACGAAGTTGCCCCAACCGTACGGCCCCACCGCGATCGTAAGCACCAGCGCTGCCGCCGTGGCTCCCGAGATTGCGATGACCTGTGCAAGACTGGCCGGCGCGCCGGGCCCCGGCGTGAACCCCATTTTCTTCAGGAACAGCCGGAACCCGTGGCTGAGCCCCCAGCAACCCACAAACGCCGCGACCAGGCCGTAGCCGAAGACGAAGCTGCCGTGGGCATTGCTCCAGACGAACAGGATCGGAAAGACCAGCAGGGCCGGCCACCAGCGCTGCCGCGGGCGGGGCACGCAGAAGTAGTGCAGCACGGCGCAGAAGATCGCCAACAGGAAGTACCCGGAAATTTGCGGGCGGATGTCGAGATAGTGCCGCGAGGCCGCGGCGGCGACTGCGGCCCCGAGCAGCGCCGCGGTCCACGAGCGGGCGCGGATCCGACACGCGTACAACATCATGCCGTAGATGGTCGACGTGAGCAGCCAGAAGAAGATCACGACGGCGGCAGGACCGAAACGCTCGTACACCCAGAAGAAAGCGACGTGGGTGAGCCAGTTCTGGTTGAAGAAGTGCTTGCCGTAGAAGGTGTAGCTGAATGGGTCCGTGGTCGGGACTTCGTGATGCTCCAGGATGTAGCGCCCGGTCGCCAGGGCGATCCACGTGTCGTTCGTGTGATGGATGCCCGACATGCCGGTGAAGCAGCCGGCCAGGAAGAGCACCAGGAAGCCGGCCCGCACGAGGATATCGAGCAGACTCCCAAACGCGCCGGGCGACTCGAGTTTCGTCACGGCGGCTGGCAACCCCTGTCGCGGGCGGCCGGCGGGCGCGGCCCGGGCGGCGGTCTCCAGGGTCAGACCACATCGGCGGCAATGCTTCGCGCCGTCGGTGTTCGACGTACCGCAACGTGGACAGCTCAACGGCATGGCGCGTGCCTCCAGGCGGCGCGGCTGAGGTCCCCCACGGGTTCCGCGGCGCACCACCGATGGTCACGTTCACGAACCGCTGCGAAGCCACAGGACGGCCTGGCGGTGGTGCGCTGCACCGCCCGGCCGGCCGGTCGCGATCTCTGGTTCGCCCTCATGTACTCGCCGCATGGTACCATGTACGTTCGTCGATGGGCAGGTGCGGCAAACGTGTGCGGCGTACCAGCGGTTTCCGGGATGACGTGACGTCGTGACGCGGGAGGAGCTATTGCAGGCCGGTCACGCGGTCAGCGCGGTCGCCTACGCCCGCCTGGCCCGGTTCGTCGAGCTGCTGCTAATCGAAAACCGCCGGCTCAACCTGACGGGCGTGCGGGAGGCTACCGAGCTCTGGCGGGGGCACGTCTGCGACAGTCTGGCCCTGTGGCCGCGGGTCGTCGCGTCAGGCGCGGTGCGCGTGCTCGATCTGGGCAGCGGCGGCGGCCTGCCCGGGCTGCCGCTGGCGTGCGTGTGCGAACCGGCACAGGTGACGCTGCTGGATGCGACGCGCAAGAAGGTCAGCGCGCTGGAACGCATCATCCAGGGGCTCGGGGTGCCGAACGCGCGGGCGGCCTGGGGGCGCGCGGAGCGGCTGGCCTACGAGCCGGCCTATCGCGAGCAGTTCGACCTCGTCACCGCCCGCGCCGTCGCCGCCCTGCCGGTGCTGATCGAGTACGCCGCGGGCTTTGTGCGCCCCGGGGGCGAATGCTGGTTCTTCAAGACGCCGGCGGCCCTCGACGAGGAGCGGTCACGGGCTGAGTCCGCCGCGCGGGCATGCCAAGTCGCCGATCTCGCGCCGGTCCCCTATCGCCTGCCCGGCGAGACGGACGAGCGTGTGCTCATCGGATACCGGAAAGCGGGACGGCTCCCGGACAACCTGCCCCGGGGCACCGGCCGGACGAAGAAGCGGCCGCTGTAGGGGCGCGACTGGGTGCCGCACGGAGCGGCGCCGGCCCGTAGAATGACGCGATGCTCGCGCAGATTCGCATCGTCCTGGTCTCGCCCAGCGGGCCGGCCAACGTCGGCGCCGTGTGCCGGGCGATGGCGAACATGGGGCTGTCCGAACTCGTCATCGTGGCGCCGCGCTGCGACGTGCGGGCCGAGGCCGCGGTCGGCTACGCCGCGCACGGCCACGCCGTGCTTGACGCCGCGCGCGTTGTGGAGGACCTGCCGACAGCGTTGGCCGGCTGCACGCGCACGTACGCGACATCGTCGAAGCTGGGGCTGTATCGGCGGCAGGCGGCGATCACGCCGGCCGAAGC
>CAIWOY010000096.1 GCA_903914415.1 uncultured Phycisphaerales bacterium | reverse complement strand
CCACGCGCCGCCGCTCCTCCTTGGCCGAGAACCGCTTTGTGACGACGTAGTAGCCCTCGGGAATAAGCAACTCGTCGGCCCCGGGGCCAAGTGCGAGGGCGTTCGGCTTCCGCGTGCGGCCATTCGGCCATTCCACGAAGCCCTCCTGCAGGTGACATGGGTAGATGAGAGGCACCGTGTCCCGTCCCGGCTGGGCCCGGAGCAGCCCCTTCGCCCGGAAGTCCACGACCCGTCCAGTGGAGACGGTCAGCCCGAGATCCGAAAGACCCGCATCCAGGCTACCGACCTGCCGACGGATCGGATCTCCGGCGTCGTCCGGAACAATGTGGATGAAAACATGCGGGCCGACCCGCTGGGCGAGCTCGCCGTGTTTCATCGTTCGAGTGCGCATGCCCGACCCGCCTGGGTCGAGGCTTGACGAGACAACGACGTCGGCGCCGGGATCGTGCACCCTTACGGCACGGAATACCACGTTTTCCTGCAGGATCTTGTCGTCCGCGAAGGCGCGGTCCCGAGCATCGAAGACGTGCACGCGCCGGAAACACATCTCGCGCAGGAAAAAACTCCGGAACGCTTCGAAATAGGGACCGTTGCAGAAGCTCCTCGGCGTAATCGCCACCATTTCCCCCAGCGGTGCCAGGAGCCGCGCGGTCACCGCGACGAAGCCCGCATACAGGTTCGTCGTCTCGATCCCGATGGACTGAAGCAGTTTCCGCTCGCGGGATTCCGTGCGGATTTTCCTGTAGGGCGGGTTGAGGATGGCGCAGTCGAATCGTCCGTTCTCGCCCCCGCCGAAAAGACCGCCGGCCAACGTGCTCGCGCCGACATCCAGGAAGTCGTCGGTGACAATTCGTCCCTCAAATCGAATCCCCGCGTCTTTGCTCGCTGCCCGACAGAGGTCGAGTGTCTCACGGAGATAGCCGACAAGCAAGGGGTCGATTTCGTAGGCGGTGAGAGCGATCGCGTCCGGACGCGGCCGTCGGCGGCACATCGCCGCCACGAAGGCGGCGGAGAGCGCGCCCGATCCCGCGCCCGGATCGAGGACGTGCACAACCGCCTTCCTGCACTCGATCATCCCGGCCATGAACGTCGCGACCGGTGCCGGCGTCAGGAACTGTCCCAGGAGGGCACGACGACGCGGCTCCAATCGAAGCGACGCGTCCCGTCGGGCAGCCTCGACCGCCGACAGAAGTGAATCCGTGCGGCTTTCCGCGACCTCGTCAACGACCTTCACGTCGTTGCCCACCATTGCATCTGCCCGAACACCACGGCTACCCGCCCCGCGCCGCTCTTGTCGATAGCGGTCTGGGCCGGGGTCGGAGGAACACAGCTTGCGTGGGCTTGGTCGCATCCCCAAATCTCGCTACGCCGAAACAGCGTGTTCGGCCGAGTTGGTCAGGATGCCGGCATGATAGGCGAGCGCGTTGTAGGCGGCAACATCGTGCGGCAGCGCGGAGGTCGTCCCCCCTGTACGGATTCCGCAGCAGCCGAGGCGATCAAAGGTCTCGTTCCCGCCCCCTTCCCGTCCTTGCGATTTGCCATAAACCTGCCGACGGGCTCACGCCGGCGCGGGTACCTCCACCGGCGGGCTCGCCATCGTGCGGGCGTCACCGGCGAGGACGACGTCCGCGGCGTCGGCTACGGCGGTCTTGATTACGCCGCGCGACATTCCGGGCGCCTCCGCGGGCGGCACCTCGGTCGCGCCGGCGGGTGGGGCCGT
>CAIWOY010000095.1 GCA_903914415.1 uncultured Phycisphaerales bacterium | reverse complement strand
CTGCCGAGAAAGTCGTTGCCATCGTGAAGCAACTCCCATGGGATCCATTGCTCATCTGACGAAATCGCAACCCATGTCCCATCTGGCCACGCGGCGATTTTGCTTCGAAGTGTGTCTGGCACGAACTTCGCGAATAGTGCGCTGCCATGACCGGCTAGATTCAATAACTGGCTGCGCTGTCCACTCGCATCCGCGTATCGCACCTGGCTCAACTGACCAAGAAAACGAGATAGGCTCTCCAGATCCGGAATGATGCTGTCTGTACTGGGCATGTCGATCGTCCCAGCGTCTTCAATCTGGTACATTGCGTGCACGAGGATGAATTTCAGCTCCGACCCTGCTCGCTCCACTAGCAGTACCTTTTGCATCCCCGTGGGCGGCCCCGTGGCGCCGACCCGCTCAAGGTTCTGCGCTGGGTCCTCATATATTGAAACGCGCCGCGGTGGCTCCGCCTTACTGGCCATCTTCATGAACCTCGGTTTCAATTGTGATGTAGCCAATGCGCTCGGGCCCACAAAACAGCTCAACCTCAACGATGTGCCTACCCGTCTTCAGAGGCACCAGCGTAAAGCGCACGGGTTCAGAGTCACCGTACGCAGGGAGATGCATCTGTTCGAGCCGCGACATCATGCCGAAGGCGGGCGCAGAAATGTGCACGTAAAGAACCACCGGTTGCCGACCGACGGCGTGCGACTGTGATGCACCGCGTGCGCGCGTGCTAACCAGCCGACGCGCGTCCGCTAGCTTAATCGAAAGAACTGAAGGCCGATTGCAGTTACACTCCCGAAGTCCGTCAATCACCAGTTGATGCGTTGGGCGATAAAGGCTGTCCTGAAAGAACTCCCTTGCGGAATTCGGATCATCGCCGCATGAAACTACCATCGCCGCGAAATGCTGCCTGACATGCGCAGCTGCAGCGCAGGCCCAAGTGTCTAACGCCGCTCGGGCCACGGATATCCGAAGCAGGTCGTTTCCCGCCGCAACAATCGCCATGATGTGCCGCGCTGGTTCCAGGTAGCTCGGGTCGTCCTCGTCGAACAGCCTTTGTGCCACGGCCTTCAGCCACGAGCGTGCACGATCGTCAATGAGGCCGGTACTTGCGACTTCCGCGCGCGGCGCGAGCATCGCCGCCGGCTCCTCCAAGCCGCCGGCAGGGGCGGTACCGCTCTGCAAGCGATACAGAATCGCGTTTACCCCATCCTCAAGTGTTAGCGGCTTGGTTATTATCTCCGCACCCCACTCAGGTGTATCCCGCAGCAAGCCAGCCACGAGCGGCGCGTACTTCGTGGCAAACACGACCTCAACGTCGATGCCCCAATCCCCCCAGCGACCACCGCGCAACTCCCGAAAGAGTTCAAAACCACTCATCTTGGCGTCGAATTCCGGATCGTCCATGAACTCGTCGAGCACGATGAGACTATACCGTCCGCCGCCGTCCAGCGCTTCGCGCGCAGATGGTCTGCTTGGGACATGTTCTATCTCAACGCCAAGATGCCGCAAGCAAGTAAGCACCGCGGTAATCTCGTCGGCTTGGTCTTCAACCCATAGAATCGTTGGCGCGCCCTGCACACCCTCTCTCCCTATAACTAGGCCCAAGTCGTCGTATCAACATCAACTCGCCCGAGTTTTAGATCTGTGGGCAGTCTGACGGTGAACCTGGTCTCGTACCCTTCCATCATCCGCGTGCGCTGCGGATCGTCCAATGTTGGTGTGGATTTGACGAGGATCGTTCCGCCATGAATCCTCGCGATCCGCATGCACGTTGCCAGCCCGAGGCCCACGCCTCGAACCGTGTGCTTGCGATCACGAATCGTGGAACGATAGAAGCTCGAGAAGATGTTGTTGTAATCGCTCTCGGCTATCCCTAACCCCCAGTTCACGATCTCGACCTCGAGGAGACGCGTCTGACGACTAGCAAAGACCCTGACAACATGCTCGTAGCCAACACCCCTGGCCCAAGAGTACTTGATAGCATTGTCGAGAAGGTTGGTGAAGAGAATTCGCATGTAGAATGGGTCTGCTACAAACGGCGGCAAGCCGCTAATATTGTCCTGAATGATGATACGTAGCCGATGTTGCTCCGCGAGTTCCTTCTTAAGGGACTGGAGGCAATCGCGCAGAATCGGATACAGGAGGACTTCTCGAAGGTCCGCCTCAACCGCCCGCCCACCCATTCTGGCCCACCGCACCGCGTCGTTCACGACTCGTTCCAGAAAACGTGCGTACTGCGCGATCTTCGCATCCTGCTTGACAAGCCACGCTCGGAGCTCCGGAACTCCCAAACCGCATCGTCGACGAGACTGGCCGGTCGGCGACACTTCTTCCACGTCCTGCTGAACAGGCTGTCCGAGTTCGAGTTGCCGCAGAACCTGCTTGAAGTGATATGCCTCAACTTGCGCGAGATTCTGCAAGCTCGCGGCAGGCGACTTAATCTCGTGGCCTATTGTGCCGACGGCCTGCTCGGCCAGATACAGGAGGTGTTGATTACGGGACAGGCTCCGAACAGCGCCTGCTAGCCATCCTTCCACACTAAGATACTGCAGAAGGTCGCGTTTGCGCTTCCAATAGCCCCTTGCCTCCTCGACACCGCTGGACACGACAGAATCCTCAGCGATGTGGAGCGGAACGAACGCAAGGGTGCGCTCCTGCTCATACCGCTCACCCACAGGTTCGTCAGTTGGTACTACATAGAGCAGCCCGATCCCGTGGGCCTCGAGGGCGCCTTTCAACGGGGTGGGAAGCAAGTCGCATGAAGCGATCGTTGGCACACCGATGTCCCAGGCCTCGGGATAGGAGACTTGCGCAACAATCGACTGAAGCGCACGCAAGAGCATTGGGTCAGCCGTCCAGACATCACTCAACCTCCCCGCCTTAGTCCAGACAGTGAGAACAAAAGCCGGAAACCCCTGTTTACTGAGACCATCAGTAATACTCTTGTATTGTAGAGCGTGCCCCTTTAGTTGGGCGACCGCCGATGAGAAGGTATTCCATATTGATGCAATACGCTCAGTGGCGAAGTGGACTGCGAGAATGTGGGCACACGGGTTAAGCATGCGATCCAGCGTGCCCTCGTGAGTGGCGGAGAAGCTGAGGTCAGGGTCGTCTGCGCGGTTCATCACGCGAATCAAGGCCGGTGTGGAACCAGGAATGTCGGTCTTGCGGTATAGAAGCGTCGTCAGTGGGCGGCCGGACAATGCAGCGGTGTGAACACCAACGCAGTCCATGTTCACCAATTCCGGGCGCAAACGCGTAAACCGAGCGAAATCAGGAACACTCGAGAGATCCGGATCGCGTGCGGCAGCCCCGGTGAGGTACTCACCGACACGGTACGAGTTATCGCTGTTCGGGGTCCTGAACTCGCGGCACTGCTGGCCGTCGTAATAAAGCTCCAGCCTCTTGTCCACCCTATCCCTGATCGGGTCAATGACGAACAACGCGACGAAGGAGGCGCTTAGCCCGATAGAGATGTTCCGCAGGCAGTAGGCAACCGGGTTTTGCCAGTCGACATCGGCAAAGAGGTCTTGTGTAAGTTGAGTGATCCGAATCTGCCGCGTCTCGTAGAGCTTCAGGGCGGCGACGGCGGCGATAGCGCAAAGGTCGCTCAGCTCTTTGTCTTGCGGGGCACGCGTCGCCTCCCGGACGAGCGTCCAAAGGCCGAGAATTGTCTCTCCGGCTACAAGGGGCACCTCGAGCCAGCCATCACCATCGAGTTCAAACTCCTGCATCCACGGGTACTCGTCCTGACGCTCGCGAAGCTGGGGGTCGCGTGACGAGAACCACGCGGCCGCACCTGGTCGTAGGTGTTCGTCAGTAACAGGGGCCGCATACACCCTCTTTCCCCGATGCACGCCGACGCAGTCCGCGCTCCATTGCCTAAGGAGGTAGAATCTCTTTTTGTCGAGAGGAGATCGTGCGACGTCCCAGAATCGCGCTCTGCGAAACCCGAGGTCTGAGCACGAGTTGACGAGGGCGTCAATGAGCTGGTCGTCAGTGGCGGTTGACAGCAGACGATCGAGTGTCTCATGATACGCGTCACCCATCGCATATCCTTCGGGGCGAGCTGCTCCGCAAACTTGCAGGCTTACCAAGCGGGGCCGAGCGCGACAGGCGATTGAAGGTGGTCTCCGCTTGAGTCAGGCGCTTGATTTCGAACATCGTGGGCGCCGGCTTCTATGCGAACCTGCCGAGACAGCTCGCGGCGTCGCGGAGGCGTGCGGCCTCGGCGACGAGCGTAGAGCCAGCGTACTGCACGCGAGTGTCGAGAGCAAGGGCACGGGATGGCGGGGGGCTGGCCGCAGCATCGGGCTGCCGAGCTTCGCCGAGGGCTCTGGAGAACACATGATCATCTCCGTTAACTAGTCGGTCGGCTGTTAACGAGAGAAACGAAGAGCGCGGGAGCCGAAAGGACGGCCGAGACGCCGATCCGAGCCCCGAGTGGCCCCCAAGAACGTTCTCTGGCCGCGCTGCCCGATTCGGCCAGTGCCGTAAACCCTTGCGAATAATCGGGATAGAATGCGCAATCCCGGGCGCTCTCCGGCCCGGGCTTTCGCGCTAACGGGTCGGTCGCCAGATTCGCGACCGAACGTTGATCTCCCCGAGTAGGACTCGAACCTACAACAACCCGGTTAACAGCCGGGTGCTCTACCGATTGAGCTATCGGGGACCACGTGGACCTCATCGGCCGGTCCACACTCAGACTTATAGCCTATCATCAGGCCCGGGTAAGTCAACGGAACACACCGCGGACCCAGCGCACGGTCACGCCAGCAGCAGCGGCACGCCGGGGGACAGAACCGGACCGGTTATCAGGCGTGGCCGGAGGTCGTCGGCGTCGAGCGCGAACGCGGGGCTGATCTCGATGGGCTGGGCCGGCTCGCCGTCGGCGCCGCGCGGCACCGTGGTGCCGCAGTGCTCGAGCCAGCGTGCGGCCCGACGGATCATGTCGCGCCGGGTGGTGGCGGGCGAATCGTCGCCGGTGGCGTTCTTGACGGGGCTGAACTCCTCTTCACGCCGCGTGAAGAGCACGACTGGGTTGCGGGCGAGGGGGATCGCGTCGAAGACGAACATCTCGAGCTTGACCGCGTTCGGCTTGTCCGGGTTGAGCGGACGGCCGTGCTCGTCCACCGTCGGAACCTTCTTCTCGGCGCGATGCCAGGGAAGCTGGACGGTCGCAGCGGGCGCTGTGAGCCGCTCGACGAATTCACGGTTCAGCAGATGGATCGCGATGCTGCCGGCGTCGAAGCGGCGAGTACCGTCGGGGTTCCGTGCCCGGGCGAGGTCTTCCGGGAGATCGCTGTACTCGATGACGGTGAGCTTGCGGTCCGCGAGCGCGAACACGCCGACACGCTCGAGGTCGTGGGCTTTGGCGACGGCCTTGCTGGACATCTCGGATTCGTTGACCAAGTGCAGACCGACGAAGAGTGGGTCGATCGGCTTGACCAGCGGGTTATCGACCTGGAAGTAGCTGATGACGTCGATGTTGCGGCGGCGCATGTCCGCGAGCGCCCCGCTCTCGGCCAACGCCCGCAAGCTGCCGCCGTGGCCGTCCGGCGAAAGGGCCACGCGGTGCGGTTCGGCGAGGGCGATGCGGCCGTCCGGGAGGAACGCCGGCATTTGTCGCTGCTGGAAGAACAGCACGTCGTCGGGAGACAAGCCGAAGAACGCGTGCTGGGCGAAGAAGGCGGTGGTTTCGGCGTGGTTGGCCGGGCTGGTCATGATGTACCAGCGCGGCCGGCGGCCATAGCGGCGTTCGATCCCGAGCAGGCTCTCGGCGAAAATCTGGAAGAGCGGTGCGTTGCGGATCGGGCTGATGCGGTAAGCACCCTTGGGGCCGTCGAAGCCCAGGCGCGTCCCCTGGCCGCCAGCGACTGTAAACGCGGCCACGCGTCCGGCGCGGATCGCCTGCTCGCCGGCGCGGCGGGCGCGGGCGTAAAGGTCAGCGTGGGCCGGGCCGGGCTCGGCGGGGAAGCTCGGCGGCGGGTCGATGTGCTGCGGGACGGCCGCGGCCGCGTGCGTACGGACGTACGTGTCGAGCAGGGGCAGGCAGCGGGCGAAGTCGATCTGGTCCAGGTCATCGAATAACTGCGCGCGCTCCCGTTCGCTGAGCCGCGGCCAGAACGTCAGCAGGTGGGCCTGTGAGATCTCGCGCAGACGCTGCGAGTAGGCCCGGTACTTCTCTTCTATCGCGGTGGTCATGAATACGAATCCACGAAACCGGGTGGCCCCAAGTATGCGATAAAAGTATCCATGCGGAGAGGACAGGTCAAACTGGCGGCTCCGGGCGGCAGCGGGCCCACGCGGCGGGAACTATTGGGCGCCGCTGCGGCCGCGGCGGTGGGCGCTTTCGTTGGTCCGGTGCGCGGCAGCGTCGTGGCGTCGCCCGCGTCACAGAGCGCCACGCGTCCGACG
>CAIWOY010000094.1 GCA_903914415.1 uncultured Phycisphaerales bacterium | reverse complement strand
CATGGCCGCGTCCTCCGTGACCTGCAACTTCCAAGATGGCCGGCATTCTAGTATACCTAGCTGCTACTGTCAAGACGACTTCTGCGGCGGACTGTTAGCCATGATGTGACTCCCTTCTGAAAACTCTGTTTCCGAGAGGCCTGCGGGCTCATTGCACGGCGGCGCCCGCCGCAGGTCAACGCCAAAGTGGCTTGCATCCGAACTCAATCGTCCGGTCCGCGCGGAACACGGCCCGCGCGGCAAAGCCTCATGCTCTCCTGCGTGCCTTGGTGTCTGGGTGGCGGAAACGACCTGCGCGAGCTACACGGCGGCGGCGCGTTGCCGTTGACGCGCGAGCGCGAGGTCGATCGCCAGGTCGATGGCGGCGCGCATGCTGCCCGGGTTGGCGGCGTTACGGCCGGCGATGTCGAACGCGGTGCCGTGGTCGGGGCTCGTGCGGACGGCCCCCAGCCCCAGCGTCACGTTCACCGCCGAATGGAAGGCGTGCATCTTCACCGGGATCAGGCCCTGGTCGTGGTACATGGCGACCAGCCCGTCGAAACGCCGCACCACGTCCGGGATGAACGCTGTATCGGGCGGCAGGGGGCCGGTGACGTGGAGGCCGGCGTTGCGGGCGAGGGCGAGGGCGGGCTCGATGATGCGGTGCTCCTCATCGCCGAGGGTTCCGCTCTCGCCGGCGTGCGGGTTAAGCCCCAGCACGCCGATGTGAGGCCGCGGGACGCCGAACCACTCGCGCAGGGCGTGATCGAGGAGGTCGATGGGCTGATGCACGAGGCCAATCGTGAAGCGGTTGTGGAGCTCAAAGAGCGGGATATGGTCCGAGGCCAGCGCGACCCGCAGGGGGCCGGCGACGAAGAGCATGTTGACGCGGCGCGTCTCGAAGCGCTGGGCGAGCAGGTCCGTGTGGCCCAGGAACTTGTGATGGGCCTGGTGCCAGGCCTCCTTGCAGATCGGCGCCGTGACGAGCGCGTCGAGCGCGCCGGAGCGCAGGTGCCGGGCGCCTTCTTCCACGAAACGGAACGCGGCGTGGCCCGCCGCCGGGTCCGGCCCCCGGGGCCCATTCGTGCGGACCGGCTGGAGCTCGTCGAAGTCGGCCAGCAGCACCCCCGAGCCGATCCGGACGCTTTGATCGTAGGGCTCGCGCCACCAGAAGGGGTTGATCTCGGCCTGGTCGGCGGCGACCTCGAGCACGTCGTGCAGCCCGAAGATGACGAACCGCGCGCGGCGGCGCAGCTCGGCGTCGGCGAGGGCTTTGACGAGGACTTCCGGCCCGATGCCCAGCGGGTCGCCCATGCTGATGCCGATCAGCGGGCGTTCGCCGTTCGAGTTGGACACGGGTGCGCTCATGTGACGTACCCGCCCGCCCGCAGGTGATCCCACGTCAGCCCGGTCGGCGGCGCACCCGCGGCCGCGAGCACGCCGGCCTGCTGGAGGCTGCGGATGACCAGGCGGGCCAGGATGTCGGTCTCGATGTTGACGCGGTCGCCGGGCTTGCGGCGTGCGAAGGTGGTTCGCGCCAGGGTCGTCGGCACCAGGGCGATTGAGAAGCGGTTTTCCGTCACGTCGACGAGGGTCAGGCTGGTGCCGTCGATCGCGATGGACCCCTTGGGGGCGATGAAGGGCATGAGCGCCGGCTCCGTGGCGATCCAGAGCTTCCACTCGCCCTCCGCCCGCTCGATCCGCTCGATGGTGCCCGTGCCGTCTACGTGGCCCTGGACGAAATGGCCGTCGAGCGGGTCGCCGACCCGCAGCGAGCGTTCGAGGTGCACCGAGTCGCCGCGGTGCAGGTCGCGCAGCGTCGTGCGATTCCAGGTCTCCGGCACCGCGTCGAAGCGGCCGACGTGGCCGCGGCGCTCGGTCAGCGTGAGGCAGACGCCGTTGATCGCGACGCTGGCTCCAAGCTCCAGTCCGTCCGCGAGTGACCCGAGGTCGATTTCCAGGCGGTGGGCGAGCGCGCCGTTGCTGTGTGCGCGCGGCGAGGAATCCAACCCCGCCACGGTTCCAAGGGCCTGGATGATTCCGGTGAACATAGGCACACGCCTTGCGCCTGGCGCAGGCCGGCGACGCCGACCCGGGCAGCCTGACGACTACACTATTAACCCGGATTTCCCAGATGATGTCTAGAGTGTAGAATACTGGATATGGCGTTGGACCTGCAAATCACGCGGTTTTCGGCATTACGGCCCCAAATGGGCGGAGAACCCAATGGGTGAAGCACGCACGGAGGCGTTGCGGGTCGGTTTCGACGGCGGCCTGAAGCTCGAATTCCACGGCTCCCAGGTCACGTCGGACGCGGGGTTGTTGCCCTATCGCGAACTCGATGAAGTCCTGGGCTTGACCGCGATAGGCGGAGGGCCTCCTGCACGACTGGCGCACGGGGAAGAACACTCAGCACACGATGACGGCATTGCTGCGTCAGACGGTCTTCAGCCGCCTGGCGGGTTACGAGGATACCAACGACGCCGAGCGGCTGAGCGTCGATCCGGCCATGCGGTACGTCGTCGGGGTCGGGCCAGAGATCATCAGGCTGCCTCTACCAGCCAGATGAGCCGCTTCGAGACCGAGGTTCTGACGGACAGGAAGAACCTGAAGGCCCTCATGAACCTGCCGGGGATGTGGATTGACCGTGAGCGGGAGCAGAAGGCCAGCGCGCAGACCATCCTCGACCTGGACAGCTCGGTCAGCGAGACGTACGGCGAGCAAGAAGGCTCAGCGTACAACGGGCACTTCGGCTGCATGTGCTACCACCCGCTGTTCTGCTTCAACCAGTTCGGCGACCTGGAGCGGGCCTTGCTTCGGAATGGAAACGTAGCCAGTGCCGACGAATGGCGTTCGGTGCTGGAGCCGGTGGTCAAACGATACCGAGACGTCGACGTCCGCCGGTTCTTCCGGGGTGATGCCGCGTTCGCCCGGCCGGAGTTGTACGAGTATCTCGAAGCCGAGGGCTACCGGTACGCGATTCGCCTGCCGGCCAACGAGGTTGTGCAGCGGGAGATCGAGCCGTTCCTGACGCGTCCGGTGGGCCGCCCGCCCAGGCGGCCGATCGTCTGGCATCACGACTTCCTCTACCAAGCCAAGACGTGGGACCGGCCGCGCCGGGTGGTCGCGAAGATTGAGTGGCACCAGGCCGAGTTGTTCCCCCGCGTGGGATTCATCGTGACGAACCTGCACCGCTCGGCCCGGAAGGTGGTGAAGTTCTACAACGGCCGAGGCACGGCTGATCTGCCACGACTTCGTGGACAACCAGGTCCGGCTCCAGCTTTTTGCCCTGGCGTACAACCTTGGCAACTTCCTGCGGCGGCTGGCGCTGCCCAGGGCGGTGAAGCACTCGATGATGACCACGCTGCGGGAGAAGCTGGTCAAGATCGGTGCCAAGGTCGTCACGCACGCCCGGCACGTGATTTTCCAAATGGCCGAGGTGGCGATTCCCCGAAGACTGTTTGCCGCGATCCTGGAGCGCATCCAGCGACTGCGGCGGGCCGAAGTTGGCGTGGTGCCTTCCGGATGAGCCAGCAGACCGCTCAAAGCCGCTCCTGTTCGGACAAGCCGGGTGGATTCCATGCGCCCTGTGGGGGATAACGGGGCGTTCCTGGGGCTGTCGGAAGCCCATTCCCCCGCCAGCAAGGGCTTCGGCGAGCTCGTTCCGCCCCCCACGCCCGGGAAAAGCGTGAAAACGCCGGACGCGAAAGGGGCTTGGCGCTGTGCAATGGCCCTGTACCGCCCGGCAGCGGGGTCGGGCGAGGTCATTGGGGAAATGTCGGAATAAGAGTGCCGGCCGGCCGTCTTCTTGGATGACTGCGGCGTGTGGTGCGCCGTATGTGGACAAGCCCCTTGGTGGCGTCATGCGGCGTACCGATGTGCACAGGCTTACGCCATGGAGGTCAGCATGAGTAGAGCATTCCGATATGGGACAGTCGTCGCCGCCTTGGTCGGATTGGCCGGGATCGTGACGGGTTGCGCCACTACCCTCACCGCCGACACCACGCTGTCGGGCGCCCTGAGCAGTCTGGCCCAGGCGGTCGCGGCGGACCCGACGCTGAATCAACTGACCGTCAGCGACCTCGTGCAGGGCTTCGAGGCTTACGCGAATCAGGTGGTCACGGACGGCGCGGCCGCCGGCGCGGCGGACGGGAACGCGGCGATGCCGCCAGAAACGCCGCCGCTCACGGCCGACCAGCAGGCTCAGCTCGAAGACCTGCAGGGCCAGCTCGACCGCGGCGAGATCACACAGGAGCAGTTCGCCCAACAAGTGCAAACCCTGATCGGCGACGCGTCGCCCGGGTACGCGTTCGCGGGCACGGACATGCTGGGCGGACCGTTCCTCGGCGACCCGGTCATGGGGCTCGCCGACGTGCTTCAGCTCACCGACGAGCAGCGCCAGCAGGCCGACGATATCTTCACGCGCCTGCACACGGACATCGACACGCTGCGCCAGAATGCGCAGGATCAGATCAAGACCGTGCTGACGGCCGACCAGCTCGCCAAGCTCGACGAGTTGCAGTCGCAGCCTCCTCCTGGCCCGCCGCCAGGCGGTCCGGGCGGCTGCCACATGGGTCCGCCGCCGGGGGATCAGGGTGCCGTCGCCCAGCCGCCGGACCAGGACCCGAACGCAGTACCGGATCCGGCTGTCGATACGTGGACGCGCCTGGCGGACGAATTGCAAATGACGGACGACCAGCAGGCCGCGATCGAGCAGATTCGCACGGATCTGCAGGACGCGGTGCAAGCTCGGCATCAACAGGCCCGCGACGAGTTCCGGGCGATCCTGACATCCGATCAGTTGGCCGTGCTGGATCAGGCGGAGGCTCAGGTTGAGCCGCAGTAGGAGTCGGGCCAGCGGCGCACGAGAATGCCCATGAACTCGGGATCACGAACAAGCACGATCAGGTTGCCGCTGGCGGCGCGGAAGGGCGCGCGGATCGCCAAGCTCGTGCTCGCCTTCGCGCCGGCGCTCCTGCTCACGTTGCCGATGCAAGCCCGAGCCGCCAGCGACACGACCACGGACCCGAACCAGACCAGCACGGTTGCCACCACGTTTAGCGCCAGCGGCGGTACGCCCGGAAGCTGGGTGCAAGCCGCCATCGCGCGGCACAACGCCCTCATCGCGGCACGCGTGGACGCGGCCCAGAACGGGCAGACGCCCGGCGTGCGGTCGAGCAGCAGTACCACGACCGATACGACCACCGCGGCCACGACCACCGCGACCACAAGCGACACCTCGACCGCTCTCGCCAGCCTGAGCACGCTGCTGAGCCAGTACTCAAGCTCGCTCAGCTTGCTCGACTCGCTCAGCAGCCTGCTCAGCAGCTTGACGGGCACTTCCGTCACCAGCACGGCTACCAGCAAGTCAATCGCCGCACAGAAGAGCACCACCAGTGCGGACACCACGAGCTCGACCAGCACCACGACCGACTCCACTACCGACACTACCTCCAGCAGCGGGTCGAGCGCCACTACCAGCTCTGGTGGAGCAATTGCACGCCTTCCGACGGCGAGCGGACTTTACCCGGCGTCGACGACGGCGGCCGCCGACCAGTCCAAGTTCGCGGTCCGCTTGGCTGGAAGCCTCATCGAGACGTTCTCGAACCAGCTTTCGTCGGTGTTCCAATCCACGGACTTCGTCGCCCTTCTGAAAGCACAGTTGGAGCCGTTCCTCCTCCCGCTTGCGCAAGACCAGAGCGCTGCCTCGACTGCGGCTGACAGTGAGGCCGACTCCAGTAGCACCAGCGACTCCAGTTCAACGAACGCGACGCAGTGAGCGGGCGCTGGCCTCCGCGGGGCAGCCCAGCGGAGTGCCCCTGCTCGGCCGCGCGGAGTGCGTGCCGGGAAGAAAGAAAGGAGCGGACGCGGTATGGAAAGCCGACGCGTGTACCGGACGATCGTCGGGATCGTCGCGTTTCCCTTGCTCTTGGTCGCGGGCTGCCCGCTGAGCTCGGACAGCGTCGATTTGTCCGCACGCGGAAACATGACCCTCGTGGTCAACCGCGCCTCCGAATCGGCCATCGCGACGGCCACAGCGCAGGTCACCGACAACAACATCCTGTCGCTGGCGCACCGGAAGATCACGCTGGCGGATGATCAGATTCTCTCCGTGAACGACGTGCCGCTGACGGCCACGACGTTGACCGATCTGGGGCTGGACGCGACCCTGACCGCCACGATTGAGGCCGTGGAGTCGCCGTACAAGTACACCGTCAGTTTCGACAATGAGGGCGTGACTACCACGTTCAAGGTCGCGCCGCCGGACGATTTCTCTGCTGTCACGCCCGCGGCGTCGACGGTGGTGTTGCGCAGCGGATTTGACCTGACATGGGAACCGGCTGACGACGACGCGACCGTCAGCATCACGATCGCCGGGCAGGTCGTCTCGTATGCGAGCGACGGGAGCGCACACGTCGGCGCCGGTACTGTGTCCCTCGCGGACCTCGCCGACGACGGGAGCGTCTCGATCGGGTCGGCGCAGCTCAGCGAGTTCGTTGTCGGCGACATCACGGTGACGCTGACGCGCGCCAAAACGGCCTCGCAGAAGCTCGGGTTCTCCGCGGGAACGATCCGTCTGGAGATCGTGCGCCAGATCCCCCTCACCCTGGCGGTCTCCACCGTCCAGACCACGACGGACGGCAATTGAGGGATCCGGCGGCCGCGCCGCGCAGACGCGCTCGGCGGGGAGGGCCTCCAATTCTGGACGCGTGCGTTGCCTTGTCCACCCCCCGTCGCGTGCGGCGCGGGATCGGCAGTCAGGACGCCGTCTGACAGATAGCCGGGGGATATCGTACTAAAGGCGCGAATGACGGCGGGGGAAAGGCGGGGGCGCGCACAGAATGGGCATGATCGCCGCTGCGGCCTTGGTTTCCCTGGCGATCTTGGTTGCCTGGGCGTCTCGGCGGTTGTATTCCGGGCTGCGAAGCAGCGTTGTAGCACTACGGCAGGTTCGGCACCAGGAACTTGGGGTCGAAATCGACGAACACGGCGCGGAGCACACCGGTGGGAATGGTGCTGGGGGGGGTGTTCCCGGGCGTGTCGAGCCAGGCCGACAGGGCGTCTTTGGACGAGATGTTGAAATCGTGGAAGAAATCGACGACGGCCTGCGCCTCGTTGTCAGTCAGGCTCACGCTGAGCTGTTGGTTCGGGTCGGAGGCGCTGGCGCCCTGGCCGTAGATCTGCACTTCGTCCGGCGTGAGCTGGGTGAACTCCGAGCCGACGACCTTGTTGTACGCGGTGCGTGGATCGCCGCCGAACTGGTTGCCGTACTGCTGGCTGCTGAGGAACGCGTTGATGGTCGAGTCGGAGAGCCCGAGCGCCTCGAGCTGGGTGCGCTGCTCCTGCGGCGTCAGGGTCGTGTCTTTGACGATGCGATTGATGTCCTGCAGGGTCGCGGGGACCTTGTTCTGGAAATTCTCGGCGGGACAGCCGCCGAGGAGCGTGGCGGCCCACAGGAGCGCGAAGCCCGCGAACAGGTACTTCACGGCCGACCTCCATTTCGGATTCGGGGTTGACCAGGCCGCGAGCGCATCTCTACGCGCTCGGCGT
>CAIWOY010000093.1 GCA_903914415.1 uncultured Phycisphaerales bacterium | reverse complement strand
GCCCGCCTCGACGGCTACGAAACCGCTGTTGGGCTCGGGGACGGTGCATTGACCGTAGTTGTAGGGCCACCCACAACCCCACGTCACGACGGACCCGTCGGCCTTGACACCCAGACTGTGGCGCTCGCCCCCGGCGACGGCCACGAAACCGCTGTTCGGCCCGGGGACGTTGGTTTCACCGTAGGCGTTGTTTCCCCACGCCACGATCGACCCGTCGGCCTTCAGGCCCAGGCTGTGGTACAAGCCCGCCGCGACGGCCACGAAGCCGCTGTTCGGCCCCGGGACGGTGCATTGGCCGTAGGGGTTGTATCCCCACGCCACGATCGAGCCGTCGGCCTTCAGACCCAGGCTGTGCGCCCCGCCCCCCGCGACGGCCGCGAAGTCGCTGTTCGGCGTCGGGACATTGCGCTGGCCGAACCGGTTGTCTCCCCACGCCACGATCGAGCCGGGCTGCGGGCACGGGTTCGGATCACATACTGTGCCGTAGCCCAGCCACGTGCCGCCGCACGCCGCCTGAAGCACATACTCGCAATGCCCGTCGGCAAAGCAGCAGGCCCCGGGTTGTGGGCACGGATTCGGATCACATACTGTGCCGTAGCCCAGCCACGTGCCGCCGCACGCCGCCTGAAGGACATGCTCGCAATGCCCGTCGGCAAAGCAGCAGGCCCCGGGTTGGGGGCACGGGTTCGGGTCGCACACGCCGAACATGGTCCAGACACCGGTGCAAGCGGCCTCGGCTGTCACCGCGCAGGTGCCGGTGGGATAGCAGCATGAACCCGGCGGCGGACATTGGGCCACCGCGCAGTCTGGCCACTCGGCGTGCCAAACGCCCGTGCAGTGCGCCTGCGTTGTCACCCGACACGACCCGTCGGCGAAACAGCACGCGGCGCCCTTCAGCCCCAGGCTGTGGGAAAAGCCCGCCGCGACGACCGCGAAGCCGCTGTTCGGCGCCGGGATGTCGCATTGGCCGGAGGAGTCGTCCCCCCACGCCACGATGGAGCCGTCGGCCTTCAGACCCAGGCTGTGGGAAAAGCCCGCCGCGACGGCCACGAAGCCGCTGTTCGGCGCCGGCACGTCGCATTGGCCGTAGGAGCTGTCGCCCCACGCCACGATGGAGCCGTCGGTTTTCAGACCCAGGCTGTGGGCATAGCCTGCCGCGACGGCCGCGAAGCCGCTGTTCGGCGCCGGGACGTCGCACTCCCCGTCCCCGTCGTATCCCCACGCGACGATGGAGCCGTCGGCCTTCAGGCCCAGGCTGTGGTAAAAGCCGCCCGCGACGGCCACGAAGCCGCTGTTCGGCGCCGGGACGTTGCACTCCCCGTCGTCGTTGTACCCCCACGCGACGAGGGAGCCGTCGGCCTTCAGGCCCAGGCTGTGCTGCCCGCCCGCCGCGACGGCCACGAAGACGCTGTTCGGTTCCGGGACGTTGCACTGGCCGTAGGTGTTCCGTCCCCACGC
This sequence comes from uncultured Phycisphaerales bacterium, assembly GCA_903914415.1. Classification (GTDB taxonomy): domain Bacteria; phylum Planctomycetota; class Phycisphaerae; order UBA1845; family Fen-1342; genus Fen-1342. The sequence continues at coordinate 2,198 of CAIWOY010000093.1, read as the reverse complement.
CGCGATCGAGCCGTCGCCCTTCAGACCCAGGCTGTGGAGATAGCCCGCCGCGACGGCCGTGAAGCCGCTGTTCGGCACCGGAACGTTGCATTCGCCGTAGTCGTTCCGCCCCCACGCCACGATCGAGCCGCCGGCCTTCAGACCCAGGCTGTGGTAACCGCCGCCCGCGACGGCCGCGAAGTCGCTGTTCGGCGCCGGGATGTTGCATTGCCCGTAGCCGTTCCATCCCCACGCCACGAGCGCGCCGGGCTGCGGGTCGCGCGCGCCGTCGGCCGCGACGGGCTCCGCTGCGTATTGGACGGGCAACCGCGACCCGACCCCGGGGTCTGCCTGTGCGCGCGCCACCGGCGCGGCGATCAGCAGTGCTGCGAGAGCGGGCGCGAGGCCGGCCGCGGTCAGGATGGAAGCGCTGCGCGACATGTCTTTCCTCCCCGGGGACGCACCCCGGGAGCTGCGGTCCGCGACACGCCGGGGACGGGGCGGAAGTCGTTCCGCGGGAGCCCCCGGCGGGGCGGACTAATCCAGCCCCGATTCTACCGGTTTGCGGCGGGCGAATACAAGGCGATTATCGGGTGGGGCGGGAGTCGTCCGCAGATTACGCACACGGGGAAGTGGATTTCACCGCGAAGGGCGCCGAGGGCGCGAAGGGGGATGGGGGGCAGGCAGCATCGTGTGAGCAGCGGGCCAAGGGGCGGGGCGGGGCAGGGGGCGCTGGTCGGCCTCGACGGCCGGCAGGGGCGCCGGCCGCGACGTTTGCGCCGCGGGCGGTTAGCCGGCCAGGGCGAACGTGACGTCGACCTCGACGGTCGAGTTCAGCGGGAGCTCGGCTACGCCGACGGCGGCGCGGGCGTGTTTGCCGGCGTCGCCGAAGAGGTCGGCGAGGAGGTCGCTGGCGCCGTTGGCGACCTTGTGCTGGTCGGTGAAGCCGACGTTGGAGGCGACGTAGACCACGACCTTGAGTACGCGGGCGAGGCGGTCAACCCCGCCGGCCGTGTCCGCCGCGACTCCGATCGCGTTCAACGCGCACAGCCGGGCGGCGGCCTGGGCGTCGTCAAGCGTACGGCCGCCTGGGCCCCCGACTTTGCCTGTGTAGGCGACTTTCCCTTCCCGAAGCGGGATCTGCCCGCTCAAGAGGAGCGTGTCGCCGTGGCGCAACGCGGGGACGTACGCCCCGACCGGCTTGGTCACGGGCGGGAGGGTGAGGTTGAGTTCTCTAAGCCGTTCGCTTGGTTTGGGCATCGCAGAAGTACCTCTTTGCAGGGCGGGCGGCGCCTACCACGTTACTGACCGTCGGAATCTTCGGGTAGCCGAAAGATCTTCCGGCAGCCTACGGCCGACACGGGGGTCGGCCGCTACACTCCCGCTCGCCCAATTTACGCCTCGGCCGGCTGGTCCGCGGGCGGTGGGGGGGGTGGCGGGGAGGCCGTGTCCGTGGGTGCATCGGGCGCATCGGGCGCCGGCGCCGCGACGCTCTGTGCGTCCGTTGCCGGTTCCTCGCCGCTCTGTGCGTCCGGCGCCGCTTCCGCCGGCTCATCCGCCTCCATGAGCAGGAAGAGATAGATAGTACCGAACGTAAGCTCCTGCTCGGCCCGCACGCGGTGTGTGCGGATGAGCTCCAGCAGGGCCAGGAACCACCCGACCAGCTCGATCCGTTCAAAACCGCGGGCGAAGAGGGCCTGAAACGTCGTCGGACCGTCCTGCTCCAGGATCGCGAGAATCTCGCCGGCGTACAACTCGACCGGCGTGTCGTCGTAGCGGACGGCGTGCTCGCCCGGCCCGTGCCCGATCGCGGTCATGACCTTTGTGAAGGCCGCCAGCAGGTCCCAGACCTGCGCCTCCTCCAGCTCGACGCCCTCCAGCTCTTTGGGCAGGTTCGCGGGGCAGCGCACGTAGCGCTTGCCGCGCTCGTCCGCGGCCGATCCGAGGGCCCGGGCGGCATCCTTGAAGCGCTTGTACTCCAGCAACTGCCGCACGAGCGGGGCGCGCGGGTCCTCGCCCTCGTCCAGCCCTTCGAGCGGCGGCGTCGGCAAGAGCGCCCGCGATTTCATCTCGACGAGCGTGGACGCCATGACCAGGAAATCACCCGCGGCGTCAGGGTCGAGGTGTTCGAGCATCCGCAGGTGGGCGAGGTACTGCTCGGCGAGCCGGGCGATCGGGATGTCGTAGATGTCCACCTCGTCCCGGCGGATCAGGTACAG
>CAIWOY010000092.1 GCA_903914415.1 uncultured Phycisphaerales bacterium | reverse complement strand
GTACGCCCCGCGCAGCCTGCACGCCAACGCCTGCTGGGCCGCCCGCGCCGCCGAGGCCGCCGGCATCCTCTACGGCAACGACGGCTTCTGGAAGCTCCACGACTGGCTCTTCGAGCACCGCGGCTCCTTCACCACGACGCAGGAGCTGGAGAACGGAATCCAGTCGCTCGGCTACGACTCGAAGGGCTTCGTCCAGATGATGACGAGTGAAGAACCGCTCCGTCGTATCCGGCAGGACTGCGACGACGCCCAGCGCCTCGGCTTGTTCTTCACGCCGATGATCTTCATCAACGGCGTGGAGCTGAAGGGCTGGTACCAGCCGAATGCCCTGGTGCGGACGGTCGCGGAGGTGGCCGCGGCGAACCCGCCGCCGCGGACCGCCGCCTACGACCGCCCGCCGCTCGCGTTCGAGAAATACGTGCAGGACTGGGCCGACGAGACCGTGCGTACGCTTCCGCCGGACAAAACCGCCTGGGTCCTCGGCCCGCCGGACGCCAAAGCCAAGATCGTCCTCTGGGGTGATTTTCAGGAGGACGGCACGGCGCAGGTGGATCAGGTCATTCGAACGTTCATAGCCCAGGGCGGAAGCGCCAACTACGTCTTCCGGCACATGCCGTTCAACGGCGATTGCAACCCGAACATCCCCTACCGCAGGCACCCGCTGGCCTGCTGGGCTTCGCGGGCCGCGGAGGCCGCCGGCCGGCTAGGCAGCAACGACGGCTACTGGAAAATGCACGCCTGGCTGATCGACAACCACGACGCCGCCTTAAAGGCTGCCGCTCAGGAAGCCGGCGTCGATGCCGCTGCATTGCGCGGCGCTCTGTACACGATGTCCGAGGACGAACGGAAGAAGGGCGCCGCCAAGCTGGGCGTCGATGCCCAACGCGCGCTCGATACCATGCAGCGGACCGCCGACGAGTCGCTGCGGGCCGCGGCGCAGCAGATGGGCCTCGACGCGGACGCTCTCTTCGAGGCCATGAAACGCGACGACGTGCAGGCCAGCATCGCCGAGGACATCCAGGCCGGCAAGACACTCCCCGTGCTCCGCTGGGGGGCCCCCGCCGGTGTCTACAGCATTCCGACGATCTTCATCAACAGCAAATGCGTCCCGCGCTATCAGTTGGACGGCGACATCGCGGTGCTCGAGCAAATCCTGAAGCGGGCGGCCGGCGAATAGGCGCCCGCGCCGCGGCCGCGCGACCCTGGCCGGGAGGCGGCATGAAACGCTGCTGGCGGTACATCCTCGGGACGATCGCGGCGGCGGCCCTGTGGACCGCCACGCCCGCCGCCGCCGATGTGCCAGGCTTCTCGACCTATCAGACGCGCTACTACGTCCTCCACACCGATCTCGGCCCGGAGGGCGTGCAGGAGGCCACCGTCCGCATCACGCTCATGTTCGACGAGTACCAACGCCGCACCAAGGGCCTCGCCGGCACCGTCAACCAGCGCATGCCCTTCTACCTGTTCAAGCACATGCGCGACTACATCGCCGCCGGCGGCATCCCCGGCAGCGCCGGCGTCTTCACCGGCGAGGCGCTGATGGCCGTCGCCAACCCCGAGCACCCCGAGGCCACCTGGTCCGTCGTCCAGCACGAAGGCTTCCACCAGTTCGTCGACGCCGCCATCGGCCACAAGATCCCCATCTGGGCCAACGAGGGCATGGCCGAGTACTTCGGCGTCGGCCAATTCACCGGCGACCAGTTCATCGTCGGCCTGATCCCGCCCGAGCGCCTCCAACGCATCAAGCAGGGCATCCGGCAGCACGCGTTCCGGCCGCTGCGCGACATGCTGATCCTGAAGCATGAGGAGTGGAACAGCGATCTGCGGCACGAAAACTACGACCAGGCCTGGGCGATGGTCCAGTTCCTCGCCCACGGCGACAACGGCAAGTACGAGCAGCCGTTCATGAGCTTCCTCCGCGAAGTCGCCCGCAAGACGCAGTGGGAGCGGGCGTGGGTCCAGGCCTTCGGCACCGACGTCAACGCCTTCCAGAAACGCTGGGAGGAGTACTGGACCGGGCTGCCGGACAACCCCACCGGCGAGCTGTACGCCGAGGTCGTGGTTCTGACGTTGACCAGCTTCTACGCCCGCACGCAGGCCCAGCGGCAGCGGTTTGAGACGGCAGACGAGTTCTTCGCCGCGGCGGCGGCCGGCAAACTGAGCATCAGCCCGCAGGACTGGTTGCCGCCGAGCCTGCTGAAGAGCATGTTGGCGGTCGCGCCGCAGGTCGGCCAGTGGACGCTGGAGGGGAAGGGAAACCAGCGCTTCTTGACCTGCGCGCGGGCGGACGGGTCGGTGCTGCAGGGGCGTTTCCAATTCGACGGCGGCAAGGTGCGCAACGTGCGTGTCGAGCCGCTGAAGAAGCGGAAGTAGCGGGCGGGGTGGAAAGGCAACCGCCAAGGCGCCAAGAGCGCCAAGGCCGCCAAGAGTGCCAAGCGGTTGGCATAATTCCGGATAAAAACCGTGTCTGCGCTACCGGGAGGGCAAGGATGCCAAGAGTGCCAAGTGTGTGCGCCCCCTAAATGGCATCCTTCCGATAACTGCGTGGCGATGAGCACGGGGCGGGCGGCGGGCGCGAAGAAACCGGTCGTGCGCGGGCACGCGGAGGGGAAGATGCTCAATGAGCATCTTGGAGGGGCGATAATATCGATTTTCTGAGCGTGCGGGCTGAAGGTGCTCAAGATGCTCATGTTTACAGGGGGCGTAAATGGGAATCTTGAAAACGGGCGCAGGGACCAAGGGGCCGAGGGACCGAGGGACCGAGGGGCCCAGGGCTGGAGGGGCGGAGACGGCATACTAGGAATACTAGCATGGCGGCGGGCGGGGGCAAGGCGGGGTGAGGGGTTTGGGCGAGATTGGCGGAGATTGGCGGCAGGTGCGCGATTCTGTGCGTCTTTGGCGGCCGGTGGCGGGGATTCACCACAGAGAAGAGCAGGGGCTGAGGGACCCAGGGACCGAGGGATCAAGGGGCGGAAAGCGAGGGGCGGGCGGGGCGGGGCCAGGATCGGGCGGGCTGTTCGGCGTCGGCGAGGTGTCCGTCGCGGCGGTGGTGGGCGTGGAAAAAGCGCCTGCGGAACGAGAGCGTTTGTGGTACGATAATATCGCTCGCGCTCGTCCGTGCTGGAGGAGGTGGGCGGGCGCGGAGGGACGGAGCTGTTCCCGGTGGTTGGCCTGCCGCGCGGCAGCGCCCGGGGCCTCTTCAGACACACGGCTGCTCGTTGCGGAACAGGAGAGAGGACATGTCACAGCGATTCTGTTGGTTGAGGGTACTGGTGGTTGCGGGGGTGGCAAGCGCGTTCGCGAGCACGGCCCTGGCGGTGAACATCGAGACCGTCACCGTGGGCAATCCGGGCAATCCGGGGGACACGCGCTACCCGCGCGGCGGCGTGCCGAGTTTCGGCAGCGTGGGCTACACATACAGCATCGGCAAGTACGAAGTCACGGCCGGGCAGTACACGGAGTTCCTCAACGCTGTGGCGGCGACGGACACGTACGGCCTGTACAACACGGGCATGGACACGGCGGTTTATTCCGATGCGTGCAACATCAAGCGCACCGGTTCTTCCGGGAACTACACGTACAGCGTGGATTCGAATTGGGCTAGCCGGCCGGTGAGCCGTGTGAGCTGGGGCGACGCGGCCCGGTTTGCCAACTGGCTGCACAACGGCCAGCCGACCGGGCCGCAGGGACTGAGCACGACCGAAGACGGCTCGCACTTCCTCAACGGCGCGACGAGCGCCGCCGCCCTTGTGGCCGTGACGCGGAAGGCGAACGCCACGTGGGTGATTCCCACGGAGGACGAGTGGTACAAGGCGGCGTACCACAAGAATGACGGCGTGACGCGCAACTACTGGGACTACCCGACGAGGACCAACGCGGTTCCAAACAACGGGAACCCCGGAGGCGATACGGGTAACTCAGGGAACTTCTACGATGGCGACTACACGATCGGAAGCCCATACTGGCGCACGAATGTGGGGTTTTTCGGACAATCCGACAGCTCCTACGGCACGTTCGATCAGGGCGGGAACGTGGACGAGTGGAATGAAGCCGTGATTGACGGGCCGCATCGCGGCTGGCGGGGCGGAAATTACGCGAACAGCGCGCCCGTGCTGCGCGCGGCGTACGGCTTCGGGCTCGACCCGATGACGGAGGTGCCCGAATGCGGGTTCCGTGTCTCCGAGGTTCCTGAGCCCGCTTCGATCGTGATGTTGGCTTTGGCTGGCCTGGGAATACTGCGTAGACGGTGAGGGCACGACCTTACCCTCTGCTTTTGGTTGTTTGACCCTTTATCCGTGCGGAGCGTCAGCCCCGCTGGCCGGCGGTGACCAGGCACGTCGAGGAAGCAGGAAGAGGAGAAAGTCATGTTGAAGGGGATTTGCAGGTTTGTGGTCGTCGTGGCGGTTTGTGCTTGCGCGGTCAGCGCGCAGGCGGTGATCATCGACACGGTGCCCGTCGGCAATCCGGGCAACGCACCGGACACGCGATACGAGACGCCGGGGTACGGCTCGGTCAGTTACACGTACAACATTGGCAAGTACGAGGTGACGACCGAGCAGTACTGCGAGTTTCTCAACGCCGTGGCGGCGACGGACACGTACGGGCTGTATAGCGAGTCCATGGATGCGCCGGTCTCCTCCAACGGCTGCAATATCAAGCGCGCCGGCAGCTCGGGCAACTACACCTACACTGTGGGCGATGGGAGTCCGACGGATGTGGTTAACTGGGCCGACCGGCCGGTGAACTACGTTTCCTGGGGCGACGCGGCCCGGTTTGCCAACTGGATGCGCAATGGCCAGCCGGCGGGGCCGCAGGGACTGAGCACGACCGAAGACGGCTCATACTTCCTGAACGGCGCGACGAGCGACGCGGCGCTGCAGGGCGTAACGCGGAAGGCGAACGCCACGTGGGTGATCCCCAGCGAGGACGAGTGGTACAAGGCGGCGTACCACAAGAATGACGGCGTGACGGGCAACTACTGGGACTTCCCCATGGGCAGCAGCGCGGTCCCGAACAATGGGAATCCGGGAGGCGATACCGGCAACTCGGCGAACTTCTACGATGGCGACTACACGATCGGCAGCCCGTACTGGCGCACCGCGGCGGGCTACTTTGGCAACTCGCAAAGCCCCTACGGCACGTTCGACCAGGGCGGAAACGTCTGGGAGTGGAATGAAGCAGTGATCGGGCCGTATCGGGGCTTTCGGGGCGCCTCGTTCGTCTACTCCGCCGACGCCATGCGGGCGGCGTATCGCGACTATTACTACCCGACGTACGAGGGCGCCGGCGGCGGGTTCCGTGTGTCCGAGGTTCCTGAGCCCGGTACGTTGGTCGTGTTGGCTTTGGCGGGGCTGGGAATGCTGCGAAGACGGTAAGGGCACGGCGCCGGGTTGGCGCTCGCTGCCGCGGCTGGCGCTGCGCGGTCGGACGTGCGGGGCGGGATGTGGAGGCGCGACGTTGCTGTGCCTGTTCGGGGCGGCCGGAGAGGAGGGGAAGAACGTCTGGCGGCCACGGGTTTCGGCACGGCGCGCCGGGACTCCGCCCGTGACTATCCATGAAAGGCTTGTCCGAGTCAAGCGAAAACTCACGCTGGCTCCGCCTCCGGTCTCCCTTGGAGGGGAAAGAAGCGAACCGCTCTTGTGTGCAGGCTGCGTCCAGGCACCGGTCTGAGGGTCTCGGGCTGCGCCCG
>CAIWOY010000091.1 GCA_903914415.1 uncultured Phycisphaerales bacterium | reverse complement strand
TCCGGGAACAACGACCGGAAGAAGTACTGATCGTAACGCATCGAATAGGTATTGTAGCTGCCGCTGTTGAAGAAGCCGTAGCGCGAGTTGCCGATGAACGCCAGCCCGCCGCCGTTGACGTTGCGCACGAAGTGCTCGGCGATGCAGTTGCTGGCGTCGAACGCCGCCGGGTCGCAGCCTATCGAGTACCAGATCGACTGCCGACTCCCGTTGGTGAATGCGTCCACGTCGCTCGAGAACAGGTTCCAGTTGTGATTGACGTAGCCGACCCCCATCACATCCGGGTTGGAATGGTCGGCGTGGTTGATGATCATCTGCCCGGCGTTTACGGCCGCGATGACGTTCGTCCTGTGATTCCCCGTCTGGCTGTCGTACACGGTGCTCACGGTCCAAGCCGCCGGAACGTACGAGCTCCGGATGGTCGTCTTGCACTGCTCGGCGTGCGTGCTGGCGTCGAGATCGAAGCCGAAGAAGGCGGCTTTCCTGGCGTAATTCGTCGAAGGCGGGTTCTTCTCGTACGTAAGGACCTTGTTGATGAACGCCCCGATTCCGCCGGCGCCGGTGCCGGTGTTGATGACGGAAGCGCGCCCGACGTGAACCTCGCACGTCCAGTCGTCGTCGAAGTCGGCATAGTACGTGTCATTCGGCACGGGGTCCGGATCGACGCTGGCGAACGTGCGCGTGTTGCAGGGAACGTACGCGGTGTCGCCGCCTAGCAGAAAGAACGTCGTGCCCCACTGCGTGTAGGCATCCTGCACAAACGCGCGGATCTTGTCGACGTTCGTCGTGCCGCTGTAGTTCGCATAAATCCACTCCGTCGTAACGATGTTCGCCGGAACCCCCTTTTGCGTCTTCCAGTTGGCCAGCGGCTGAAACGCACTTACCCACGCGTTCGGCGTGATAATGACATAGTCATAGTCCCCTGGCGCCACGCCGCGCGTCCCGGCAGGCAAGTCCGCGCGGCTCTGGAGCTCGACCGCGGCGGGATTGATCGCCATCGCGGTAACCGAGCGCTCGTAATAGTCGCGCGCCATCGCGGAGATCCGCGGAGGCAGGTAGTCGCCGCACACGTAACCGGCCACTCCGTCGAGCGCGAAGGTAATCGAGGTGCACAGCGTTATCTTGCGCTCGGCCGCAACGTAACGCACCGGGCGAAGCTGCACGACCCCCAGCGCCTGGCCGGCCAGGTCTGTCTGCTGAATGAAGGCCACCGTTTCCGACGGGTACGCGACCGCGGACGAGTATGTTGCGGGGTCCGGCGATACAAAATCGCGCGTGGCCGGCGCGTCGGACAGCCGGCGGGGCGGCTGAGCCGGGAAGAGCAGGTATTCGCCCGGAAGCTCGACCGTTTCCGTCGCCAGGACGCGCACACCGGTCACGGTCATCCCGGCCGGCAGTGCGATCCGTAGCACCTGAGTGGGCACTTGCGGCTTGCCAGGCTCGGCCAGGAAGTCGCCATCGGCCAGGCTGGCCGTGTCATACCCCAGCGCGCGCCCGAAGATCAGCGCCTCCTGGGACACGGTGGCGGTGCAGCGGACCTCAAATGTCTGACCGGCGCGGGTCACGTCTACGGTTTGGGCCGACAGCGGCACTGACGCCAGCAACAGCACGACTACCCCCGTCGCGAACAGATGGAAACGAGCATTGGAGCCACGATGGTTACTATGGGTCACTGCGGGAACCTCCTTTGTCTGGCGAAAACTCCGGTCCTGGCCCTTGCCGGCGCGTCGAGGTATAGGTGTCTCTGCCTCGCAGAGTTTACCAAACTGCGCGCACGTACTCAAGCTCGCGTGCCCACAAAGCGGCTACGCCGGGCGCTGCGCACGGCGCCGGCCCTGCGAGCGCGATCTCGAAACGGCTCCTACGGCGGGCACGTCGTCCCGATCAAGGCGACGAATGGGTCGATGTCGGCGAACGTCACGTTGCCATCCCCGTTCGTGTCGCCGTTGCTCCACGGGCAGTTGGGGTGCGACCAACTGCTCTCCCCGCTCAGGGCCTCGACGAACAGGTCAATGTCCGCGAACGTGATCTGCCCGTCGCAGTTCATGTCGCCGGGGCAACCGAGCGGATTCTGCACGAACGCCGCCGTGACGGATTTGTTGCCGTCCATCACGATATTGCTGGGGTTGGTCGTGCCGGTCAGGTCGCCCTGCCAGTGATCAAAATGCCAGCCGGCGGCCTGGTTCGCGGTGACCTGCACCGTCGTACCGGACAGATACGTGCCGCCCGGCGGGTCGAGCGCGATGCCGCCCTGACCGGTCACGCTGGTCGTCAGGGTGTATTGATCCTGAACGAAAACCGCCGTGACGGACTTGTTGCCGTCCATCACGATATTGCTGGGGTTGGTCGCGCCCGTCAGGTTGCCTGTCCAGTGATCGAAATGCCAGCCGGCGATTCCGGCCGCCGTCAACTGCACTGATGTCCCGGAGAGATACGTCCCGCCCGGCGGGTCGAATGTGACGCTACCCTTGCCTCCGGGACTGATGAAGGCCGTCAACGTGTATTGATCTTGGACGAACACGGCGGTGATGGACTTGTTCCCGTCCATCAGCAGCGTCGCCGGGTTCGTCGCGCCGCTCAGCGCCCCGGTCCAGTGGTCGAAGTGCCACCCGCTCGCGGCGTTAGCCGTGCACTGCACCGACGCCCCGGAGTCATACACCCCGCCGGGCGGATTGAGCGCGATGCTGCCCGAACCCGTTACGCTCGTGGTGAGCGTGTACTGGGTGATGCACGCATAGCCAACGCACGCGAAGTCATCCACCGCCGCCTCGACGATTGAACCAGACCCCGCGTCCTCCGCGACGAAACGCACTTTGACCTGGCTGGTCAGCGAAACGAAGCTGCCGACGTTGAACTCGTGGTAGTACCAACCGCCGCCCGCTTCCGCCCCGGCGGGCCCGACCGTCTCCGCGTTCACCCAACTGCTGCCATTGTTGTTGGAAATGTCGACGCGGAACGTGTCGGCGTTCGGCGCGGACCCCTGGTTGTTCGAGTACCAGCGCCAGTAGCCGATCTTCGCGGCGGCGTAGCCCGCCAGGTTCAGCGTCGGAGATTTCAGCGTCGTCTTCCCGCCGTCCACGTCGTAATCGCCGATGGACGACCCGGCGCGGTAGTCCGTGACCCAGCACATCGTGCCGTTGGCGCTGTGATCGCTGCCGGGCTGGGCGGCGGTAGCCTGCGGGACGTTGCGCGTCCACAGGCCGGTTGTCGCCGTGTCACCCGTATCCCCGACGGTCCAGCCGCGGTCGATCTCCATGTCGTCCGCGAGCACCGTCGCCGTCGACGTGGCGCTGGTCGCCACATAGAACCCCGTCGGGGCGTTGCTCGGGTCATAGACGGTCTGGGCGCTCGTCGTCTGTGCGCTGAAGTAGTAGCTCACGATCGACCCGCAGGCCGCCGCCGGGAAAACTGCGTCATAGACGTTCGGCGAGACCACCTGCATCGCCGCGCTCGTCCAACTGCCGCTGCCAATCTTGTAGTAGAACGTCCCGGTGCCGGGCTGCGGCTGGCCGCCCAGGGCCGACACCACCACGCGCACCGTCGTCCCGCCCGCCGGGCTCACGAGTTCCGGCCGCCCGTTCGGGAAGCTGAACGCCAGCAGTGCCAATGCCGGACACGTCATGTTGTGTGCGCTGAAACCCGTGCAGATCTCGCTGTAGTGCGGCGTGCCGTTACTGAGATTCCCGTCGTTGTCGTCCAGCGTCAGAAAGTCGATCGTGATCTGCGGCGTGATCGAGCCGCCGCTGTGCAGCGGAATGCTGTTGACCACCAGGTTCGACAGGATCGCCTTGTACGTGTAGGGGTTGGTCGCGACCAGCGCGTTGCGCGTGCTCCAGATGCAGCCGGAGAGCAACTGGGCACACGTGTGGATGTCGCTCGTGCAGGGGTACTGCATCGTGTTGCTGGCCGTCCGGATGCCGGTGCTGCAGTTACCCGTGAAGCCGTAGCCCAGAATCGGGTCGTCGGCCAGGCACACGGCGAAGCAGTCGCCCATCCCCTCGCCGTACTGGTCCTGCCCACTGCCGCCGCTCGCCACCGCGTGGTGGCCGTACTCGTGGTGCACGACGCTCGAGTACGCGGTGTTCGGGTAGCTGCTGCCGGCTCGGCAGAAGTTGAGCGCGCTGCCGTCATACCAGGCGTTGCCCGGACAGTAGGTGCTGTTGCTGCTGTTCACGTAGAGCGGAAAGTCTACATCCGTCGCGATCGACGGATAGGACGGGTTATACGTCAGCACCCAGTCCCGCACCACGTTCGCCTGCACGTACGCGTTGATCTGCGACCGCACCAGCTCGTCCGAGTTCGCCGCGTTGTGCACGAAGTTCGCCGGCCCCGGCGGCGTCACGCTCTGGCTCAGCGCGTCTAGCGTCCCCGCCAGAACGCTGACGAAGAAGTAGTGCCCGCTCATCGGCGAGCTCACCGTCACCGCCGACGTCCCGCTGTTCGTTATCGTAAAGTTGCCGTTCGGGTCCGTGTACGCCGTCGTGCTGCCGATGCTCACTTTGGCATACTTCATCGGCGTCGACACCTCGGGATTGCACGTGTCCGACTTGGGGATCGTCGTCGCCAGCCCGCTCACGTTCCCTGTCACGTTCGTGAAGACGATCAGGTCCTCTTGGTGCAGGATCGCACCGGTCGTCGCGTCCGCAACAAACCGGTATCGCTCCGGCCGCGTGGCCGTCGGCGAGCCGTAGTTGTCGGCGACAAACGTGACGGCGAGCGTGGGCGCGGCTTTCTGCTCGTCGACGCCGGCGTAGATCACCAACGAGGAGTCGGTGAAGTTCACGAGGCTGGGGACGGCGTTGAGGGCGGCGCCGAAGACGGCGTCGTAGGCGGGGCTACGAAGGGTCGCGGCCGGAACCGTGAAGTCGCCCAGACTCTTCAGGCTCGAGCCGGCCCACACGAGTGGGTTATCCGGCTCGTTGCCGACCAGCAGCCGCAGATCGGCCTGATAGACCGGGAGGCCGTCTTTGACCTGGTGGTATTGGACGAGCGTGAACTTGTAGGTGCCGGTTTCCGGCTGGTACATCAACGGCAGAGTGTAGTCGCCGTTGACGGCGCTGCCGGGCTGAAGCTCTTCGGGCGCGACGTTGAACAGTGCGCTGTGCTCGCGGACAAACGCGTCGGCGGTGCGCTCGGGCGTCGGGCCGAGGCCGAAGATCGCCCCCCATACGCGGGTGATCTGCGCCCCCTGAGCGTAGAACTGCACCTCCGGGAAGGCGCCCTGGAGGTGTTGGGTCGCCGGCGCGAAGTCTGCCGCCCACACGACCGTTGTGCCTAACAATACTAGAAAGCCCAGGGTAGCCCATCTGCGCATCGTCAGTCCTCCTTTAGACGCCACGGCGCCCCCGCGGTCGGAAGGGAAACAGCACACGAAATATCCGATTCTGCATCGGTGGTCGCACATCCCAGCACATTTGGTGACAATAGCCCATCTTAGCGCGCCGACGCCCGGAAAAGAATGCGGAATTTCCGCGAATTCGGCGCCAAGCGGCGCAGGCCCGCCCCGCATACGTCCCATAACGCGGCGCGCCCGCGAACGCGTGGCCGGTTGTCCAGGACGCCAACCAGCGTAGTGTACGTTACTTGTGGCCCGCCGCACGCCGGCGGCGCCGGACCCAGTACGCAGGCGATGTGAGTCCCCATGCCAATCCGCCAACCGGTCGCAAGTAACCTTCGACGCCGTGCCGCACCGCGGCACCGGCTCGTCCGCGCTGTGACCGTGACTGTTCTGGTTCTGGTCGGCGTGGCGGGCGGTCTGCTCGGCGGTCGCTGGTACCTCAACACGCGCAGCCTTGCGTGGCAGGTACGCCGCGGGCTGGACCTGCTGGCGGGAGCGGACACGCCACGGATGGTCCGGGCCGGGTTGGAACAATGGGAGCAAGAGACCGGCCCCGCCTGGCGGCCGCGCACCGACGAGCTCATCACGCACCTGTACACGAAGTACGCGCTCGACGATCAGCGCATCCGCCTGCTGCTGGCGCGCGTCGCGGGTGTCGATTACGGCGATCGGCGGGCGGACTGGCAGCGCTGGTACACAACTCGCCAGCGCCTCAGGCAGGGCTTGCAGCCGGCCGTCCCAAGTCCCGAGGTTGTGAAGCTGAGGCCGGCGTGGCAAGCGCCAGTCGGTTTGACCGCGTGGTTTAGCACGATCATCGCGCTGGATGGACAGATCTACGTCGCGTCGCTGGGGTCGAAGTTCAACGATCCCCACGACAGCGCCGATGGGGTCGTGCGGGTGGACGGCGCTACCGGGCAGGCCGAGCTGCTCTTCACGCCGCCGGAACGCCCCGGGCGCGGCCCGCGTGACGTTATCGGACTGGCCGCAGGCGAAGATCGGCTGTTCGTCGCCTGTCTGAACGGGACCGTGTACTGCATCGATCCGCACGGTCAGCCGCTCTGGGACACGCACGTCGGCAGCCCGGTGATCGCCCCGCCGCTGGCGGTGGATGTCAACAACGACGGCCACAGCGATGTCGTAGTGGCCACGCGTGCGGGCAAGGTGGTGGCACTACTTGGGCCGTCCGGGCGAACGGCTTGGGTTGCGACCGTCGCCCGGCCACCCGCTGACGCCGATCTGCTCGGGGCTACGCTGGCACTGGCCGACGTGCTGCCGGGGCAGGGCCCGGAACTCGTCGTGACGACCCCGCTCGGCGACATCGAGGTGCTGACGGTCAGCAACGGCCGTTCGCGCTGGCAGCACACGCTGCCCGCCGGAACTCTCGCGGGCGCGGTCACCCGGGGCGGCGTGGTGGAGCACGGACCGCCGGCGTACGTCGGCGACCGTGCGGCCCGCGTCTGGTCGATCGTGGCCGCGGGGGCGAGCCTGCAAACCTCCGTGTGGGGCACGCTGGCCCTGCGACCCGACGAAACGTTGATCGCGGCCCTCCGCACGCTCCACACGGACCCCAACGAACCGCCCACGGTGCTGGCGTGCCCGACCGGTGAGTACGGCGGTCGGCATGGGGGCACGTGCCTACTGGACCCAGAGGGTGTGCGCTGGCGCTTCGCCGTCGGCGGCGCCGTGTGGGGCACACCCGCCATCGCCGATCTCAATGGCGACCGCCTGTCGGAAATCGTGCTGCCCTCGAGCGAACCGAACGCGGAGGGACAACTGCGCGGCGTGCTCACAATCGTCTCCCAAGCCGGTCAGTGCCTGTATCGCCTACCACTGGACGCCCCGCTCGAGTGCTCGCCGGTCGTAGCCGACGTGGATGGCGACAATCTCCTGGAGCTGCTCGTCGCCGACCAGGCGGGCTGGCTGCACTGCTTCAAGACCGACCGCTTCGGCCCCGTGCAGTGGAGCTCGTTCGGCGGCGACAGCCGTAACACACGCAACGCCGCGAACGCCTACGCGTTTGGGCAGACCCCGTTCGGCCACCAGTGGCAGTGGAAGCCGGAATGAGCGGACGAGTATCCGGACGCGTCTGGCTTGGACCGGGTTGCCAGGCGTTCAGTCCAAGGCTCAGAGGCGGTGGCCGCCGCTTGCCGGACCCGGTAGACTGAAGCTGTGGTCGCCTCGGGTTGGGGTTGCCCGGGAGGCGCGATGACCGAGACATGTCGCACAGAGCAGGATGCGGCCCGTGGGGGCGCTGGGCAATATGACCCGGCGATTCTCCGCGCCCGCGCGACGACTGCGTTGCGCCGGCGGCTAGCGCGGGTGCGCGAGCTTTCGCCGCGCGCCGCGGCGCGGATCGTTGCGGCGGCCGTGCCGGCGGCCTTGGGCGTTTGGCTCCTGCGCCGTCTCGAGGAAACGGGCTGGCTCGCGCGCGACGCGGTCGTCCCGTTCGACGTCCTCGACCGGCCGGATTGCCCGTCCGACCTGCGTGGCGCGGCGCGGGAGTTGGTCCGCTTGGCCGTGTTCGGGCTGCCGGGGCAGGGCTTGGCCGCGCGCGACAAGCGGCGTTGGGACGTGTACCAGCAGCTTTGCGCGGAGATCATGAGCACGGCGGT
The DNA here is from genome assembly GCA_903914415.1 of uncultured Phycisphaerales bacterium. GTDB lineage: Bacteria > Planctomycetota > Phycisphaerae > UBA1845 > Fen-1342 > Fen-1342. Next base: position 5,843 of record CAIWOY010000091.1, on the reverse strand, counting down.
GGACACCGCGTCGCTGCGGGCCGTGGCCGCCCGCGCCCTGAACCACCCCGAAGTCTGCGCCGACCCCGCGCTGGGCTCGCTGGTTCGCCAGTTCATCGCGGAACGGGAGGGGATTCTCCACGCTTCGCGCACCACGCCGGAGGAGCAGCACAGCGCCGAGGACCACGAATCCAAGCTCACGGGAGCCTTCAGCGACCCCGCGCATCCCCGGCCGCCGACGCGCGACGAGATTCTGGACACGTTTGGGCGGCTCCGCCGGGAGTTCGACGGCTGCCTGGCGCGGTACGACGACGCGCGGGCCGCGAAGGTCCTCGAGCGGCTGCGGGACGTGCGGCAGCATTTCCCGGTGCACGTTCCCGCCACCGACCTTCAGCAGTGCGAGGAGCAATACGATCGGCTGCTGAAGCGGGCGGGGACGTACCGCCGTCAGATCAAGGAGTTGGCCGACCAGGCGGCCGAGGCCGCCCGCGGTGGGAATCTGGAGAAATCAAGCTGGGTCATTCGCCGGCTGGAAGCGATCCACAGTCTGCTGCCGACGCTGCTGCCGGAGAAGAAGCTCGACCTGCTGCGCAAGGACATTCTGCATAGCAGCCGCGCGCACGAGAGCGACGAGGCGGCCCACGCGTTGCGCGAGAAGAAGCGGGCGGTGGTCACGCAGATCAAGGACCTGGCGGGGGTCGTGCATCGCTTTCACGAGTTGGCGGCGCGTTTGCCGCCGGAGGATGAGGCTTACCAGCGGGCGGAGGCGAATTACCGGGCTGCGATCGAGGCCATCCGCGGTCTGGACACCGAGTGGCTGACGGGGCTCGTGCTGGAGCTCGAAGCGCTAATGGAGGATCTGGAGGACCCGAGCGGGGCGATCCAGAGCCAACTGGACCAGTTCATCGCCAACGTGCGCACGGCCCTGAACCGCTTGGTTCTGGAAATCCGGGCCCGCCAACGCGCCTCGGCCGCGGCGTCCAACCAGCGGCCGCCGGCGCCGCCCGCGAACGGCGCATCGGCGCCGCCACCGTAGGCGTCCCGCGTGCGTCCTGTCGGCGGCGTATCCGGCGACGCTGGGGCGGGCCGTGCGCGGTTCGCGAGTCTGAAAAGCGAAGAGTCTCAAGAGTATCAAGTTTGTGTACGGGGGGTTTGAGACTCTTGGTTTTCGGGGCACACCCAGAGCGACGAGGCGACAGGGTGACAAGGTGTACACCTCCGTCGCCGGGGATCAGCCAGCAGCGCTCACCGCTCAGGCGTCGGCTCTCCGTCTCAGCCACACCTGCGGGCGCGGGGCAGCCGCGCGAGTACGGGATAAGTATTCATCACAAACGGGGCGGAGGGTAGGCGGGGTCCGGAGATTGGCGGAGATTGTCGGCGGCTGGCGGAGTCTGGCGGGCGGGCGGACGTGGGAACGCGAGGCGTGGGAACGTGGGAACGGCGCGGGCGGACACCGTTACGCCGCCAGAAGCACGTGGTGAAGCGTGAATTCGCCGCGGTCCAAGTTGTGGTGAGTCTCGAAGGCGTCAGGGCAGGCTGGAAGGGCCTGCGCGCGGTGCAGCGGGCACGGCACGGGGACACGAAGTATTTCGGCACGCTTATCGATGGCTTCGGAAATGCTCGCCTTGGCCTTCGTGCAGTCGCCGTCCATGACGTAACCGACCATCGCGCCTTCGCACTGATGGCTTGCGTAACGGCCGTCCACGAAGCATCCCATGCCGTTCTTGCCGGCGTATTCGCCCGCGTTCGACTTCCATTTTTCACCGGAGCCGGTCGTATTGAGCTTCTTCGCCTCGATTCCGAAGTAGCAGCGTTCATCGTCGCCGTAAGGGACGTAGATGTCGATTTCGACGTACCCTTTCCCCGTGGCCGGATCGAGGCCTTCAACGTCCTTGGGGTGAGGCATCACACGGAAACGCTTCCCCTGACGGCGCTTCTCAATCTGGAGGTGCCGCACGAACCGATTCGTGATCTTCGGTTCGTCCTCGGCGTCGTTGGGGCGCCGGAATGCGGCCCAGGTATCCACGATTAGCCGCAGGATCTGCGGGACCAGCCCATGCGGGAAAAGCGCGTTTGACAGCTCGTGCGCCTCGCCCTCAATCCTCATGCCTTGACCGTCCTTGGCTTGCGGCTGAGCAAGTGAGCAGCAGTGGCGTCGGCGTCGTTCAATGCCGCAGACCGGAGCCAGAATCGCATGGTGAGAGGCTTCACGATGTGCATGCTGTCCGTGTCCAGCACGGCCAAGTTCCGCAAATATACAAGGCTGCCGTAGCGCTCTGGCGATAGCGACTTGAGGCGTGAGAGGACCTCGTCCAGCTCGGGGGCCGCGCTGGTCTCATGGTACTTTGCGGGGCTGCGCGCCCTTGCGATAGTCAGAACGGCGACGCCTGCCTTCTGCGACACGACGCAGGTTGCGCCGAGGTCAGCGCGCGCGTCTCCAGCCCATGCGTACAGCGCGCCGATGAGAGCGCCAGCGTAACGCTCTCGATCGTTCGCATCCGGCTCCGCGAGCGTAGGTACGGGCGAACCGCGCCTCGGCATTAGGCTGCGCCGGAGCGTCCGCACGGTATCGTCGATCAGGATCTTCTCGTCAGTACTTACGTCAAAGTAGACATAGACGTACTTCGTCAGCTCGCGCTTCGCCTCGCTGATGAGTTGCAGGCGCCCACGCCCGGTAAGGCGCGGATCGCGACCGACACGGTCAAAGACCTCCGCTACGGCTCGCAACGCCCCCTTGGCATCGCGGCCCGGCGCGTCTTGCGGCAAGGGGAACGGTATTCGCAGTACCTCCGTCAGAAACGGGTAGCGATAGATGGACATTGAGGACAGGTGGACAGCGAAGTACTGCCCCAACGGCGAGAGGAGCGTTGCCGTCAGAAGCATGAGGAGGTCGCGGTCTGACTCGGGCCCAGAGATGGCCTGGAGCGCGTCCTGGAATAAGACGGCAAATGGAGAGTAGGTGATCTTCGAGAAACCCTTGTTGAAGATCACGAGCGGTGGCCTAAATACCCGTTCGTCGGGCGCTCGGTGCAGTTTCGGAAAGGACTCCCCGACCGGCGGCGCGTCGCTCGGTCTGAGCAGCAGTTCGAACGGGCGACGGGCATCCAGATACCGGTGATCGGGTCCCCAAAACGCCGTCTTGGGCGTCTCGTCGGCCTCGCGGTGCGGCTTAAACCCCTGACCCTTTATCCACCGCTTGTTCTCCGTTGGCTCACCGACAAGATCGTGAAGAGGGGGCAATTCGCGCAGCCGCAAGAGAAGCTCCCGATCGCGGGGTGATGCCCAGTTGTAGCTGAGCCAGCACACCGCTGCTTCGCCCTTGGCGGCGCTCGAGAGAATCTCCTTCAAAGCAACCGATTTTCGATCCTCGGGTTCGATCGCGAGCACGTTATCTGCAAGCGATGCCCGGCTCGTTTTGGGCGCTAGAAAGTCCACTCGCGCATCCGAGGCCGGTACGCCCGCGGCAAACCGCATCGCCACGGTCGGATGGTCTGAACCGGGGAACAAGTAGAAGCGGAGATCTGACAACTGCGCGATTTCCTCAACCCGGTGCTGCCTGAACCACTTCGTTTGGAAAGAGTCGGTTTGATCGCCGAGCAACACCTTGGCCGGGATCAGCAGGCACGCGCGGCCGTCTGCCTTCAGATACCGCGGGACCTCCCACAGGAAGGCGCACGCGAGCTGGCGGGCCGGAATCGGGAACTCCGCGGCTGGGTGCTCAGCTTCCCATTGCGCAATCGCCTGCTTCACGAGCCGTCCGCGCGCCACCCAGGGTGGGTTACCGACGATCAGATCAAAGGTTTGCGACCCGAGAGCAGGGAGTGAGCGCAGAAAGTCGCCGTGGATTACGGTCTGCGGACCGTTCTGGCGCGGGTGCTGGTCGCCGTTGACTAGCAGGTCTGGCAGGCGCGCCCGTCCGAGGTTTCGAATTTCCCTGGGATGCAAGAAATCCAGCATCGCCATATACAAGCTGAAGCACGTGGCCTGGCAGGCGATGAGACTCACGTCCACGCCGCGAATCTGGTCCCGCAGGATCTTCGCGAGCGCCTCTGCCCGCGTTCCGTTTCTGGCCTGTTCGTTTCGGCGGACCCAAGCCTCGCCCATCCGGTTGAATAGAGAAACTAGGAAGGCCCCGGAGCCGCACCCCGGATCCAGCGCCCGCTTACCGGTGAGGTCGGGCTCTGCCTTGGTCGCCAGATCGACCGTAAACTCGACGAGCTTGGGCGGCGTGTAGTACGCGCCCTTCTTTCGCTGCCTCTTCGGATCTTCGGCGCGAATGAAGTCCTCATAGACGGCGCTGATGGTCTCGATCGGGATGACGCTGAAGTCGTAGACGTCGAACGGCAGCACCAACTGGCCGCTGGCAAGATCATTGCGGGCAGCGACCAGGTTGCGCAGCGTTACAATGTCGCAGTCACGGAGGCAGTCGAGGTCTCGCGCTAGATCGTCACCGAAGAGGTCGCCCCGAAAGTACCGCGCGAGGTGGCGGAACAGGCGCCTGAGCGCTTTTTGCACTCTCTGCGGCTCCGGGAGCTGGAGAATCTGGCGGAAGGTGGCCTTCGCGCCCGCACCGAGCCTACCAAAGTCCCTCGGCCTCAGAGCGTCCCGGGCCTCGAGGTAACACGTGAAGAGAATACGACCCAGCAATCGGTGGATGCTCGGCAGGCCGGGAGCGTCGGCACCCTCCGACATCTTCTCCCGCGCGGCGCGCAGATTCCGCACGAGCTGCTGGTCGACGCCTTGGGTCGGGTCGAAGTGCTTGACGTAATGGTCGTAGACCGTGCCGACTTCGACGGAGCGGACAAACTCCCGGAACTCGAGCGCGCGGGCGGTGCCCTTGAATAGCTCGATGAGGCGCTCATTGGCGTTAACATCCTCGTCCGGGAGGGCGGGCCGCCGGAGGCCCGAGTAAACGCGAACCTCTTGCGGCGTGACGCGCACGAGAATCGGCGCGACACCGTTGCTCCAGAACCGGCGTTGGTCCGGCCGACTAATCGGGCCATCGTCCGCTTGGCTCTGGAGGTATACGGTCGGGCGGGCGCCGACGTTTAGAACTCCGAGCAGGGGATTGAAGTCCTTCCACGCACGGCGCAGGACGTGTGAATAGCCGTTCAGGGGCGCTTCAGCGACTTCCGCAGCAGAGCGAAACAACTCCGGCGGCCTCCGGTCGCCGAGGCCAACTTCCGCCAGGAGATTGTCCCTTTTCGGCTGCTCCATCGCTCCTCACCGCCGGCGGATAATGTTAGCGATCTGGTGGGGTTGCACAACGGGGGCGCCGGGCCTACAAGCGGCGGCACCGGCCCTCCCCCAGCCCCTCCCTGGGAGGGCGGGGGGTTGGCGGCTTGCGTTGGGTGCGGTACACGAGCAGAATCCGGCCGTCGTTTCATCACGCTACCTCCACGGTTAGAGGAAAGGTGCGGATGACCAGTGCGAATGCCGAGTGGGCGCCCCCGCGGCCGGCGCCGGCCGGGACGACGTGGCTATACAGTCTGCTGCCCCCGCCGCCCGCCGTTCGCATCGCCACGTGCTGACGGCTGATGACTGAGAGCTGATCGCTGGTGGCTGACGGCTGATCACCGAAAGCTGATAGCTGATGGCTGAACGCTGCCAGCAAAGACCCGCCAGCTTCTTGCCTTTCTCCGCCAATTCCCGCCACCTGCCGCCTATCTCCGCCAACCCTCCATCCCCGCTTTGCTTTCCCTCTCAACGTGAGGAATACTTGAGATGCTCACGCAGTGCCAGAGCCTGCCTTGACGGCCCGCTCGGCGGTGTGGCACCGGCCCTGAACCGGTGAACCGTGCACCCCACACCCGCTGACCCGGTTCGAGACACGTGCTCGGGCGCGTTCGCCCCGTCGGGCCGGT
>CAIWOY010000090.1 GCA_903914415.1 uncultured Phycisphaerales bacterium | reverse complement strand
GGATGCACTTGTCGGCGCCCAGGTCCACCATGCGCGGCAGCTTCCTGGCCGTCGCGGGTGCACTGGCCGGCGTGGTCGTCGGCTTGTCGCCCACCTTGGCCGTCGGGGGCGGGTCGGGGCAGAGTTCACCCTTTTGAGGTGTTGCCGCAACGGGGACGGTCTCGCCTTCGGCGCCCTCGCGTGCGGCAGGCCGGGCGGCCTTGAACCATGCGACGCCGGCGACGAGCGCGGCAATCGCGACGACGATCAGGATATTGGTCGCTTGCCCTTTCATCTTCACACCTCCATGAGAGACCATCCAGACCACCAGCAGCACAGCAGCCCCCAAGCTTGCCAGCAGCAACACCGGATCGTTTTTCGAGCACTCACACACGGGCGCTGTTCCAGCATTCAGTCACGGGCCGCTGCCGCACGACGTTGCCGCCTAGCCGCCGAGAAACTCCGCGACCTCGGTCACGACGTACTCCTGGAACCCGTTCGGGTCTTCGACCAGCTCCCAGACCTTCGGCAGCAGCTTCCAGCGGGCCACCTGAGCCCCCTTCATCTCAACCAAGATGAGCGACTGCGACTGCAACTCGAAATCCAGCTCGAAGTGCTCGTGGCCCGGCTGCTCGATGTTGACCGCGTGCCATTCGAGCTGCCCCGCGCTCAGCTCGCCGCTGTACGCCGCCTCGATCGCCTCATGGGACTGCTTCTCGATCGACAAACACGTCGGGCAGCGGATGGTGCGGTGGAAGTAATACGCGATGTACTTCCGCGGCAGCTTCGTGGGTTGGGTGGTCGTTACGGCCTGGCTGGTTGGCGCGGGCGGGTCAGCTTCAGCAGACGTTGCCCCCCGGGAGGCCGTTGTTGAACTGCGCGCGCCCGGCGGTCGCTCACAGCCGCAAACCGCCAGCATGACGAGCAGCGCGCCGGCGGCGAGCAGTGGACGACGGGTCGACGGGTAGCGGGTTCCTACGTAGTGCATATTTCACTCGCGGCATTACTGGATCGCGGCGCGACGATGGTCGCCGGCTACTTTGCCAGCGCATTCGTCAGCAAGGTCGTAATCTCCGCCGCGCTGGCCACCTTGCCGACGAGCTTCACCTTGCCGTCGATGGCCAGCGCCGGCGTCATCAGCACGCCGTACGACGCAATCTTGCCGAGCTCCTTCACGTGGACCAGCTCGTACGGGATGCCGAGCTTGTCGGCCGCCGCCTTCGCGTTGGCTTCCAGCTCGTTGCACTTCCGGCAGCCGGTACCCAGGATCTCAATCTTCATGCTCAAGCCCTCGGTTTCAGCGCGCGGCGATAGTCGCCTTGACCTTGTCGACCACCTTTTTCGCATCACTGATCATGTTCGGCTGGGCGGGCTTCTTCTCGATGCCCATGTCGGTCAGCACGACATGGACGTCGGCCCGCAAGCCGGCTTTTTCCAACGTCTTGCGCACGCAGTGGTCCTCGCAGCCGTCGAGCGCGACCCGCGTGCCGGCCTGGCGGGCGCGGTCGGTCTTTTGCTCGATGTTCGCCGCGATCGCCGCGATACAGAACAGGCTGCCCGCGCCTTGCTCCATGAGCTGCACGCCGGCGCGGTTGGCCACCTGCCCGCTGTACGCCGCACCCGCGCAGGTGAAAACCAGCGTTTCGCCGGTTCCGCCACAGCAACCCGTTGTCATTGTGAACCTCGCTTTCGCATCGCGCCTGGACGAACCTCTACAAGAATCGCCCGGAGATCATGCCGGTGATGGTCGCCATCACGACGATCAGGCCACAGAACGCAGCCGTCTTCTTGACCCCCATGACCTTAATGAGCACAAGCATGCCCGGCAGCGACAAGGCCGGACCGGCCAAGAGCAGCGCCACGACCGGCCCCTTGGCCATGCCGTGCTCCATCAGCGCCTGCGTAATCGGCACCTCGGTCAGCGTGGCGAAGTAGAACAGCGCCCCGACCAAGGACGCGACGAAGTTGGCTCGCAGACTGTTGTCGCCGACGAGCTGCCCGATTTGCTTGTCGGGCAAGAGAGCCGAGATGAAGCCGACCACGAACACGCCGCCGAACAGCAGGGGAACGATCAGCTTCGCGAACCCCCACGTATTCGACATCCAGGCTTTGAATTCGGTCCGGTCCACCCAACCCCAAACCATCAGCGCGACCGCCACGAGCATCGCGCCGGCCAGGTACCAGCGGATGTGGAACACCTCCATGACCCAGCTCTTGGCCTCCTCAATGCCGTTGATCTCGCTTTTCGCGAGCGTCAGGCGCTCGCCGGCCCGGATCGACCCGACCGACTCCTGCACCTGGATCATGACCTCGTCGCGCATTTCCTGGAGCACGACGCCGCGGATGGCCGTGCCGTCGGTGCGCTTCACGATCGCGTCGCCGGGATTGAACCAGTCGCTGAAGATCAGGAACCCGATCATGCACGCGAGGAGTAATCCGCTCTGCCAGCCACGACGGCGCGACGGTGGCGGCTCCGGCATCTGCATCGCCACTTCCAGCTTCTGTTGTTCTTCGCGCCGGAACAAGATGGCCATGCCCAAACCGACCAGGAAGGAGAACCCGATCGCGCCCAAGGCGCGCCACAGGCCGATGTCCAGGCCGAGGACGCGGGCGGTCAGGAAGATTGCGAGGATGTTGATCGCCGGGCCGGAGTAGAGAAACGCGGACGCCGGACCGAGACCCGCGCCCATTTTCCAAATGCCTGCGAACATGGGCAGAACACTGCACGAGCAGACCGCAAGCACCGTCCCCGAGACCGCTGCCACCGTATAGGCGATCGGCTGATTGGCCTTCGGTCCCAGGTAGCGCATCACCGAGGCTTGCGACAGGAACGTGATGATCCCGCCGGCGATGAACAGCGCCGGCAGCACGCACGCGAGCGTGTGGTTCCGGGCGTACCACTGAAGCAGCTTGAAGGCTTCCAGGATCGCGCTGCTGATCTTGGCGTCCGAGAGGGGTAGGAAGTACGCGACGAGAAAAATCGCGACAAACGCAGCCGCTAGCTTCCACTGACTCACGCGTCACCTCGCGAACGTAGACTCATGGCCAAACCGCCATGAATGGTCCCACAAAAAAGGGGCCGGCGCCGGCATCAGCCGCCGAACGCCGCCTGCTGGGTCCTGAGGTTCTCTTTGAGCACGGTTTCGATGCAGCGCCAGAAGTCCGCCAGGCAGCACACTTTGATCCGGTAGAACGTCTGCGGGCCCTCTTTGCGGTCGGCGACGATGCCAGCCTGCTTGAGAATCGCCAAGTGCTTGGAGACGGTGGACTGGTCCGCACCGACGAGGTCGGTTAGCTCGCAGACGCAATGCTCCCGCTTTTGCAGGGCATCCAGCATCAGCAGGCGGCTGGGGTGGGCGAGCGCCTTGGCGATGCGGGCCCGGGCTTCGTAGCGTGGTCGGGATTTCGCGGCAGCAGCATTCATGGCGATATGGTAATTATGCCATAGGATTCGCCGTTGTCAAGGACCGCACGCGATTACGGTCTGGCTCGCCGTCGGTCGGCGTATCTGCTCGTGGCGAGAACCGCGGCCCTATTTCCCCGCGACGACCTCCGCTTCCTTCCGGAGCATGAGCTCCAGGGCCGCGCGCGAGTCGGCGACCTGTCGCAGGGCGTCGGGCAGATCGGAGTTGAACATCATCGCCAGGCGGGCGAGCAGTCCCAGGTGCAGCCGGTGATCCGGGGCGCACACGAGCACGAAGATGTCCGTGAGCCGCCCGTCGGGGGCGCCGAAGGGCACGCCCTGCGGCACGCGCGCCAGGCAAACCAGCGGCTCGGCGGTGGCATACGCCAAGGGGCGCCGCGGGTGCGGAAACGCGATCCCGCGCGGCAGCGCGGTTGGCCCCATCGCTTCGCGTTCTTCGAGGGCCGAGACGATCTCGGGCCCGTTGTAGACGAGGCCGGTGCGCTCGGCCAGCCGCACGAGCTCCCGCAGGACCGAGGCCCGCGTGTAGGCTGGCAGGTTCATCTCCACGGCTTCGGTGGCCAGATACAACTCGATCAGGCGGTTGTCGGCGCCTTCGCGCATGGCGCGCTCGAGGTTGCGGATGTGCGGCTCGTCGAGGGTGTGCATCTTCTGCTGGAGCCAGTCCAGCAAGGTGGCGCGGTTGAAGCGCCATTCGCCGCCGATCAGTTGCCCCGGGAGCTTCCCCTTCTCGGCCCACTTACGGACGAGGCGCGCATCGATGCCGATGTGCCGCGCGAGCTCCTCGAGTGTCATGTTGCGGTACGGCATGGGGCGCTACCTGCACGACCATAGTCATCCTATCGGTCCGCCGCGCGGTTGAAAGAAGCCGTGCGCGGCAGCCCCCGTAACCGCGAACGGTCCGGTTACAGGCGCCCGAGGCGGCGGAGAAAGGCCACCGATTCCGCAATGCGGTCGCAGACGAGCTGCTCGGTCTTCGTTTCGCCCTCGATCCCCTCGATCTCAAGCGTGCAGGGCCCGGAGAACCCGGCCTGGTCGAGCACCGCGAAGAGCTCCTGGAATGGCACGACGCCGCGGCCGAGGGCGGGGAAGTGCCAGTTATGATAGCCGCCGTCGGTGTCCTTGAGGTGCGTGGCGGCGACATAGTTGACGATGCCGCGGAGCTCCGCGACGCAGTCGACGCCGCGGTTGTAGAAGTAGATGTTCGCCGTGTCGTAGTTGATGCGGACGCCGGGGTGATCGACGCTTTGCATGGTCGCGAGCGCGACGGTGCTGTTGGTTACGAGGTCGGGATGGGTCTCGAGGATGATGGTCACGCCGTGGCGTGCGGCGACGTCGCCCGCGGCTCGGAGGCGGTCGTACGCGGTCTGGAGGAGCACGTTCTCCGCCTTCGCAGAGACGAACATGAGCCGCGCACCGAGGGCGGCGAAGGCGGGCATCTGCGCTTCGACCCGGGCCGCCACGTCCGGCCGGCGCAGGTCGCATTCGCCGTGCAGGCTGCTGGCCGACAGGCCGTGCCGCGCGAGGGCGGCGCGGGCGGCTTCGACCGCGTCCAGTTGGGGCACGGGGATCTCGACGTGCCGTATTCCGAGGCTGGCCAAGTGCTCATAGGCCCGTTGCTCGAACGGCGCATAGCTCGCCACGCGACATGCGATGATGTTCGTGCTCATAACGTGCCGGCCTGGAGCGGACCGGGTTTCCCGGCCGGGCGGCGGCGCTAGCCGGTGACCTTGCGGACGAGGTATATCACGCTGCCGGCGGTGATGGCGTTCGAGATAGCGGAGACGACCTGGAAGCAATTCGGGATTTGCAGCAGGATGGAGCCGCTCAGCGCCAGCCACGCAAACTTCTTCCACGAAGATCTGTGCATCGGTGTATTCCTGTACTCAGGGGGCGCGACGAGCCCGACGCCGGGCCGCCGCTTCTTATGAGACGTGCACTATTGCGGCGCGGCGGGGCTTCGTCAACGGGCGGCGGCCGAATCGTGCTTGTCGCCGCGGCGGCGTTTTGCGATGATGGAAGGACGCGTCGCGCGGGCCGCCCTGCAAGAGCCGACGGAGTGCATGATGAAGTACAGGACGTTGTGGGCGATTGGGTTGGGGGCCTGGCTGTCGGTGCCGGTCTGTGGCGAGTCCGGCGACGCGCGGGCGGTGCTGGAGCAGGCGACCGCGGCCCTGCGGGCCGTGCAGGCCGTGCGCTATGAGGCGGTTGGGCAGGCCGAGGGCGTGCTGGCCCAGCAGATCCCCAGCGCGCAGGGCACGGTGACGATCGTGCAGGTCGAGGGGGCGGACTTCCCGAAGCTGCGCATCGACGCGCAGGTTACGCGGGCGAAGGAGAGCCAGTCCGCGCGGGTTGAGCTGGTCAGCGACGGCAAGACCGTGACCCTGGTGGACCACGGCCAGAAGCGCTACGCCCGGGCCGATCTGCCCGCGGGCCAGTCGTTACTGAGCAACGTCCAGAGCATCTTGCTGGGCGAATTCGCCGCGGCGCAAGCGCTGGAGCGCGACACCAACGGCAGTACGCTCAAGTACGTGGGGAGCGAGCGGGCGGCCAACCTGGAATGCGACGTGATTGCGGCCGCGCGGGGCAACCCGGGCTCGGAGACGCGCTGGTGGTTCGCCAAGAAGGACCATTTTCCCCGCCGCGTGCAGCGCGTCCTCGGCTCGCCGCTTGGCCAGACCACGCTAACGACCTCGCTCACCGCGCTGGATGCGAAACCGGACGTGCAAGACGATCTGTTTCGGCTGGAGAAGCCGGAGGGCTTCGCCGACGTCAGCCAGACGCTGAACCCGCCCAAGCCTGCGCCGGCCGGCGGCGGCAGATTCCTGGCGGTGGGGTCGGAGGCGCCCGACTGGACGCTGAAGACGGGCGACGGGCGCGAAGTCTCGCTCAAGGGGCTGCGCGGCAAGATCGTGCTGCTGGACTTCTGGGCCACGTGGTGCGGGCCGTGCCGGATGGCGATGCCGGATGTCGAGAAGCTCCATCAGAAGTACAAGGACAAGCCGGTGGCGGTGTTCGGCGTCAATTGCTGGGAACGCGGCGCCGACCCGGTCGCCTTCATGAAGAACAACAAGTTCACCTACCCGGTGCTGGTCAAGGGCGACGAGGTGGCGGCCAAGTACAAGGTGAACGGCATCCCGACGTTCTACCTGATCGGCCCGGACGGCAAGATCCTGTTTGTGTATGCCGGCATGTCGGCCGAGAACGCGAAGAAAGTCGACCAGCTCATCGAGGAAGCGCTCAAGAAGCCGCCGGGGTAGGCGGTGCCGGGCGACGGTGCGGTCGTGGGGCCGGGGCCTTTCAGTTCTGCCGCAGCGCCGGCCCTCGTCGCACAGGCGGGTAGTGCGAAGTTCAACTTCGCACTACCACAAGCGAGAGCACGGCCGAGCATTGAAAGGCCCTGGTCGGGGCACGACGGGGCTTGCGGGGGCCGGGGCAGGCCGTATACTAGGGTGTTCGTGGTCCTTCTATTCTGGGAAGCACTCTGAAGCGAGGTAGGTCGAACATGAGGCTTGGCGTGCATGATTAGGGTCAAAGTTCGCGGCAACGAGTCGGTCGAGCAGATGGTGCGGCGGTTCAAGAAGCTGTGCGAAAAGGAAGGGCTGACGCGTGACATCAAGCGCTGCGCGTATTACGAGAAGCCCTCGGAGCGCCGCCGCCGCCGCGTGCGCAAATCGCTCAAGCGCATCGCCAAAGAGCAGTTCTGGGTGTAAGCCCGGGCTGCGGCGCGAGCTTTGATAATCTGCGGCCAAGTCCCGGCCGACCGCCGGGGGCAGCGGACTCACGCGGGAACCCAGGAACACGTACGGCCACAGCTTGGCTGCGCTGCGCCAGGCCATGCCCCCGGCCATGCCGCCGCGGGAATTCAGAGCCTGCGGCTTTTTGAACCCCCTTCATGCGCGGGACCCTTGTTTCCAGCGGACTGATGAGTAAAGTACGGCGTCTCTGGGCCTGTCCGGCATGGCGCGCCGGGCCGGCATCGCGCGCACGGCGTGAGGCGCTGGGGCGTTCTGCTCCGATGGCCGTGCGCGGCGGGTTCCGTCATGTGACTGGCGGCACCCGGCCTCGTGGCAGGTGGTCGAAACAGGAAGCGGACAGGTTTGGTTCAGAATGCGGAGAAGACCGTGAAACAGCGTCGTCGCCGAGGTGGACTCCTCAGAAACATCTTCCTGGCCGGGTTCATGTTCACGTGCCTGGGGCTGTACGTGTACGCGGGCGAGAACGGCCCGCCGCAGGGGCTCCTGGCGCAGCACGCACCGGCGGCGACGGCGGAGGCCGGCCCGGCGGAGGGGCACTTTCAGTACTTCTCGTTCATGAAGAGCGCGCATTATGCGGACTATGAGCGCGTGTTGCTGTGGATCGTGCTCATCATCGCGTTCGGAGCCCTGGGGTACGCTCTCAGCCTCGTCGCGTTCGTTTACAAAGCCGACACGGGCACCAAGCGCATGCAGGAAATTGCGGCGGCCGTGCGGGAGGGTGCGAATGCGTACCTGAAACGGCAGCTCAGCACCGTGGCGGTGCTGATCGTGATCCTGATCGGCCTGCTGTACGTAACGAAGGCGATTCAGGACGGCCACGGCGGCAGCCCGGCGTGGCACAGCCCGTTCGCCCTCGGCCGCGCCTGGGCTTTTGCGATGGGTGCGGTCTTCTCGGCCACCGTCGGGTTCGTCGGCATGCGCCTGGCGACCACCGGTAACCTCCGCGTGGCGGCGGCGGCCCGCGTTGGCTTCGGCAAGGCCCTGATGCTCGGCTATCGCACCGGCACGATTACCGGCATGCTCACCGACGGCCTCGGTCTCCTCGGCGGCACGATCATCTTTATGACCTACGGCGAGCGGGCATACGAGGCCTTGCTCGGGTTCGGGTTCGGCGGGACGCTGCTGGCCCTGTTCATGCGTGTGGGCGGCGGCATATACACCAAGGCGGCCGACGTCGGTGCCGATCTCGTGGGCAAGGTCGAAAAGGACATCCCCGAGGACGACCCGCGTAACGCGGCCACCATCGCGGACAACGTCGGTGACAACGTCGGCGACTGCGCCGGAATGGCCGCCGACATCTTCGAGTCGTACGAAGTGACGATCGTGGCGGCGATGATCCTGGGCTGGGCGTCGTTCGGCCACAAGGGCGTGATCTTCCCCATCCTCGTCCGCGCGATCGGCGTGATCGGCTCGATCATCTCGACCTACAGCGTGCGGGCCGGCGAGAAGGGCGACGTGGCCCGGGCCATGAAGTCCATCAACAAGGGCTTCATGCTCGGCTCGCTGATCTCGATCGTCGGCTTCATCGTGCTGGGCGTGTTCTACCTGAAATTCGATGAGAGCATGGTGGCCGCCGGTACGCTGTCGCAGACCGCCTGGGACAGCATTAGGGCCCTGCCGTACTGGTGCAATTTCGGGCACGCCGGCCTCGACATGCGTCCCGCCTGGACGTGTTTCATCGGCATCCTGCTGTGCATCGCCCTGAACCGCTGCACCGAATACTTCACCGGCACCGAGTACAGCCCGGTCCGCGGCATCAAGCGCAACTGCTCGACCGGCCACGGGACGACGATCATCGAGGGCTTTGCGGTGGGCTACGAGTCGTCGGTCTGGACCGCGATCATCCTGTGCATCGCGATCTTCCTCTCCGTCTGGATCTACCAGGGCACGAATGCGATCTTTGTCGCTTTCGGCGTCGCCATGTGCGGCATCGGCATGTTGACGCTCACCGGCAACACGATCTCGATGGACGTCTTTGGTCCGGTCGCGGACAACGCCAACGGCATCGCCGAGATGGGCTTCGACAAGAAGGAGATGGGCGAGGCCAAGTACAAGGAAGCGCGGCAGATCCTCGCGGACCTTGACGCGGTCGGCAACACCACCAAGGCCGTGACCAAGGGGGTGGCGATCGGCTCGGCTGTCATCGCCGCCGTTTCGCTGTTCGCGTCCTTCATCACGGTTATTGGCTCGGGTGGGCAGAGCGAAGAGAAGCCGCTGCCGGCGGAGCTGTTCAATCACGTGGCCGGCTTGCTGACGATGTCGAATCCGAAGCTGATCATCGGGATGCTGATCGGCGGGGCGGTTCCGATGCTGTTTTCGGGTATGTTGATTCGCGCGGTCGGGCGCGCGGCCTACCTGATCGTGAACGAGGTCCGCGTCCAGTTCCGCGACAAGGCCATCTGGGAAGGCACGAAGAAACCCGATTATGGCCGCGTGGTGGCGATTTGCACGGCCGCGGCGCAGCACGAGTTGGTCGGGCCGGCCTTGCTGGGCGTGTTCACGCCCATCCTCATTGGGTTCTGGCTCGGACCGATTGGCTTGGCGGGCTTCCTCGGCGGGGCGATCGTCGTCGGTCAGCTCCTGGCGTCGTTCATGTGCAACGCGGGCGGGGCCTGGGACAACGCGAAGAAGATGGTCGAAGATGAGCCGCGCGATCCGGCCCGCAACACCGGCAAGGGCAGCGAGAAGCACAAGGCCAGCGTGACCGGCGACACCGTCGGCGACCCGCTCAAGGACACCGCCGGACCCGCCATCAACCCGCTGCTAAAGGTTATGAACATGGTCGCGGTGCTCGGTGTGCCGCTGATGGTCGCGTACGACAAGAGCGTCGTGCAGGCGGTGATCGAAGGCGCCAAGAAGTTCAACTTCCCGCTGCCGGAGACGTTCAAGCACAAGGGCATCGACGGGTTGTGGATCGGCGCGATCGTCCTGGCGCTGGTCCTGATCCTCTGGGCGGTGTGGCAGTCGAAGCGGCAGTCGCCCGAGATGACGCAGATGACGAGGGACGGCTAGGCGTAGTGTAGGGCCTCACAAGAACGGCGCCGTAGGCCGGGTCGGGCGGCGATCACGCTATGGCCAGCAGTACGACCCCACCCGCGGCGCGCCAATGGCTGGGAATCGTGGCGCTGGTCGCGTGCGCCACGCTCTGGAGCCTGAACGGGCCGCTGATCAAGCTCCTGAATCACGCCGGCGTCCCGGGCGTCACCATCGCCTGCTACCGGTCCCTCATCGGCGGGCTCATCTTCGCGCCACTGGCCCTGCGCCGCCTGGGCACGCTCCGCCGGGTCGCGGTCGGGTGGCCGATCGCGTCGGTGGCGACGTTCACGCTGATGACGATCACGTTCGTCGTGGCGACGACGATGACCGCGGCAGCCAACGCCATCATTCTCCAGTACACGTCGCCGATCTGGGTGTTTCTGCTCGCGCCGCTGTTGCTGAAGGAGCGGCCCGGGCGCGTTGAGGGGTTGGTGCTACTGGTTGCGATGGCGGGCGTGGGCGTAATCTTCTCCGGGAACACGGACACGAGCACCGCGGGACTGCTGGTCGCCCTCCTCAGCGGCTTCGGCTACGGGTCGCTGACGGTCGTGCTGCGCGGCCTGCGGCCCGTAAGCCCAACCGTCGTCGCCAGCCTCAACGCGCTGGGCTCCGGCCTCATCCTGCTGATCCCGGTCGCGCTCGCCCACAGCTTCGGGTTAACGCCGTACACGTTCGGTTTGATGCTGCTGATGGGGCTGGTGCAGTTCACATTTCCGTATCTGCTGTTCTCGTGGGCGCTCCAGTACGTCGAGGCGCACCGGGCGGCGTTGATCGTCCTGCTCGAAACGGTGCTGAACCCGCTGTGGACGTATCTGCTCGTCGGCGAGTCCCCGCCGGTCGCGACGCTCCGGGGCGGTCCGCTGATCCTGCTGGGCGTCGCGGGGTGGTTGCTGCTCGTCTGGCGTCGGGAACGAGCCCGGGCGCGGCAGACCCCCGCCCCACAATCGTGAGTGGACGAACCCGCGCGGGAATGTACGATAGGTGCCGTGGCGCGGGGGAATGGCTCGCGAGCAAATGGGCGGCGATGTCGCAAACTGCGTTCATCCTGATCCTGGCTGAGGACGACGACGCCGGGCAGCGGCTGCGCGAGGTGCTGCGCGACTCGTACGGGCACTCGTGCAGCGTCGTCAGCGGGCTGTCGGACGCCCTGGATTCGATTCGGGCGCGGGCCCCGGACGTGGTCGTCACGCGGGCGGTGAGCGCGGGGTCGCCGGCCCCCGGCCCGCTCGCCGAGTTGCTGGACGCGGTCGCCCATGACGCCGCGCTGCTGGTTCTGGGCGATGGCGAGTTGCCGCCGACGCGGCACATCCAGGCGTCGCGCCTGGCGGAGGCGCGCGAGCCGGAGAAGCTGGCCCAGGCGATCAACGCGGCGGCCGGCAAGGCGATCGCCCGGCGTGAGAACCGGCGGCTGCAAGAATCTCTGGCGGAGCGCCCCTACGAGGCGCTGGAGGGGATCGTGGGCGTTTCGCCGGCGATCCGGAAGATCGTCGAGCGCATCAAGAAGGCGGCCCGGAACAAGCTCACGGTGCTCATTCTCGGCGAAACCGGCACCGGAAAAGACGTAATCGCCGAGGCGCTCCACAAGCAGTCGGACCGGGCCGCGAAGCCGATGAAGTCGGTCAATTGCGCCGGGCTGAACGAGAACCTCCTCGAAAGCGAGCTGTTCGGCCACGTCCGCGGGGCGTTCACCGGTGCGGTCAGCGACCGCAAGGGGTATTTCGTGGCGGCGGACGGCGGCACGCTGTTCCTGGACGAGATCGGCGACATGCCGCTCAACATGCAGGCGAAGCTCCTGCGGGTCCTGGAACGTCGGGAGATTACGCCGGTCGGGTCGACCGACGTCCGGCGGGTGGACGTACGCGTGATGGCGGCGACGCACACGGACCTGCAGCAGTCGGTCGAGGAGCGTAAGTTCCGGGAGGACCTGTACTACCGGCTGAACCAGTGGGTGATCGAGGTGCCGCCGCTACGGGAACGGCGGGAGGACGTCCCGTTCCTGGTGGACTATTTGCGGCAGCGGGCCAACAAGACGCACGACATGACGTGCCCGGCGGTGTCGAACGAGGCGATGACCCTGCTGGCGAAGTACTACTGGCCGGGGAACGTCCGCGAGCTGGCCAATGTGATCGAAGCCCTGGTGGTGGAGGTCGGCGACCGGGCGATCGAGGCCGAGGACTTGCCGGAACGCATCCGGGGGTCGCACGAGCTGGTGCCGGCGGTCACGGCCGGGCTGGCCGGGCTGACGATGGCCCAGGTCGAGCGCATGATGATCGAGCGGACGCTCCTGGCGACGGCGGGGAACCGGGAGCAGGCCGCAAAAATCCTTGGAATCGGGACGCGCACCCTCTATCGCAAAATCAAGGAGTATGGGTTATAGTGTAAAGTGGCTGGGAGGGCGCGCGGCGGCCACCGGCACGCCGGGCGTGGCCGGATAGAGCGAGCGGGTTTGGCCGCCGGCCGGCCGTGGTGGCTCCGGAACGGACCGAACCCGGTGGCGACGAGACGAGAGGGCAGGTGTGGGCCTGCATGTAGGCGTGCGCGGTCGCGGAAACAGCTATAGGTCGTTCGCAGCGGGGCTGCCCCGCCGCGAACGGGCGAGTGGACCTTTATGAACGCTAAAGTTGGCAAAATTGCACTGGCCGTCGTACTATTCATAGTAGCTATCGGTGTTTTCTGGATCTACGGCCGCACACCCAGCGTCCTCCCGAGTTCGGTGCGGTTCGTGTGCGTCGCGACCGGCGAGCGGTTTTCGATCGGCCGGAGCAACCTGCGGACGTTTCCGGCGAAGAACCCGAAGACCAAGGAATTGACGCTGCTGCCGATTTACGAGGAACAAGGCAAGTTTCTGGTCGCCGCGCACTACGGCAACTACGTGCGCGACCCTAACCTGCTGGGCAAGGTGAACAAGTATGTCGATCCAAAGACCCTCGAAGTCCTGTCGTCCCCACGTCCGTAGGCACACCGGCCAGGCCCGCGCGGGCCCGCCGGCGCCGCACGCCTTCACGCTGATCGAGCTGCTGGTGGTGGTGGCGATCATCGCGCTCCTGGTGTCGATCCTGTTGCCGGCGCTGGGTGGGGCGCGCGAGAGCGCCCGGGCGGCCCTCTGCGGCGAGAAGCTGCGCGGGTTTGCGAACGGTTTCGCCACGTACTACGCCGAATACCAGGAGTGGATTCCGGGGTGCAACACGAGCGGGTTCGAGGTGCGCGCCAAGGCAGGCGGGGATGATGGGTTCTACAACTCGCGCGTGCCGGTTCAATCCTACGACTGGATGACGCCCCTCCTCCGGACGACGATGGAGCTGCCGGCGGGGTTCGAGGATCGCTGGTACGACCTGGTCAACAAGTTTGCGTGCCCCTCGCTGCCAACCTACACGTCTATCCCTTACCAGCCACCGATCCCCTTCGATGGTGGCCATACATGGTCGTCGATCAGCTACCTGATGCCGGTGCACTTCCAGTACTGGGGCAGCGATTACGTAAACCAGGTGCTGGGCGCAAGCGTAGAGAACCCGGCGGCGCCTCCCATCAAGGCGATGACCGAGCCGAGCAACTGGGAGGCCAGCTTGAACACGTACAAGTCGCTCCTCAACCAGGTGGGGTCTGCGGGCCAGAAAATCTGCGTGGCCGACGGCAATCGGTACTTGGTCCCTGGGGCGGCCTACGTCGATTTTGACGTCGGCCAGGATCCCAACCAGTTCGGCTCCTTCACGAGCTCAGGCGCGTGGTGGAGCGGGGATACGTCGTACGGCGTGAAGGCGGGCTCAAAGAACTGGACCGGCCAGGCCGTCACCAAGGCCTCCCCTGCGCAAGGCCTGAACCTGGCCCTGAGCTATCGACACGGCCAGCGCGGGTCGATGTCCGGCGACGCGCATGACAACAAGGGCAAGATCAACGCGCTGTTTTTCGACGGTTCCGTGCGGCGGCTCGCGGACGTGGACTCGCGCAAGTCGGTTTACTGGTATCCCAAGGGCGCAAAGGTCACCAAGGGCCCGACGGAGTTGATGATCGACGAATACTCGACCTACGCCGTCGATCAGCGCCTTATTCCGTAGTGCGGCGTGCCGCCCGGGAGGGCTCCGGGCCGGCTACCGGCTTGGGGCAGCGACGAACAGGGTGCGCCAGCCGAGCCCGCGCCGGGCTCGCCCGCAGCGGCTTCGGTCCCGATAAGGTACGCTAGGCGCTGACCCGCCGCGCGTCTTCGCATCCCACCCATTCCTGCTACCATACAGCAATCTCCTGCCGTCAGCGGCGTTACGCTCTTTAGTGAGGACGACGTGGACGAGGCCGGGCTGGATGAGCTTCTGCGTCGCGCACGCGCCCGCGATCCGGAGGCCCTCACCCGGCTGGTCGAGTTCTACAGTGCCCGCGTCTTCGGGCTGCTGTATCGGCTGACCAGGACGCGGGACGCCGCCGAGGACCTGCTCCAGGAGACGTTTCTGCGGGTGGTGCGGGCGCTCGGGCAGTACGAGCATGTCGGCAAGTTCGAAGCGTGGTTGTTTCGCATCGCCGCCAACCTGGCCCGCGACCGGGCCCGCGCGCAGCGCCGGCGCGGCGCCGCGGTGCCGGCCGGCGACCGGGACGTTGACGAGGCCCGCGGCGCGGGGCAGCACGCCGGTCGCCCGGGAGATCCCGAGCAAGGGCTTGTCGATCGGGAGCAGGGCGAGCGGCTGGCGCGCGCCGTGGCGCGGCTTTCCGACGCGGAGCGCGAGATCATTCTGCTCCGCCACTACTCGGAGCTGTCGTTTCGCGAAATCGCCGACGTTTTGGGAGTCCCGCTGGGGACGGCCCTGGCCCGGGCGCATCGGGCGCTCGCGCGTCTGCGGCAGGAGCTGGCGGACAGAGACTGATCGCCGGCTGTATGCCGGTGGTCGCGGGTAATGTGAGCTGAACGATGAAGGACGGCGTGAGCGATCTGGAACGCATAGTCGAGCAGGAGATGCAGCTACTCCGCGCGCTGCCGGCCGTCACGCCGAGCCGCGCCTGCGTCGACCGCGTTGCGGCGGCGGTCGTGCGCGAGGCGGCGCGGGCCACCGGTCGCGGACCGCGGCCGCTGGCGCGCGCACGTCTGGCCATCAGCGTGGCGGCCGCAGTGTTCCTCGCGGTCGGCCTGACGGCGGTGTCGCGGTGGCCGCGCGTGGTCACATGTGCGGATCCCGAAGCGACGTTGCAGGACTGGGCCGCGGCGTGGGATGAATCGAGCGGCCGCCTGGCGCGGGTGCTGGACCGGCGCTGGGCGGGCGGCGAATACGAGCCCACAAACGAAGGTGCGGAGCTGGAGGAGCTGTTCGACGACTTGCAGCAGTCCTTCGACCGCTTGGACGCGTTATAGGACCGATGGCTCTGCCCGGAGCGGATGGACCCGTGAGGTATATGGCCGGCATTCAACAGCCTCATAAACAGCGGGAATCCTCGCGCGCTGCGCAGGATTTCCGGCAGTCTACGGCCGACACGGGGGTCGGCCGCTACATCTGCACGGTCGGCCGCTACATCGGCAGGGTCGGCCGGTACATCTGCACGGTCGGCCGCTACATCTGCGGGGTCGGCCGGTACGGTGGGTTTCGGACGCGGCTCACGCTGGGCTGTCTCCTGGTCGCCGCCGTCGCGCTCGCGCGACCCGGCACGGCGCAGGAATCCGCGGATCACCGCGGGCAAGCGCCGCCCCCACCGCAGACGCAGCGGGCGGATGACAACGCTGCCGCGAGCGAAGCGGACGGCAGCCGGACGGCCGGGGTGTACGGCGAGCGGCGCGGTCCGCGACGCCTGGAGGAGTTGGGCCAGCGCCTGTTCCGCCCCAGCCCCGAGGACCAGGGCCCATTGCAGCCCGGCGAGGAAGACGAATTACTCGCGTTTGCCCAGGAACATGCGCCGCGGCTGTACGGCGTGATGAGCACGCTGAAACAGCGCAACCCGCAACGGCTGCGGGAGCGGCTGAGCGAGTTTGCGCCACGTCTGCGGCACCTGCGCCGCGTGTACGCGGAGAGCCCGCGTCTGGGCGGCATTGTGCAAGCGTACGCCGCGAACCTGTTCGAGGTGCAGCGGGGCGTGCGGGCGCTACGGCAGGCGCCGGCGGAGTCGGCGTCGCACGCCGGCGATCGGCAGGAGCTGCGGAAGCTGGTCGCCGACAACGTGCGGCTGGAAAGCGACGCGCTGGACGCGCTGGCGACGGAGGTCGAGGAACATCGTGCGGAGCGGGTCGCCGACCGGATGAGCTACCTGCTGGGCGACGACGCCGACCTGGCCGCGGAGCCGGGGCGGCTGCGGGAGCTGGTGGCCGCGGTCGGCATGGGCGGGGATGACGCGGAGCGCAAGCGTGCCCGCAACCAACTTCGGGAGGCGGTGGGGCACCAGATTGCGCTGGAGATCCGGGCGCTGCGCGAACGCAGCGCGCGCCGCCGACAGGACCTAACGGCCGAGGTCGACCGGCGGATGCAGCGCCTGTTGGCGGAGCGCGGGGCTGAAGCGCAGCCGACGTCCCGACCGTAGGCACCCCCCCTACCCAAGCGCGCGACTTAGAGCGCCCATCAAAAGCCGGTCGTTTTGACCCTCCCCCAGCCCCTCCCTAAGAGGGAGGGGGGTTTTGTTAGGCACACTTAGGGCTTTTCGCCCTTCTTCTCGCTCTGCTCAGGCTTCTCGCCCTTGTTTTCGCCCTTCTCCGCCTTCTCGCCCGACTTGGACTCGGCCAGCGCCTTCTTCAGCTTGGCCGCGTCCAGCTTCAGACCCTGTGCGGCGAGCTTCGGCGCGTACTCCTCGGGGTCGGCCAGCAGCTTTTTCTCGCAGGCCATGCAGCAGAAGTAAACGCGCTGCTTGGTGGGCAGATCGGTGAAGGCGGTCGGGTCGATGTCCCCACCCATGACAGGGCACTTCGCCTGGTAGGTGTAGCTGGCGGCCAGCTTGGCCTTGTACGCGGCGGGGTCCGCCGCATACTTCCCCTTGCAGTCGTTGCAGCAGAAGTAGACCTTCTGCCCGTCGCGTTCGAGCAAGGACTTCTTGCTGATCGGCTCGCCGCTCACCGGGCAGGTCACCTGTACGCGCGGCAGCTTGCGCGCCGCTGCGCGCTGGGCTTTGACCTGCGCGGCGAACTCCGCGGGCTTGGCTTTGAACTTCGCGATGCAATCCGGACCGCAGAAGTACACCGGTCCGTCGTCGGTCATCGTGCTGACGTAGAAATCCACCGGCGCGCCGGAAACGGGGCACTTCGGCAGCTCGATCTTCGCCGCCTTATCGGCCTCGGCCGGTTTGCCTGCGGCGGGTTTCCCTGCGGCGGGCTGGCCGTGTTCCTCATGCTGGGCCACGCCCAGCCCGGTGCCCAGGGCCAAAAGACCGAGACTGGCAACCAGAGAGAATGCGAGCGATCGAACGTTCATCGGAACTACCTCCAAGAGCTTGCCGACCGGCACGCGGCCACGCACGGTCCAACGGCCCGCACACATTATCTGCCATCTTAGGGCGGATTCAAGAAAAGCCCGGCGCTAGTCGGG